>JBNKGC010000024.1:0-46763 GCA_050289625.1 Polyangiaceae bacterium | reverse complement strand
CAACGGCGTCCAGCCCTCACCCACCGCCTGCTGGTGAAGGGTTTGTGCGTCCGCACCAAACCGGCGACGAATACCATCGGCCGGCAGATCCATGAAGCCGCCGACCGTGTGGATGCCGAGGAAAGGGATCTTCTGGCTTCTGCCGTCGACCATGTCGCCTTCCACGTAGACGACGGCGACGCTCCGCTGGGGGCCGAAGCGCTCGGGGACTCGTGCGGCTCGCTCGTCCTCCATCAAGGGTAGCTGGCCGCCCACGAGCTTGCTCACCTCGTCTTCCAACATGTCGTCGAAGGCGTAACCGTCGACGAAGCCCTCTCGCTTGGCTTCAGCGGAGATGAACGGGCCTTTTTCGATGGCAGCGCGTACCGCCTCGGGGGTCAGATGCCGCCCGCGCGCGAGGGAGCTCGTGAGCTCCATGTCGACCTGGCGGAGCAAGTCGATCTTGTCCTCGCGACCCGTTTCGGTGGCTCGGCTGCGAACGAACATCTCCGGCGCGCTCTTGTGCTTGCCGATGCGAACGAAGTCCGCCTTGATACCGAGCTTGGTGAGCAAATCCCGCAGGTAGAAAAAGCGGGTCCGCAACCCAGCGAAGCGAATGCCGCCTGCCGGGTTGATCAAGATTCGATCGGCCGCTCCACACAGGTAGAGCGCCGTTCCCGAGGCGTCTTCCAAGTGGCAGAGGACCTTTTTGCCATTCTGCTTCAGGTAATAGATTGCGTCCTGGAGCTCCTGAATGTGCGCGAGTGAACCCGCCGGTGAAGTGCGGATCTCGAGCACGACGGCGCGTGTAGCCGGCTCGTCGTCGGCGGCGCTCCACAGGCGACGCAAGAGCGCGGCGTGCCCGCGCGCTCCAGGAGTGTCTTCAATGCGAATGCGAAGCGCGTGGGGGATCCCCGTTCCGCCGGAGTTTTCGCGGAAGCCGCGGAACGCCACTTCGAAGGTCAGGTCGTCGAGAACGTGACCATTCGCTTCGGAGCCGAGCCCGTTGCCGAACCGAGTGCCGGCATCGAGTTCCACCGAGCCACCCATGGGATTGCCGAAGAGCACCAGCTCCGCACCGGCGGTCCAGCTTCGCTCTCGGCGTGTCGAATCGGGGTCGACGAGCGTGAAGTCACCGCGGATCCGGCCGACATGGGGGACGGCGAAGTCGAGGACGCCTCGGGGCGCCCAATAGCCACCCTCCTCGTCGATGAAGCGACCCTCGATGCCGACTTCGAGAGCGTCAGTCCCGAGCGGTCGAATGGCCGCTGCGAGGTTGTAGCCGTCGCCGAGGCGCGCCCCGAGCTCGCTGCTGGGGGCGTTGAGCTGTTCGCCGATGATCGAAAGGCCGAGGTAGTCGCTCGGGCGGATGCTCAGCGCTACGGAACCCGTCGCGTAGTCGTGCGCCGCCGGAGTGTCCGAGTAGGACCACTCGAGGCTGCCGCCGAGGGCAGCCGTCTCCGAGCCGATGGCGAAGCCCCAGGTGAGCCACTGGTAGTTGGCGCTTCGACCGAACATCTCGTCCGACGCGGTGTCGGGCGGATCGACGAAGTCGAAGCGCAGCCCGGTGGCCAAGGGAACGTACGGCAGGGGAAAGGCGAGCGCGAAGGAGTGGCCCTGCGAAGGGATGCGGGCAGCTTCGTCCAGGAAGTACCCCTGCCAGCGCAGCTCGGCAGCCGGCAAAAAGGCGAGGTTGGCCGGGTTCTGCACGAGCGCCGTCGAATCCGAGTTGCTCGCGGCGGCGCGACCGATTGCCGGGAGGCGAGTGGGCCGCTGCACCGGGTCTTGGGCGATGGCGTTCGTGGAGACGGTGACGGCGAGGAGCGCCAGGGCACCGGCCCCGGTCCTTTCGAGGAATTTGCGTGCGTTCACGGAAAGCTCACTTTTGAGCGGAGATCATGCCCCGCGAACGCGCCACCTGTGTGATTTCGTCTCGGCGGGCGGCGAGTTCGTCGAAGTCCTTGACCGGTAAGAAGCGGGAAGCGGCCCCTTCACGAGGAACACGCAGGTAGCGAGTGGGCAGAGCGAAGGTGACCTCGTTGATGAGGCGTTCGAACTGAACCACGGGGGTGCCGTCGACTTTTTTCTCGACCGTGAAGTAGGTCCAGTCGAAGTCGAGATCCGCAAGCGCTTTGGCGTCGAAGATGAAGGTGTTGACGTTGAACACGGGCACCCTGGTCGGATCGAAATCGTCGGGCAGTCGGAACTCTTCGAGGACCACGGGCTTTCCGTCGAGTCGAACGGGAATTCCTCCGCGATCGCTGCCCACCTTGTCGACGACTTCACAGGTGACCTGGGTGCGGCCATCGAGGTGAAATCCGATCACGGCCGGGTCGAGACCGCCGCCCAGATTGTCGAGGTTGGTGGTCATGACGACGCGGCCCCCTTGGGCGATGAAATCCTGGAGCAGGCCGCTTTCACGTAGCGCGTCGGGCAGATCCCCATGGCCCGGTGAGTGCAGGCTGGGCGCGCCCTGGGCGTCGCGGAACAGCTTTCCCTCGGGGGTGAGGCGTGCGGAGAGGTACTGGCAGAAGACGCCGATCGCTTTGCCGTCGAGGCGGGAGCCCAGAGCTTCGCGAATGCCCGCGTCGGTGGCCGGGCTCGTCATCAGCCAGAGGGGGGGGCGCGAGCCGTGCGTCTCGGTGAGGGCATCGACTTCGGCGAGGCGCAGGTCGAGAAATGTCCTGCCCGGCAGGGCCTCGACGAGGGCCTTCACCACGCCGCCCATGCGCGTGGCCATTCCACCCGCGAGAACGACGAGGGCAACTTCACCGGCGCGGAGGGCCTGGGCGCCGAGTTCGTGGAGACGCTGGTATTCGGCGCTGCCATCGGGAGGCAGCGAGATCACGTCATCGGGAGCCGGGGCCTCCAGCTTTCCACTGACCACGTTCGAGTGCTGAGACTCCCCGGTGAGGCGCGTCGCCATCCGGAGCAGCCACGCCGGATCGAAGCCGTGAGCCTCGAGGGAGCGTCGTGCGTCTGCTGGAAGATCCTTGAGCTGCTGCTGGAGTGTCTTCTCGGACGAGGCTTCAGCCCCCTCCATCATCCCATCACGTGTCATGCGGGCCGGACTATAGCAGGCTGCCCGAGGACACCTTCAAGTGACGAAGCCCATGTCGCTCGTGAATCGCGTGGCGCGATGGGGCGACGAAAACCGGCTCGATTCCACGGCGCTTTCGGTTTCGCGCGATGAGGGGAGGCGACGTGAAATTTCACACGGCTGCTCTTTCGGGCGTTCAGACGCTGGGCCGGAGCTCGTCGCGCGGGCGCAGTGGTCGAAAGGTCCGGAGCGGTTACACTCTCCCTGATGCGACTCCTGCGACGCTCCTTTTCCCGCTGGGCGGTGCCTTGCGCCGTTTCGGTGTTGTTTTTGGGGGAAAATCTCGTCGCGGGACCGATCCTCCACGAACGCTTCGAACCGTCGCCCGCAGACGATCTGAATCGAAGGGCGACGACCAGTGACGGGAGCCTTCCTGCCGCCATCGACACTCCGAGCGGTGTCGTGAGCGCACCGAGCGACCGCTCGCCTCAGGCGCCGCGCCCGCGCTCGGTCTATGGCGGCGCCAGCACGCCGACGAGCCCCGACGCCACGTACCAGATCGACCGCATGACGACGCAGCCGGACGTCGTGAGTTACGACGAGCCGTTCTCACCGAGCGTCGTTCCGTTCAAGCGCTCGTACGCTTTCGACTCGGTGGGACCGCATCTAGAGCTCACAGTAGCTGATCGCAATCTGCGGAAGCTGGCCATCGGCGGCGAGGTGGAGGCAGGAGAGGATGCCTTCTACGGTGATCTCGAGGTCGATCTTGTCGAGGGCTCTCCGGTGCGCATCCCGAGCGTGGGCCCTGGCGCGAAAATTCGCGCGCTGCGCGTCGACCCGCCGACCCCGTTTCGTGTGGTGGCGGACGGTGCGGACAACTGGTTCATCGTGGCGGAGCGTTCGAAACGGGCCCGCGTGTTGATGCAGCTTTCGATCCCCCGAGAAGTGTTCGGGAGTCGCTTTGCGAACACCTCGTGGGCCGCCCTCGCGCCCCTCGCCGAGCCCCTCCCCAGCGCCGCGCGCGATGAGGCGGCTCGAGTCGTCGAGGCGATCGGTGTGGATCGCGACTCGATGACCCCGGCGCAGGCGCTGTCGCGCTTGGTGAACCATTTTCGCGCGTTCGCACCGTCTGAGGAGATCCCCCAAGCCGCGACGACGGAAGCACTCTACGAGGAGCTCGCCCTTTCGCAGAAGGGGGTGTGCCGGCATCGCTCCTACGCATTTTTGATCACTGCGCTGTCGCTTGGTTTGCCCACGCGCATGGTGCACAACGAGGCGCACGCGTGGGTGGAAGTATCGGACGGACGAGTTTGGCACCGGATCGATTTGGGGGGAGCCGCGGGAGCGCTGAACCTCGAACGCCCCTCCGACGGTCCCGTGCATCGGCCACCGAGCGATCCGTTTGGGTGGCCGGAGCACGCGTCACCGGGACTCGATCTCGGGGTTCCCACTTCTGGCAGTCAGCCCTCGGCGGGGTCCTCGTCGTCGCCGGGGATGCCGGTGCCCGAGCCTCCGCCTGCTTCTTCCTCGACGCGCGGTTCGGGCCAGGAGGCGAGCCCGCAGCCCGAGGTCCGGGTCCAGGCCATCGAAAGCAGTGTGCGCCGCGGGCATCCTTTGCGCGTGGTGGGGAAAGTGGCGACCGACGGCGTTCCCTGCTCCTTCGGGCGAGTCGACGTGGAGCTCGAACTCGAAGGGGGCGCAGCCGTCCGGCTCGGTTCCCTGGCAACGGACCAAGCCGGACGTTTTGGTGGCGAGGTGGTCCTGCCTCTCGACGTCGCCGTCGGAAATCATCAGGTCGTGGTGTCGGTTCCCAAGAACTCTCGCTGTGCGGCAGCTCGATGACGATCGGCGTCTTGCGGTGAAGCTGCCCCGAGCGCGACAGTCGCGCCGGTCCGGTGCCTCCGCGGAAGTATCGCTCTCTCAAGGCCCCTCGATACACCCTTGGGCGAAGTCGCCCGATCGCCTAAGGTGGCGGCTCCACTGAACTGCGGTCAGCTGAACCGCACCTCACTGAACCGCAGCTCACTGAACCGCAGCTGCGGGTGACTTCCGGGTGTTCGATTCGATGCGTCTTCTTTTCTTCTTGGTCGTGCTCAGTGTGCTGGGGTGTGCTGGAGGGCAGAACGGGTCCAAGGTCGCGGACCCGAACGATCACCCGGTCGAAAGGCGAGCACCTTTCGAAATGGACTGCCCGCGCGAAGCGCTGCGCTTCCACAAGCTCGATCCGAAGACCATCGGTGTTAGCGGGTGTGGTCGCAGGCTCACGTACGTCAAGGTCTGCCGTCAGAAGGCCAAGCGGATCTTGCTGTCCGACTACTACGACCTCAAAGAAGAATGCCAGTGGGTGGCGAACACGGCGCTCAGTCAGTGAGGTTTGCGAAGAGCGCCCCGAGCCGCAGATAGGTCGACCTCGATGTCGTTGCCCTGCGGGCGATCCGGAGTCACTTTCGCCAAAACGGCTCTCTTTCTCTCGACGAAGCCGGAAGGCAGGTCGAGGTCTGGCTCGAATGAGCGACTCCAGATTTCCGAGGTGAACGAATTGGGGGGAACGGCATGATCACCGTGGGAATGAACTATCGAATTCGTGAGGGGAAAGGTCCGGCCTTCGAGAAGAAGTTCGCGCTGGTGATGAGCGCCATGCAAGGCATGTCCGGACACGTGAACACCCGTCTGTACCGTGATGCCCATGCCGACAGGCACTACATGGTCGTTTCGGAATGGGACAGCAGGAGCTCCTTCGACGCCTTCGTCGCGTCACCCGAGTTCGCACGAACCACCCGGTGGGGGCGCGATGCAATCTTGGAGGGGCGACCGAAGCACAAGGTCTACGAGGAAGGGTAAGACGTCCATTCGACTCGAGCGCAGCTCACCCCGGCGTTTCGTTCGGCCCTCCGAGGGCCGTCTGTCCTTCCGGTAGCGTACCTAGTCTGCGCGCAGGTGCTGGGTTTTTCCCTGTTGGATTCCCGCAACCTTGGGGTTTGACGGCCGAACTCAGGCGGAGCATCACGCCAGATTTGCGCAAAGCGACTCAGGTGCGGAAGTCGATCCTCGTTCGAGGGCGGGTTCAGGGAGTGGGATTTCGCCCCTTCGTGTACGAGCTCGCCGTGACCTCCGGTCTGGGCGGGCACGTCCAAAATGGCGGACCCGGCGTCTACATCGAAGTGGAAGGTCCGTCGGAGCTGATCGCTCGCTTCGAGGAAGGGCTGAGGCGGAAGGCACCTCCACTGTCGGATATCTCGGAGATCTCGTCCAGGGACGTGGCAGTGCGTGGAGACACCACGTTTTCGATTCGCGACAGCTTGCTCGAAGCTCCGGGTGCGCCGGAGATCCCGCCCGACACGGCGACCTGCGACATTTGCCTCGAAGAGCTGTTCCGTCAGGAGGACCGGCGCTTTGGGCACCCCTTCATCACGTGCACGTCCTGTGGACCGCGTCTCAGCATCGCGGAGGACACGCCCTACGACCGAATTCGCACGACCATGCGGGACTTTCCCCTTTGCTCATCCTGTGCGGAGGAATATGCAAGTCCGCAAAGTCGCCGGTTCCACGCGGAACCCATCGCTTGTAGGTCGTGTGGTCCCGAGCTCCGTGTGCTCGACTCGCACGGCGTGCTGCTCGCTCGACCACCGATCGAGGCCGCGCGCGCCGTTCTCGTCGAAGGCGGGATCGTTGCCGTGCGCGGGTTGGGTGGGTTTCACCTGGCGTGTGACGCTACCAACGAACGGGCCGTGAGTCTGCTTCGCGCGAGAAAGTTGCGCGATGCGAAGCCCTTTGCCGTGATGGTGGCTGACAAGGACGAAGCCGCTCGTGTGGGAGCGGTGACGGATGCGGAGGTCCACGAACTCAGCGACCGCGCGGCTCCGATCGTTCTCGTGCCGAGGCGAGGGGAAACCCTCCTCGCTCCCAGCGTTGCCCCCGGGGTGTCGACGATAGGGCTCTTGCTGCCGTACACGCCGCTTCATCACCTGTTGCTGAGAGCGGTCGGGCGCCCGCTCGTGATGACCAGTGGAAATCGATCGGGTGAGCCCATTGCGACGACGGAAGAGGAAGCGATCCAGCGTCTGGGTGACGTCGTGGACCTGATTCTTTCGCACGATCGCCCGATCGCAGTGCCTTGCGAGGACGGCGTACGACGGGTCGTCGACGGGGTGCGTCTTCCCGTGCGTCGCTCTCGCGGGGAATCACCCGCGCCGATCGCCCTTCCGCGCGAGCTCGCGGTGAAGACCTTGGCCGTGGGGGGGCAATTCAAGGCGGTGTTCGGCCTAGGACTGGTAGCGCGAGCGGTGCTCGGACCCCACTTCGGCGATTTGGACGATCTCTGCAGTGACCAGGCGTGGCGGCGCGGCGTGGTGTCATTCGAGCGCCTGTTCCGGTTCCACCCCGAACGACTCGTGCACGACCTCCACCCCGACTATTCGTCCACCCAGTACGCTCTTGAGCGCGCGCAGGAGGAGGGGATCGCGCTTTTGGCGGTGCAGCATCACCACGCCCACATGGCGGCGTGCATGGCCGAGCACGGTCTGGATGGCGACGTGATTGGCGTCTGCTTCGACGGTGTCGGCTACGGATTGGATGGCACGGCCTGGGGAGGAGAGGTGCTCGTTGGCGGGTACGACAGTTTCCGACGCGCCGCCCATCTGGCCCCGATGCCCCTGCTGGGTGGAGATAGCGCTGCCGTCGAGCCGTGGAGAGCGGCTGCGGCGCAGCTTTGGCGAGCGGGGCTCGAAAACGCGGCCGAGCGCTGGGTTCGGGCGCCTTCCGCGCCTGCGTTGCGGGCGCTTCGTGCCCTTTACGACGGGGGCCGCTCCCCCTCGACCACCAGCGTGGGGCGTTTGTTTGATGCGACCGGGGCACTGATTCTGGGGATGAAGCGGCTCAGCTACGAAGGCCAATCGGGGTGCGAGCTCGAAAGCCTGGCGGATCGAGCTCGGGAGGATGAAGGATACCCGATGGAGGTCGTCGATGACGATCGCTTCGTGATCGACCCCGCGCCTCTGTTTCGAGCCCTCGTCGACGATTTGGCGAGGGGCACTCCGCGGGAGGCCTTGGCGCGACGGGTGCATCGGGGGATCGCTTCGACGACGATTGAGGTCTGCGCGAGGATCCGCCAGCGAACCGGTTTATCCCGCGTGACGCTCAGTGGCGGTGTCTTCTGCAATTCCGTGCTCACGAAAATGATGGTTGACGGCCTGAAGTGGATGGGGTTCGAGGTCTTTCGTCACCAGAAAGTCCCTCCGAACGATGGAGGGCTGGCGCTCGGACAACTCGCGATCGCGGCGGCCCGAGGGGGGGACGCTTAGGGGGAATTGCGGCGATGTGTTTGGGGGTGCCCGGCAAGGTCATCGAGGTCACGCCGGACGGTGAGATCCGGATGGGGCGAGTGAGCTTCGATGGTGTGGTGCGACGAGTTTGCCTCGAGTACGTCCCCGAAGCGGCTCCTGGTGACTACGTAGTGGTTCACGTCGGCTTCGCGCTGACTCGCATCGACGAGCGCGAAGCCGCCCGTATCTTCGAATTGCTCGAGCAATTGCCCGTGTTGGACGAACCCACCGATGAGTTCGAGTCCGCCGGTGAAGGAAGCGCGTTCGGTGCGGACGGTCTGGAGGCCACCTCGTGAGGTTTTTGGACGAATACCGTCGCCGCGACGCGGCTCTGCGCCTCGCTGAACGCATCCATCACGAGGTGACTCGGAGGTGGGTGGTCATGGAGGTGTGCGGCGGGCAGACCCACGCGATCGTTCGCTATGGACTCGACGAATTGTTGGGCGACGCCGTCGAGCTCCTTCACGGCCCGGGGTGCCCCGTTTGCGTGACTCCGCTCGAGATGATCGATCGGGCACACGCCATCGCAGCGCAGCCAGAGGTCATTTTTTGCTCCTTCGGCGACATGCTGCGGGTTCCCGGGTCCGACGGGGACCTGTTCGCTCGGCGCGCCCACGGCGCCGACGTGCGTATCGTCTATTCGCCCCTCGACGCACTCGGTCTGGCGGAGGCACACCCGGAAAGACAAGTCGTCTTCTTTGCCATCGGCTTCGAGACCACCGCCCCCGCGAACGCGATGGTGGCCCGTGAGGCCCTACGACGGCGCATCGACAACTTCTCGTTGCTCGTCTCGCACGTCCTGGTGCCACCCGCGCTCACGTCGATTTTGCAGACTCCGGGTCGTCGTGTCGAAGGCTTCCTGGGCCCGGGGCACGTGTGCACGGTCATGGGGACCGACGAATACGAGGCGATCGCCAAGCACTTCCGCGTTCCCATCGTGGTAACCGGGTTCGAGCCCGTGGACCTGCTCGAGGGGGTGCTGCGTACGGTGCGTCTGCTCGAATCGGGCGCGCCACGAGTCGAGCTCCAGTACGGGCGGGCGGTCAGCGTACGAGGAAATCACCGTTCCCGAGCCGTCATGGAGGAGGTGTTCGAGGTCGTCGACCAGAAGTGGCGCGGTGTCGGGTCGATCCCGAAGAGCGGGTTTCGCCTCTCCTCCGCCTATCGGAACTTGGACGCGGAGAGGCGTTTCGACGTCGCACGGATTCGAACGGATGAGCCTCGCAGTTGCATCAGCGGAAAAATCCTGCGGGGAATCGCCAAGCCGACGGAGTGCTCTGCGTTTGGTTCTCGATGTACGCCGGATCAGCCGCTGGGTGCCACCATGGTGTCCGCGGAAGGCGCGTGCGCGGCATACTTTGCGTATGGGCGGATACCTCACCGACGCTTGCCGCTCGTGGCACCGACCCCGGAGGCGTCCCCGTGAACAAGCTTCCGCCTCCGTTGAGAGCTTCCACGGCGGTCGTGCAACGGCAGGAGCAACCGGATTGGGACGCGGCCTGCCCGGTTCCGGTGTCTCGCTACGATCGGGTCGTCTTGGGACACGGGAGCGGGGGGCGCCTGAGCCACGAGCTCCTGACCGAGGTCTTCCTCGAGGAGCTCGGAACCGACTCAGTGGAGCACGAAGAAGATCAGGCGATTCTGAGTTGGGGCCGCATGGCGGCGGAGGCCGGACAGGACGCGGCGGGAGCGACGCGCCTCGCTTTCACCACCGATTCGTTCGTCGTGAGCCCCACCTTCTTTCCGGGGGGGAACGTGGGCGACCTCGCGGTCAACGGCACGGTGAACGACCTCTGCATGGGAGGAGCAGTTCCGGAGTACTTGTCGGCTGCCTTCATCCTCGAGGAGGGGTTTCCGATCGCGTCGCTTCGCAAGATCGTTCTATCGATGCGTCGAGCTGCCGACGAGGCTCGTGTTCGCATCGTGACCGGGGACACGAAGGTGGTGGAGCGCGGCAAGGGGGACGGGGTTTACGTCACCACCAGCGGAGTGGGCCGCGTTCCCGCGAGTCGTCGCCTCTCGGCCAAGAATGCACGACCCGGGGACCGAGTGTTGGTGTCGGGCACTTTGGGTGACCACGGGATCGCCATGGTCGCCGTGCGTGAGGGGATCGAACTCGAGACGAGCCTCGTCAGCGATACGCGTCCTCTCGTAGGCCTCGTGGAGGTGCTGCTTCAGGCCGCACCGAACACGCGCGCCCTGCGCGACCCGACCCGAGGTGGCCTGTCGAGCTCCTTGAACGAAATCGCGCGTTCCTCGAGCGTGGCGATTCGTCTCGAGGAAGTAGTACTCCCCATCCGCCCAGAGGTGAAAGGTGCTTGTGAGTTGCTCGGGCTGGACCCCCTCTACGTCGCCAACGAGGGCAAGCTCGTTGCGATCGTTCCACCCGAGGAGACGGGGACTGCCCTGGAGGCGTTGCGCCAGCATCCGGATGGGAAGCAGGCAGCCGTCGTCGGTGAGGTGACGGATGGCTCCGCGGGGCGCGTGACTCTCCGGTCGTCGATCGGTGGAGAGCGTGTGGTGTCCCTGCTCTCGGGGCAACAGCTCCCGAGAATTTGCTGAAATTTCGCCTGTGGTGTGGGCGCGCACGCCCCGTGTTCTTTCGATCCCTGGAGGCCCCATGAACGACCTGTCCGTCTCACTCACCCGGAAGCCAAACGAGCGTCCCGACCAGGGCTGGGGTTCCCCGCTGGGGGGAGATGGGGGTGTCATGACGTGGGAAGGCGCGGAGCGCCTCTCACGCGCCTTGTCGTACGAGGGCTACGTCCTTTATCCGTATCGACGGACGCTGCTGAAAAACCAGCGGCGGTGGGCTTTCGGAACCCTGTACCCCCGAGCCTTCTGTCGGGAAGCGAACGAGCGCTGCCATCTGCGGACGGAGTTCGTCGTTTGCGGCGAGGCGCCCCTCCTGCGCATCGGGGTGCGCTTCCTGCACCCCATCCGACGGGTCGACAGCCCGGGTGAGGCTCCCTGGTTCGAGGCGATGGAGCGGTCGGTCGAACTCGAGCTCGAAGGGAACGAGGCTGGCTCCGAGACGAGGCGCCCCTTCGAATTTCAAGGCGCGACCTGGGAGGAGGCCAGCATCGGTCGTCACCAGGAGGTGGTTCGAGGGCACATCGAGTGCTCGGCCGTCGAGCTCGAACCGGGAGTCTTCCGGATCGCGGTCGAGGTGAGCAACGACAGCACTCTGAGGGGGACGACCGTCGAACGCGACGAGGTCTACCTTCGTTCTCTCGCGGCGGCGCACGTCCTCGTTGCGTGCGAGGGAGGCGAATTTACCTCCTGTCTCGAACCGCCACGGAAGGTCGAGTCGTACGTCGCTCGGTGCAGGAACGAGGGAGTGTTTCCCGTGCTGGTGGGTCCCGAGGGGTCGCGAAACACGCTGCTCTCGTCCCCGGTCATCCTCTACGACTACCCGCAAATCGCTCCCGAGAGCCCCAGTGACTCGGGCGACCCGCTCCTCGCGCTGCACGGCGTCGAGGGTGCGAGGCACTCGCCGGACGAAGAAGCGCTTCTGACACCTGGAGACCGCGTGATCATTCGTCCCCGGGGCGGCGGTGACGTGTGGGATCTCGTTCTATCCGACGAGCGCGGGACCGTCTGCGGCGTCGAGCAAGATCTCGAAGGGCGCTACCACTATGCGATCACGATCGACTCCGATCCCGGAAGTGACCTCGGGGAGCACGGACAACCGGGTCACCGCTTCTTCTTCGATGGCGACGAGCTCGAGGTGGTTTCGTGAGTGCCCACATGTTCGTGCGGATTGAGCGAGCGTCGGGTAGCTGGCGTCGCGTGCATGGAGAGGTGGGTCGTGCATGAGCTCGGCGTCGCGCTCGAGATCGTGGAGCGTGCGGAGGAGCGCGCGGAAGGCGCGCGGGTAACGAAGGTGCGCATCGAGGTGGGAGTGCTGACAGCGATTTTTCCAGACGCCCTCGGCTTCTGCTTCGACCTGGCGACGGCGGGGACGTGCGTCGAGGGAGCGCAACTGGAGGTCGTGCAACCCAAGGCGCGAGCGCGCTGTCGCTCATGCGACCAGGTTGTGGAGCTCGACGCACCCTACGGAAGGTGCGCCTGCGGTGACTTCGACCTGGATTGGCTCACCGGGAGCGAACTTCGGATTGTCGAAATGGAGGTGGCGTGATGTGCGGAACTTGCGGTTGCACGACCGGCGCGATGGCGGGGACTCCTGCGCACGGCCCGTCCGCTCACGAGCACGCTGAGGAGCGCGCTCACGAGGTACGGACCCCTGGCGTGCATCAGAGCGAGTCCTCCGAGGCACGTCGCGTTCGGGTGGAGGCTGCGCTCCTCGACAAGAACGATCGCTTGGCGCACCAGAATCGGATCTGGTTCGAGGAGCACGAGCTCTGCGCGATCAACTTCGTGAGCTCGCCGGGGTCGGGCAAGACGACGCTGCTCGAACGAACGATTCGAGACCACGCGGGGCGACGACCCATCGTCGTGGTTCAGGGCGATCAGGCGACGGAGAGGGACGCTGACCGCGTGAGAGCAGCTGGTGCGCCCGCCGTCCAAGTGAACACGGGGACCGGGTGTCACCTTGACGCCAGCATGGTAGCGCGGGCCCTCGCGAAGCTCGCGCCCTCAGAGGGAACGTTGGTCGCCATCGAGAATGTCGGGAACCTCGTGTGTCCTGCGCTCTTCGACCTCGGTGAGCAAGTGCGCATCGCTCTGATGAGCGTGCCGGAAGGCGCCGACAAGCCGCTCAAGTACCCGTATGTCTTCCGTGGCGCATCGTTGGTCTTGCTCAACAAGATCGATCTCTTGCCCTACGTGGATTTCGACGTCGCGTTCTTCGAGAGGTGTCTCGAGAAGGTGAACCCCCGAGTGCAGTTCTTGGGGATCTCGGCCACCCGCGGTGATGGGCTTGCCGAGTTTTACGCTTGGCTCGAGAAACGAGCCCCGCGAGCGTAGGCGCCCGACGGTTTCCGCGGACAGACCTGCCGCTTCCTCGGGGTTCGCACGGGTCGCTCGACTTTCTACGATGATCGCAAGCGATGATCGCGCTAGGGTGGCGCCCGGAGGGAGCCAATGCAGTTCTGCGAATTCACTTGTCTTGCCGTCTTGATTCTCGCGACCGCGGGCTGTGCGACCTCGGCGAGCGCGAGTGAGCCGACGTCGCCCGTGTCGGGCGCGGAGCGCCCGTGTCGTCGCCGGGACCTGGTAGGGGGCCGTCATCCGAGGCGCGAAGCGACTCGCCCGCGCCTCGAAACGAAGCGCCGGAGAGGGCGTCTGGCGCTGGTGGTATCACTTACGAAGGGGGGACGGGACTGTCCTGCGAGGAAGCCGTCGTGATCGTCGGTGCAGAGAGCTCGTTCGACGGAGTACCGGCTGAATACGACTGGATTCGCGAGCGCTACCCCAACGCTCAGTTGAGGGAACAGTCGGTGATCGACTGTGGAGGTCGCACGGTCGACAAGCTGACGATTGCGACCGCGGAGGGAGAAGAGGTAGAACTCTTTTTCGATATCAGTGACTTCTACGGCAAGTTCTGAGGCAGCGGTGGCTCCTTGCCAATTGCGAATCGCGCTCGACACGGATTACCCGTGGATGTTCGACCTGCATCGACGCGTCTATGGCCACCACATCGAAGCGCTTTGGGGATGGGACGAGGCTTGGCAAAGGGCTCACTTTTTGGAGTTGTGCGCCTCGAAGCGAACTCATGTCGTTACGCTGGCGGGTGACGACGTGGGCGTCGTGAGCGCCTACGGCTGGACTTCGAGCTGAACGGTCTCGCTTCCACCCGACAGATCTTCCGACACCGTCGGATCTCCGTAGAACTCGACGCGGCTTCCATCACTCGCTTCGATGTTCAACGTCTCGGAAGCGCGCACCATGGCCTGACTGCCTCCTCGGAGATGGAGTTCGACATCTGGCGTCTCTGCATTGACGAGATAGTCACTGCCCGAGCTCAGCCGGGCGTTTTGGGAGTCCATGCTGCCGTCGAGCACCTCGAGGCGACTCGAGCTGCTCAACTGCACCTCGAGCTGTTCGGCGTTCAGCTCGCTGATGTGAAAGGCGCTGCCTTCGCTGGCCGCGAGCTTCAGCTCGAAGGTCGAGAGGGAATCGGCTGTGAAGTCGGCGCCTCCGTAAAGGGCGATGTCCTCGACGTCTCGCATTGTCACGTTCACTTGTACCGGCTCCGATGGGTCGTATTGGACGAAGTCGTCGTCGTACTTCACCTGAAGGAGCGAACCTTCGCGCCGGGCGACGACGTGATCGACGATGTTCGAATCACCTTCGACCTGAATCCCCTCCTCGTCGCCGAGGGTGAGGTGGACGCCGAACCCGCAGCACACCGAGAGCCGGGTGAATCCTTCGGCGTCGAGTGTCCGCTCCTTCATCAGGCCGGAACCTTCGACCGCCTCGCCTCGACACCCTGCCGTCGCGCACAGTCCCAGAGCGACGCTCAGTCCAGCGCCGATCCACGTTCTCGAGCGCACCCCCCTTCCCATACCGAACCCGTGGATCACGTCGCCGCGGTCGACAAGCATGGACCCTCGCGATTCGAAACCAAGGCATCCGATTCGTGCATGCGACGATGGCGGCACGGGCGATGCCTCCTCCGGAACGCGGTTTCGGTCGCTGACGGGTCAGCTCATTTCGGCGTGGCGGAGGCGATGGCTGGAACTCGCCAGGTGAAAACCGCCCGGTAGCAACCCTCGCCGCGTGGCGGTAGCTTCCGTCCCCAGGTTCGCCCCTCTCCGAGGGGGCCTGGGGGGTTCGGATGGCATTGCGATTGGTGAGCAGGATCGCGGACCGCGCGATCATCGGGGTGAGCGAAGCGCTTTTCCCAGAAAACGACCGCGGGATGCCCAACTTTCGCGAAGCGCGCGTCGTGGAGCGAACTTGGCAGCACTTGGGGCGCCTTCCTCCGGAGCAGCGCAGATTACTGCTGGCCCTCTACGTGTTCGTCGAGCTGTCCACGGTCGTTCTGGCGCGCGGGTTTCGCACATTCAGCTCGCTTCCGCTCGAGCGTCGCGTCGACACCGTACGCCACTTTCGCTCCTCGCGTGTCCCGTTCCTCCGCCTCGTGGGTGACGGCCTCAAAGCGACGGGCACGCTCATCTATCTTTCCCATCCGGCGGCCATGGGGGCACTCGGGATGGAGGGGCGAACATGTTGCAAGAGCTAGAAGACGTGCGGAGCGGGTTCGAGATCCGCGCCGACGTCGTGGTCGTCGGCTCTGGACCGGGCGGTAGCGTCGCGGCAGCGAACTTCGCCCGGGCCGGTCTGAAGACCGTCGTGCTGGAGTCGGGCGCACGCGCGGAGCCAACGGATTCGCTCCACGCGCCCGAGTTCTTGGCTCGGCACTTCTGGGAGGGCGGTTTTCGGGCCGTGCGAGGGACGGGGCTTTTCCCTTCACTTCAGGCTCGCTGTCTCGGGGGCGGTTCGTTCGTCAATTCCGCCATCATGCTGCCGCTGCCAGGTTGGGTGCGGGCGGAGTGGCAGTCGCTCTCGGGGATTTCGCTGTTCTTGAGGCCCGAGTTCGACGCCGCCTACGCGCGCGTGTTTTCTCGCTTGGGGGTGGGCCCCACTCCGCTCGGCGTCATGGGTCGGAAGAGTCTTCTGGTGCGCGACGTCCTCGACAGCTTGGGGATCGAAAACGGACCTTTGATGCGAGCGGTACGCGACTGCAACGGCTGCGGCGAGTGTCTCACCGGGTGTCCCGACGAGCGAAAGCAGTCGATGGACCGCACCTACCTCCTCGACGCTTTGGTCGACGGCGCGGACATCTACACGTGCTGTCACGTGGACCGCGTGGTGATGTCGAGCAATCGGGCGCTGGGTGTAACGGGCCACGTGTCCGACCCGATGAGTGGGGACAAGCTCGGCAAGTTCACCGTGCGAGCGCCGCGCGTCGTGCTGAGCGCGGGAGCAGCGCACACACCGGTGATTCTCCTTCAGAGCGGAATCAAGGCACAGGGTACGGTCGGTGGCAGTCTGTACGCGCACATTGGAGGCGCGGTGGTGGGCGTCATGGACCAGCTGGTCGAGCCGTGGAGGGGGGCGACGCAGGGTTGGGGCGCGCTCAGCTCGGAAATCCGAGGGCTCAAGTACGAAAGCCTGTGGGCGCCGCCCAGCATGCTCCTCGTCAAATGGGGAGGGGTGGGGAGGCAATGGTTCGAGGACGTGCAAGACGTACGGAATGCCGTGATCATTTCGTGCATCTACAAAGCTGATGTTCGCGGATCGGTCGCGGTGAAACATAGCGGCATGCCGGACATGCGCCTTTGGATTTCGGACGGCGACGCGCATACGGTCAACCGAGGTTTGCGGACGGCCGCGCTTGGGTTGCTCGACATCGGTGCGCGATACGTCATGAGCGGGGTACCCGGCGCCGTCACGAAAATGCGCTCCAAGGCGGACGCGGATTCCTTGCTGGATACCTCGCTCCGGGCGGAGGGCTTGCAGAACACGCTGACGCACATCTTCGGTTCCTGCCCAATGCACACGCAGGCGGGAAAAGGCACGGTCGACGAAAGCGGGAAGGTGCACGGCACCGAGGGGCTCTACATCTGTGACGGGAGCATTTTTCCCGAGGCCAGCGCAGTGAACCCCCAAGCCACGATCATGGCGCTTTGCGACGTCATCAGTCGGAGGCTTGCTTGCCTGCCACTCGACGAAACGCCTGCCGGTGGGTGAGTGCTCAAGTACCCACGTACGTTCCGCTCCGGTGCTCGCGAAAGCCTCGCCAAAACTCAAGCTTGACGGGCGCGCTCGCGCTTAAGATATCGGGGATGGCCAGTCACCTCGTGTAGGGCTGAGTGATCGCCTCGAGCCAGTGGCCGTCAGGGTCCGCCCAGTAGACGCCACGGCCGCCAAAGTGATGGTTGATCTGTCCCTTCTTTTTGCCCGAGGGGTCGGCGAAATAGTCGAGGCCGCGCTCTTGGATCCGACCGACAATTTCGTCGAACTCCTCGTCGCTCACCAGAAAGGCATAGTGATTCGGGACGAGGTAGCGCTCGTCGTCGGTTCCCATGAAGTCGAGGCTCACTCCGTTGGCCGTCTGAACGACGACGAAGTGACCGAACGTCGTAGGCTCGGCCAAGCCCAGGATCTCCGTCATGAATCGGGCAGACGCTTCGGGGTCTCGTGCGTGCACGATGTGGTGGTTCAGTTGGATGGCCATGAAAGCATCTTGGGGTGGGGCCCCTTGGGTGGCAACCGCGTTGCCTGGCTGGCTGTCGGTGCTTTCCTTGATGTGATGAGTGAACGAGACACCTCCAAGCCTGCGCCGAAAGCCTCACGTAAGCGAAGACAGGAGCGCGCTCAGCAGCAGCGTGACGTCAGCCGTTCCGAGGGGCGACGGACTGCGGCCAAGGGGAGCGCGTCTGAGGGACGGGAAGACCCCGAGGAGTACGCCGATCCGATCTGCGTCTGTGAACCGGAACCGTACTGGCAAGAGATCGCCGAGCAGCTCGAGCACCAGTCGTCGACGAGGTGAGGCGAGGGCCGGAGCCTCGATTGACACCCCCCATACACGAAAGGCCCGGGAGGTCCCGGGCCTTCGGTGCGCCGTCGTCGAGCGACGTTCTTCAGGGGCGGAAGGCTGATTACTTCACACCGAGGTCGGCGCGACACGCGTTCTCGGCCTTGATGCCGAGCTGGTAGACGTGATCCTTCGTGCGGTCCGGATTGCTGGCGTCGTTGTGGACCTTGCTCTTCGGAACCCGCGCGGTGTGGGCGATCTCGTGAAAGATGGTGCCGACGAAGCTGCAGAACTTCGCGTCACTGACTGAGCTCGTTCCGCCGGGAAACTGGCGTTTGGTGCAGATGTGAACCGTGCGCGGCTGACCGGATGCACGGTAACCGAGCACCTTGTCCGGCTTGCATCCCTTGTCGTTCTCCGAATGCCAAACGACCTTCACTTTGTCGAACTTGCGGCTGAGTCGCTTCGAAGTGCGCTTGGTCTTGCCGTCCTTGCCCTCGATGACGAAGTCGTCGGTGACGTCATCGTAGTGCTCTCGGAGCCACGTGAGAGCGCGGGTCGTCAGGGCGGCGTCGCTGGGCTTCGTGTTGTTCTTCACCACCTGCTTCTTCTTCAGCGTCTTCTTTCCCTTCACGCAGATCTTGTAGTTGCGGATGTTCGAATTCTTGATTCGGGTGTAGCGACGGTAGCCCTTGGGGCACTGATGTGCCGTCTTCACGAACTCGCAGCTCTCGCCTGAGCTCGCCGAGTACTCCGCGCACCAAGCGCGCGCAGCATCCTCGCCTTGCTCCTTCTTCTTTTCGCTGCGCTGCCGCTTCTTTCCCTGCACGCAGGCGGAGTAGTTGATGCCTTTGCCCTTCCACTTCCTTTCGGCGACGTAGCCTTTGGGGCAGGTCCGTTTATCGACCTTGCAGGCGGCACCAGGGTTTGCGGCCCTATACTCCTGGCAAAACTTTTCAGCGGCGGCCTTGTTGGCCGCCGAGGCCTCCTTCCTTTTCTTCCCGGCCGACGCGTTGGTCGACAGCGAGAGCGCGAACAGCGCGACGATGAGCGGAAAGAAGCCGCGGACGATTCTATTCTGATGCTGCATTTCTCTTCTCCCTCGAGAGTGGACGAGACCCTACTACGCCATCTCCACGGCCCACTACGAATCTCGGTCGAAGATCTCCCCATCTGGTTCGCGGTTGGGCTGCAAGTTCGGGGTACCGTCCCGGGGAGACGGTTCGCTCGCCGTTCGGAGGCTGTGTCGGAGTAGAGCGTCGGCCGTGCGGGCGCGAGGTCGGCTGCTTCGATCGTGCGCGCACGGGCGAGGGCGAGTGCAGGCGACCCGCTCGCGGTCCCGCATTTCGCAGCGCTTTTTTGGGCGAGCATCGACGCGGCGTTCCCGGAGGCACGACGCGAGCGAGCGCGCGCGCGCTCGCTCGCTCTAATGCAAAAAGCCGCTGATCGCGTCGTAGAAGGACTGACCGAGGATTGCGTAGCCTGCGTCGTTGGGGTGCAGGTAGTCGGCCATGAGCTGCCCCTGCCAGTTCGGGCTCGTCTCGATGGCTGCGTAGTTGTCGACGAAGATCACGTGGTCACCCGAGGTGGCCAGCTCGCTCACCACGGCTTCGACGCCGGCGTTGTAGGTGATGACCCGCTGGTTCGTGCCGGAGTTGGTGATGGGGATGATCGAGGCGACGACCACGAGCGTGTCGGGCGAGCGATCCGTGATGTCTTCTACCAAGGCGCGGAGCCGATTCGGCGCGTTCTGGACGTCGACGTTGCCGTTGATGTCGTTCGTACCGATCATCAAGAGCACGATGTGCGGATGAAAGCTGTCGAGGGCGTTGCGGGTGATCGAGCCCGAGATGCCGGAGTGGCCCCCGTCGCTGTCGATTGTGTAGCCGCCGTGCCCTTGGTGGTCGCGCGGGAACGGCTGACCGTCGACCGTGTTGGGACCGTTCTGTTGTGTCCCGACGAAGGTGATCGCCTGGTCGTTCGCGAGCGCTTGGCGGAACAGATTGACCCGATACCCACCGCCCGAAGAACCGAAGCCTTCGGTGATGGAGTCCCCCAGGGGCAGGATGGCGCACGGATCGCCGTTCACGGGACACGGTTCGAAGCGGTCGGGAGCGCCCCCCGATCCGTCGGCGCCGCCGCTGGCGTCCGTTCCGCCGGAGCCCCCCGTCGCGCCGGAGCCCCCCGAACCCAAGCTCCCGCCGGACCCGCCGGTGCTCGCCTGGCCACCGGTTGCCGGAGCAGCGCCCGTACCGCCTGTGCCCGCGCCGCCCGTGCCCTGTCCCCCGACAGCTGAGCCGCCGGCCCCCAGGTTTCCACCGGTGCCGAGGTTCCCTCCGCTGCCCCCTGCTCCCACGAGGGAGCTGTCGTCTCCCTGTGCTGCGGGGTCGCTACTGCACGCGAGAAGGAGAAACGCAAACGCGGCGAGGAGCTGAATTCGGAACGACTGCATCGCGGGCAATTGGGCGCAAGTGTTTCTGGAGGCTGACACTCGCCGCCGCCTGCAGGAAGGAGACAAAAACCGCACCGGCGAGGTTGAATTTTGAAGGTGAAGTGTCCGCCGCCGCTCACGGGTGATCGCCACTCGTTCGCGCAGGTACTGGCGCGAATCGCCGCTCTAGTTGCTTGTTGGTCGCGACAAACGGTGAACGGTTCGTCGCTCTCGGCTCAGGAAGGCTCAGGGGACCAGGGCGAGGTCGTCGAGCCAGACGGTCGTGTCTTCGTTCTCTTCGATCAGGAAAGTCAGCGCGCTGCCCTCCGCCGTTCCGAGGGGCTGGGCTTCGCCTTCCGCCAGGGGCCCCATCTCCGTGATAATCACCGTGTAGTCCTGCCATTCCGGCGTGACGGTGACCTTGGCTCCCTGCCACGGCTGCCCCTTCGCGAGCGCCTCCCAGTAGGTGTCGTTGAGCGGTGAGATGGTCACGACGAGGTCCACGGTGCGACTTGCTCGCGCGGAAAACTGCACCGAGCTGTAGCTCCCCGCGAAGTTGAAATTGTGTAGGTGCGTGGACAGCGAGCCGCGCGGCGCGTCCGGAGTCACCGCAATGGACAGGACCCCTTCGCGCCCCGTCTCGTCGACGGTGGTCTCGGCGAGCGATGTCGCCATCTCCCCGCCGGCGAAGAGCGGAAGTCCCTCGTCACCTAGGAGAAGGGGCGGAGCCCCCGTTCCCTCGTCCGATCCGGCTCCTCCACTTGCGCTTGCGCCAAGGCCGGCTCCGTTGCCTCCGCTCGCCGAAGGGAGTCCACCCGACGACGTCCCTCCGGCGTCTTTGGGGGCGACCGAGTTCGCCTTGCCGTCGGAAGTTGCCTCGCCGCCGCAGGAGCAACAGAGGGTCACCAGGGTGAGGGCGCGCAGGGAATGGAACGGCATCAGCGCCATGGTGCGCGCTTCCCGGGGGGAAATCGACTGGGGAAAGGCAAGGTACTTCACCTTTCGCGCGAGCAGTCTCTGTGATCGAGACGGCGTTGGCAGCCGAACCTGCGTGATACCAGGAACCTAGTCCCGAGAGGTCTGCTGAGCTTCGAACATGCAGTAGCCGTCTGCGGGCGGTCACAAGTAGTCTTGGATAGCCCCGTACCACGTGGCGCCCATTCGGGCGTATCCATTCTCGTTGGGGTGCACGCCATCGGCGAGTTCGGAGGTCGGAAAGTCGGTATTCTGATCGACGAAGATGACGTGTGCTCCGGCTTCCGCTTTGCTCTGTACCATGGGCTCGACACCTTGATTGTACGCCGCCATGCTGCCGTTGCCGGGCAGGGGAATCAGGGAGCAGACCACGACGAGGGCGTCGGGAGCCGCCGTGGTGATTTTGTCGACTAGGTTCGAAAGCCGGTCCGATGCGCCTGTGGGGCTGCCGAAGAGATCGTTCGTTCCGGCGTGGACCAGAACGATGTGGGGTTGTTGGATCGCGAGCGCCTCGTCGAACTGCACCCCGATGGCGTCAATCAGCGCTCCGCTGACGCCCGCGTGATCTTTGGGGAAAGCAACTCCGTCGACCGTGTCGGGGCCGTTGGGCGGGTTGCCTGGGCGGTTGAAGCCCGTGAAGGTGATGTCGTGCCCATCGGCGATGGCGAGTTTGAATAGGTTCACGCGGTAGCCGCCGTTGAACTGCGGCATGCCCTCGGTGATTGAATCACCGAGGGGCAAGACCTTGCACGGCTCAGCTAGGGGGCAAGGGTGCCAGCCGTGCGAGGACTGTCCGCCGGAGCCTACGCCGCCACCTCCGGTGCCAGCCGCGGCACCACCGACTCCCATGGTGCCCCCCAAGCCGCCGGAGCCGCCGGACACTCCGCCACCGGTCGCACCGCCCGTTCCAACAAGACCGCAGGTGCTCGTGCCGCCGGTGCTCGTGCCGCCGCTGTTCGTGCCGCCGCTGTTCGTGCCGCCCGAGCCCGAGGCGAGCGAGCCTCCGGCCGACATGAGATCTGAGTCGGCCTTGTCGGCGCCCGAATCAGAGCATGCGCTGAGCGCGAGGAATGAAAGACCGATGAGGGCGGAAGAGAGGCGGAGTGTCAGCATGCTCTGGAGCTTTCGATGAGAGTGGCTTTTTGCACGGCGGGAGGTTCGGGTGTGCCTCCGCGAGTGATACAATGAATTCGCGGCTCGTTCTCCAGCAGGTTCATTCGGTCACCGCGCCGGCTCATCTTTCTTGCTTTGGCCGCTGCCTCGTGCACCGAAACGGAAAAGTTCTTTTGGGGAGCGACGCCTGAGTGCAAGAGTGAGGTTGACCCGCTCGTCGCCTTTGAAAAGACTGGCCCAGATGAGCGCCCGCCCCGTTCGCATTTCGCCGCGACTTCGCTGGGTCGGCGCTTGTCTCGGGGGCGCGAGTCTCGTGCTTTCGGTGTCCTCGGTCGACGCTCGGAAGCGGGGCATCGCGGTGCCGGGCTGCGATGGATGTCACGGCGAGGTGAACAACTCCACGATCAGGGTGGGTCCGCTCACGGCCGAACCCGGAGAAACCGTCGTGCTCCGATTCGAAGTTGCGGATGCCGACGCTCGGGTCGGGGGGATCTTCGTCGAAGCCGAAGACCTCGGAGGAATCGCCGTTCCGGGCGGTGAGCCCTTGGCGATCGTGAACTACGGCGTGACGCACACGAGCCCCAAGGCGTTTTCGAAGCAATCGCTGAGCTTCGAGCTTTCCTACCAAGTGCCGGCGACGCCCGGGTCGACGCGATTTTCTGCCTGGGTCGTGGCTGGTAACGACAACGGTCAGACCTCGGGGGACGAGGGCAACCACGCAGACCTCGATCTGGTGTACGGCTGCTCTCCGCAGGTCTACTACGCGGACCTCGATCGGGACGGTCATGGTCGCGCGGAGCCGGTCCGTACCGCCTGCGCGGGCTACCCTCCCGAGGGGTATGCGGACAGCGCCGACGACTGCGACGACAACATGCCCGCGCGTCACCCGGGCGCGATTGAGCTCTGCAACGGCAAGGACGACGACTGCGACGGCGAGGTGGACGAAGACGCGGAGCCGCTGACGCTTTACCCCGATGCGGACGGTGACGGCTATTATTCGTATGAGGAATGGAAGAGCGGGGACTCCGTCGTCGGGTGCCTTCCGAACCCCGGGTACGCCGCCGAGGGAGGAGACTGCAATCCCGACTTGGCGGAGGTGCATCCTGGTGCCGAGGAGGTGTGTGACGAGCGCAACGACGAGGACTGCGATGGCCAAGTCGACGAGCGAGTGAAGCCGACCTGCGGTGAGGGCTGGTGTCGACGTGAGAGTCGAACGTGTTCCCCCGAAGATTGCACGCCTGGAGAACCCGCGGAGGAGGAGTGCAATTTCCAGGACGACGACTGCGACGGAGAAGTGGACGAGGGTGATCTGTGTCCACCCGGCCAGGCTTGTCTCGCCGGTGCATGTCGGGATGCCAGGGCCGCATCGGGGGGTGCATCGGACTTCGTGTCGAAAAAGCAGGGGCAGGGCGCCTGTGCCGTCCAAGCGCCGGGTAGTTTCGACGGCCCAAGCGCGTGGCTCGGGTGGTTCGTAGCCCTCGGTGGCGCCCTCTGGCTGCGCCGCGGTAGAGTCCCCTCCCTTTTTTGCGTGGATTGAAAAGTAGAAAGTCTCAGGGAATGAAAAGAGACGAGGGGCGGCATGGTTGGTGCCGCCCCCTCGCCTTCGCCAGGAACCTCCGGACGAATCGTCTCAGTGCACGTCGAGCGTCTTGCTGAGGGTCTGTGACGAGGTGATGAGCTGGCGCAGTGCCTCGTCCTGACGGCGCGCGGTGTCGCCCATGCGATGGGCGGCGGAGAGGGCCTGCTCGGAGCCTCGCGTCTGTTCGCGGTGGGCGTTGTTCAGCTGGCTCACCATGCTGTTGATGTTCTCGATGGCTTGGGTGATTTGGCGGCCGCCGCGGGTCTGCTCTTGGCTCGAGCGCTCGACCTGCTGGGAGATCGTGCGCATCTTTTCGCCGCTCTTCATGATGAGCTCGGAACCGCGCGCCTGCTGCGCTGTGGCTGCCGCAATCTGCTGCACCGTTTCGGCGATGCGGCCGATGGCGTCGGTCACCTGCTTGGAGCCCTTGGCTTGCTCCACCGTCGCCCGGGCAATGGCGCGCACCATGTTCGTGCTCTTTTGAGAGCTTTCGAGAATCTTCTTGAGCGCCCGCTCGGCTTCGTTCGACACCTCGACGCCGCGATCGACGTTCAGGGCGCCGCGCTCCACCGCGCTGATGGCATTCTTGCTCTCCGACTGAATGGTCTTGATCAGGTCGGCGATCTCCTTCGTGCTCGCGCCCGCACGCTCCGCCAGGTCCTTGATCTCGTCGGCGACGACAGCGAATCCCTTACCGTGCTCGCCCGCCTGCGCCGCGATGATGGCGGCGTTCAGCGCGAGCAGGTTCGTCTGCTCGGCGACCTCGTCGATCACATTCAAGATTTGACCGATGGCGTCGATGCGGGAGCCGAGGTTGCTGATCACGCTGACCGCTTCCTGGCTGCTTTCCTTGATGCGGTAAATCTCGCCGATCGTCTTCAGGATGGCTTCGGCGCCGAGCTCGGCGTCCTGAGCCACCTCTTCGCTGAGGCGAGCCGTCTCATTGGCGTTCGACTGCACCTGGTCGATGGAGACGTCCATCTCGTTCATACTCGAGCTGGTCTCTTCGGCCGTCAGCGACAGAGCATCGACGTTCTTGGCGACTTCTTTGATCGAGAAGGTCATCTCCTCGATGCTCGCCACCATCTCGCGCACGCTGGAAGCGAGCTCGACGATGTTCTCTGCCACTTCGTCGTTCGTGGCCGTCATCTCCAGGATGGAGGAGCTCGACTCGTCGGCGCTGGCGGCCAGCGTCTCGACGTGCTGCGCGATCTCGCGGAGGCTGGCGGTGGCTTCGGAGATGGAGCGCTGCGCGTCGTCGCCGGTCTCGAGTTGCTCGGCGACTCCCTGGGTGAGGCGGCGTAGGGACTCGCTCACTTCGGACGCTGCTTGTGCTGCTTCCTTGAGTCGCGTGTCGCTGGACACCCTGAGAGCGGCGATGTCGTCGGAGAAGGAGCTGAGCTCGTCGTAGACGGCGAGCTCAGCCGCGTCGGCTTCGGCGGGAGGCTCGGCGGTCTTGCCGTCGCGCACCTTGCGGATGGCCGACCGAAGGCGTTGGAAGGAGGTGGCGTCACCGGGGCCGGAGCTGGCCCACCACACGCTGCCCGCGGCGATCACGGCCAAGATCAAGAGCTCGGTTCGAAGAGCCGCGTGCATGATCGCCAAAATCGCAGGCGGCGCTCCGGCCGCGAACATTGCCAACAGCTGTCGCTGAGTAAGTCGATTCATCGAGATTTCCGGGTCGCGCCGGGGGGGGCGCGGTGTCCCGCAAGCGTAGCGGGTGCCGACCCAGAGGAACAAGTAAGCGGCGCTGCTCCCGAGGCCTCTCATGGGCCACTCCCACAAGGGGTCCCCCCGGCTGCGCTGCCCGGTGATCGAGCCCATTGGCTCTTCTAGGCGGGCTCTTTCCAGGCGGAGCGCAGGAGGCGTCAGTGCGGCGCAGGTACTTCGGAACCGCTCGGAGGATGGGGGGTGCCGGGTAGGCGTGGCGGACCGTCGACCGGCAATCTGAGCACAAAAGACGCGCCCCCGTGCTTGGTCGCCTGCTCGTACACCACTTCGCCGCCGTGTTCGACCGCGATCCGCTGTGCGATCGCCAGGCCCAGTCCGGTTCCATGCGCCTTGTTCGTGGCGTAGGGCTCGAACAAGCGGTCGATCATCGCCGGCTCGACCCCCGGACCGTTGTCCGTCACGCGGATGCTCACCATCGGATCGTCACTGGTGCGACTTGGACCTACCCCTACCTCGATCCGCGGCGTGGGAGCGCTCGAAGCCGCGTCGCGGGCGTTCGATAAAAGGTTCGTGATGACTTGCACCACCTGATCGCGGTCGCCGTGCACCTGGGGGCAGTCGTGGGCGACCAGATTGATGGGGATGCCCTGACTCTCGTGAAGTCCTACCACGGAACGCACCGTCTCGACCAAGTCGAAAGGTGCCACCGTCGGTTCGGGCAGCCGCGCGTAATGAGTGAATTCCGAGACGATGTGATTGATGCGGGCTACTTCGTCGAGCACGGTGCGGGTGGCTTCGTCGAAGTATTCGTCGAAGCGCTCGTCACGTCGGGCGTGGAGGCGGCGCAGGGTTTCGATGGACGCGCGGATCGGAGCGAGAGGATTTTTGATCTCATGGGCCACGCGCCGGGCCACTTCTCGCCGTGCAGCGATCCGTTCGGTCACCGCGAGGCGCTTTCGGAGTTGAGCCAGATCCGCGAGGGTTTGGTTGAAGGCTTGTGCTGCCTCGGCCAGCTCCTTGCCTCCGGTTTCTTCGATCGGCTCTGGTGTGCCCCGAACCACCGAGCGTGCTTGGCGTGCGAACTCCACGACCGGGCGCGCGAGGCCGCGCGAGACGAGCGTCGAAAGAAGCAATGCGAGGAGCAACGTGCCCACGCCGAGCGCTGCGATCGTGATGTCGAGTTGACGCAGGGCACCGAGTAGCGGTGTGCGCGATCGCTTGGCGATGAGTGCTTCTCCACCGAGCTCCGGGAGCTCGACGCGGGCGCTCAGGGCACCCGACGAATGCTTCGCGCGCTGCTCGTGATCACTCTCGAGGGAAAGCGTCAGACCGTGGCGGCGTGCTCCCCGTTCGAGGAGGGGGTCCACGTAGCGTGCTGCGATCAATGCAACCCAGGCGGAGCCAGAGCCGCGCTTGCAACTCACTTCCCAAGCGCGCGGTTCGGCTTCCCGGAGGAGCGGCCTTCCTTCGATTGCACTGGCTCGTGCAGAAAGAGCCGGGTCCCGCCGACCAGCGCTTCCCTGGTGGTGCCCCTGCCCGAGGATCTCACCGTCCTCGGTAACGAGGCTGAGCTCGTCGAGCCCGTTGGCGCGCATCATCTCGGGCACGCGCAAACTGATCGACAAGCGGCGACTCTCGAGGTCACCGCTTCGTCGTCCGACGAGTGCGCTGTCGACGAGCGGGTCGTGCTTGCAGAGGGGTGCCAGGTTCTCGGACATCTCTGCGAGCTCTCGGCGGACCTCGTCCCGCAGCTCGGCCACGGCGACGTGGAACTCGGCCCGGAAGCGGGTCTCTTCCGTGCGGCGCCATGCCTCGCGCACGGCCACGCCGAACACCAGGGTCGTCGCCACGGTCAGGATGGCTGTGGCGGCGAGGAGGCGTTGGCCGAGGGTCACGGCGGCGATGCTAGCAAAAACGGTGCGGGCCTTCCCTTGAACGCACCCGCGCCAACCCGTAGGTTCCCCGCCGTGTCGAACGGCGCGCTCCGAGCCCGATGGCTCGACCCGATGAAGCTCCCCGTCTGCGCGGCGGCGGTCGCGCTCGCGTGCGGCGGTCCGGAGGTTCGGCCTCTCCCGCGCACGCCGACCGCTCCCGAGCCGCCGTCTGCCGAGGCGGCGGCGCGGGTCGAGCCGGTGCCGTCGAGTTTGGTGGCACGGGTGCCGGGTGGCACCTTTGGGCCGCACATCGCCTCGTCGGCGAGTCACCGCGTGGCCGTTTGGGCCGTGCCAGAAGGCGACGCGGCGGGGTGGTATTCGCTCGCTTTCCCGAAAGAGGGCTCTCCCGGAGCCCGCGTGCGCGTCGCGGATGTCGCACCGGGCCTTTCGTTGGTCCGAGTGAATTCGGACGGGACGGGTGGTGTGCTCGTGCTCACGAGTCGCCGTGTGGGCGAGCGGACGATCGTCGAGGGGATGCAGCTGGGCGCCGAGGGCGTACTGCGCGGTGGACCGCACGTACTCGGGGAAACGCCTGCCGACATCTTGTGGCTCGACTCCATGCCGACCGCTCGCGGCTCGGTCGTGCTCTGGGCCGAGCGCGCGAAGGGCGCGGCGGATCTGTACGCGGTCAGCGTCGGCCCGACAGGAGTCGAAGGTACTCCCACGCGACACGTTCGAGGTGCCGCCGCTTGGCAGATGGTGCCTTTTGGCGAAGGCCCCGTGCTCGTGTCGATCGAACGGGGCGCGAACCATCGCGACGTCGTTGCGCGGTTGATCGACGACGAAGGAAAGCAGCGCGGCAACGATCGCAAGCTGGCGACCGGCGTCGTCACTGGCCTCGATTTGGAGGTGGCGCCCCGCGGGGACCGAGTCGTTGTGGCTTACTCCGAAGAGCGCGAGTTCGATCAGCGACTCGTCTTCGCCGAGCTCGACCAAAGCGGGGCGATCGTGCAGAAGCCGCGACCCGCCACGGCACCGCGCGGCGACCAGACGCTGGTGTCTCTCGTCGGCACGGCCGACTCGAAAACGGCCTACCTCGCCTGGGAGGAGCCTTGGGGGCGCGGTCTCGACGAACGCCGGATTTTGGTCGGACGACTGGCATCGCCAGAAGCCGTGGTCACACCGGAGATCGAGCTCGACGTGATGGGAGCCGACCCCCTTCTTCCGACCTTGCGGGCGACGCCGCGAGGGCTCGTTGCCGTGACGACTGCACCCCAGTGTGCGACCTCGGGTGATTGTGCATCGGCTCCCGTGGGACCGGTCTTTCTCGAGTTCGACGAGTCGCTCGGTGTGCGCGGTGCCGGACCCATCGAGAGTTCCGGCGAGCCGGGGGTTCCCGCCGATCTGGCGTGGGACGTCTTCTGCGACGACGGAACGTGTCGTGCCCTCACGGCGCGCGCGACGAGTCCCGCTTCGGTTTACTTGCGAGAGCTCGCCGTTCGCGAGGCGGCCCTTCCGCCGGCTCGACCACTCGGTGCCGAAGCTCTTCCCCGAGTGCGCACCGAGCGAGCGCTTGGTGAAGTGCTCGAGCTTTCGGCTCTCTCTGGCGTGCAGAACGGCGACCGAGAGCTCCTGTCGTGGGTGAGCTACTTCGATTCGTCGCTCCCCTACGAGCGTCCGAAGACGCCGGCGCCGGATGGACGCTACGCACCCGTACGAGCCGTCCTGCGAACCCAGGCGATCGGAGGCAACCCGCCGAAGATCGACACCGAGAGCACGCTGTCGTGGCGAGCTCGTTCCCTCGGTGGAGTGGAGCTGGTTCCGGGACACGCGGGCGAACACCTCGTCGTGTGGTCGGCGCTCGACAACGGCAAGCCGCAGATCTTCGCCACGGTGGTCAACGCGCGTGGAGGCAAACTTCGCCAGCGCATGATCACGAAGAGCGACGGCGAGGTGAGTGACGTGGCGGCGGTGCGCGCGGGCGCAGGTTGGGCCATCGCCTGGATCGATGCGCGCGGCGACTCGCCCGAGGTCTACGTGACTCTCCTCGACGACGCGCTCGCCGAGAAGGCACCGGAGCGGCGCATCACCGAACGCGCCGTCTCGCCCACCGGCGTGCAGCTGGCCGTTGTCGGCGATTCCGTGGTGGTCGCTTGGTCGGATGCTCGCGGCGCGAGTCAGGAGGGCTACGGCGACATCTATTCGGCGACTCTGTCGAAGATCGACTTGCAGACTGTGGTCGAACCGCGCCGCCTTGCGGCGACGCCGCCGCACTCCCACTCACCCCGCTTGGTGGCACGGGGAGAGGGTGCACTCCTTGCGTGGGTAGAAGCCCCGCCGAGTCCTGACGAAGGCACTGGTTCGATTGCCGTGGTCGAGCTCGACTCGTCCGGACGCTTCGCGGCTCCGCCGGCGAGCGTGGACTTCGAGGGTCGACCGCTCGGACTCGACGCGAATTGCGATGCGTCTCGATGCCGCGTCGTGGCGACCGTCGACGTCGGTCAGCGCGCCGAGCTTTGGGGGTTCGGCTTCGAACGTGGCCATGCAACCGCACCACGCCGGCTCGTGGTGATCGACGGAGCCCCCGCCTCCGTGGTGGCGCCGGTTCTGTTCGGCGAAACGGCCTACTACGCGGAGGCTGACGCGACGGACGGGTGGCTTCTCAGGCGTCTCGAGATCGACTGGAAGTGAGCGTGGCGGAGGCACGAAGCGCCGCGCGACCGCCGCTTGATGAAGCTCCCGCCCAGTTGCTTGACGTACCCGCTGACCGTGGTAAGAGCCGGCTCCCCGCGGTTCGACCTTCTGCGGCGTCCCTTTCCGGGCGGCCTGAAATCGGACCGAGCGAGCACGAGCTCAGGGCCATTAGCTCAATCGGTAGAGCAGCGGACTCTTAATCCGTTGGCTGAAGGTTCAAGTCCTTCATGGCCCACCCGAAAACCCGGCGCACCGCGTCGGGTTTCGTCATTTTCGTGGCGCCTCGAGGCGGCCTGGCAAGGTGCTGATCAGCACAGCAGGCTGCTGAAAAGACTTCTTCAGCAGCCTGCTCGGCCGGGCGCATTCGAGCGACAACATTGCGCTCCCTGGTTCGGGTCTCGGTGCGCGGAGCACACGGGCCATACGTCGCGCGAGCACCAACGAGGCGGCGGACTAGCCGTCCGTCGCGAGTCGGGGCTAGGCTCCATCTCGTGACACACTGGAAGTGGCTTGGCCTCGGCTCGGCGGTGGTCGCGTTGATCGTCGCTGCTCTGAGTGCCACTCCCTTGATCCGGAGAGGAGCGATCTTCGAAGCGGAGAAGCGTGGCGTGTCTCTCGAGGTGGGGGACGTCACTCCGGGGTGGTTCGAGGTCACTCTGCACGACGTGCGCGCGAGCTTCGAGGGTGTCGAGGGTGTCGAGGCGCGACTCGATACCGTCAAGGTCGATCTAACGTGGAGCTTGGGGGTCGAGTCGGTGACGGCTCGCGGGGGTGAGATCGAGATCGAGGGTCCGGTCGATCGGGTGCGCGAGCAACTCGAGGCCTGGCGCACCCGTCGCGGAGGTGGCGATGACTCGTCCGGCGGTGGCGGTTCGAGTCGTCGCTACCGGGCGGAAGGCATGAGTCTCGTTTGGCGCGGAGCCTTCGCGTCAGGCGATGAGCAACAAGTGAGTGGCCTCCACTTCGAGAGGACTTCCGAAGCGCAGCGAGTCGCGCTCGATCTCCTGCGTGTCGATCACCCTCGCGGCCGTATCGAGTTGGCCGGCGCTCACGCGGCCTGGAACCGAGAGGGTGGGGTCGATCGCCTCGTGGAGGCGCGCGTCTCGGAGGCGCGAGTGAAGGCGTCATGGTCGCCGTCAGAAGAGGAAAAAGCCTCTGATGCCGAAGGCTTGGAGGTGACGCCGGCTGACCAAAAGGAGCGCGATGCCGAGAAGCGCGCCCTCGCCGATCGGTTGCCCCCCCTCGAGCCAGGGCGTGGGCAAGAACTCGCGGTGCGGCTCGCCGCGCTGGCCGATCGCTTGAGTGCCCGACTCCCGGAGCACTCGAGTGTCGAGTCGCTTTGGCTCGAGGTGACGCGTGGCAAGGAGGTTCTGCACTTCGGTCCCAGCAGGTTCGAAGCGAAGCGATCGAACGCGGGCCTCGACCTGTCGTTGATTCCTGGCGGCGAAACCAAGGGGACGTCACTGGCTCTGACGGCACACCTCCCCCGAGGAAAGGGGGAAGCGCACGTCAGGGTCGAGGGTGGTCCAGTGAGTCTGGCCACTTTGGGGGTGAAGGAGGGCGACTTCGGGCTCATGGACGTCGGGCGGACCCGGCTCGGGGGGCTCTTCGATGCGCGCCTCGCCCCCGGAGGTGAAAAGCTGGTGTTCCAGGCGGATGCGGAGCTCTCCAACCTTGCTGGGCGTGACGAACGCCTCGCCCCGCGCCCCATCTCGCTCGGACGTTCGAAGTTGCGAGCGCAAGGTGCGGTGGACCTCAGTGGGGCGCGCTACGAGCTTTCGCACGGCGAGCTCCAGGTCGGTGAGACGTCGCTCGCTCTGTCCGGCACCCTGGAGCGGGGAGAAGACTACGTCACCGCAGCCCTCGAAGGTGGGGCTCCGCTCGTCTCGTGCCAAGCGCTACTCGACTCGGCGCCGCGGGGGCTGCTCGGCAGTCTCGAGGCAGCGCAGCTTTCCGGAACCTTCTCACTGAAAGCGGGAGTGACGTTCGACACGCGGAAGCTGTCCGACATGCGCGTCGAGTTCGACTTCAAGAACGAGTGCCGGGTGAAGGACGTGGCCGCTGCGTACTGGCCGAGTCGTTTCTCGACCCCGTTCGAGCACGAGGTGATGGGTCCGGGCGGTTACCCGATGACTTTGGAAACGGGTCCGGGTACGCAGAATTGGACGCCCATTTCCGCGATTTCTCCGCACCTGGAGACCGCCGTTCTAGTCTGTGAAGATGGGCGGTTCGAGCGTCATTCGGGCTTCGATCCACGTGCCATCGAGAGCGCGATTCGCGACAACGTGCGCGCCGGGCGCTTCTTACGGGGAGCCAGCACGATCTCCATGCAGCTTGCCAAGAACCTCTACTTGTCGCGAGAGAAGAACTTGTCGCGAAAGCTCCAAGAGGCGCTGCTCACCGTGCTTCTCGAGCAGGAGCTCGAAAAGCGTGAGCTGCTCGAGCTGTACTTCAACGTGGTCGAGCTCGGGCCGGGCATCTACGGAGTGCGTCAAGCGGCGGAGTTTTACTTCTCGACGACTCCTGATCGACTCACCTTGGCCCAGGCCTTCTTCCTCGCGTCCATCTTGCCCGCGCCAACGCGCGAATACTTCGAGGCCGACGGCTCGATGAAGGAAGGGCGCCGGCGCTACGTGAATCACCTCCTCGAGATCGCCGAGCGGCGTAAGCGAATCACACCGAGCGAACTCGAGGCGGCGCTCACGGAAGATCTGAGGCGAGGTGGCGCTCACGAAGCGTCCACGGTGGGGGAAGGCTCGGCGCCGCCGGAGCAGAATGACGTGCCTCCCTACGCACCGCGGGGAGAAAGTCATGGGGCTGGACCCGGGGCTCCGCCGGGTGGGTCCTCGCAACAGAGGAGCGAGCCCGCGCCCCCCACGCTCTGGCGCAGCCTGCCGGAGCCCGCGCCTGTACCGGCCGACCCATGATGGGCGAGCTGCCGGGAGCGGACGACCTCGTCTGGATGCGGCAGGCCCTCGACGAGGCGGACCGAGCGGCCGAGGTGGGCGACGTCCCCGTCGGTTGCGTCATCGTGGGTTCCGACGGGGGGGAGCTTGCGCGTGGGCGCAACCGCCGCGAGATCGACGGGGACCCGACCGCGCACGCGGAAATCGATGCTCTACGCCGCGCCGCCGCGAAAATCGGACATTGGCGGGTAGAGGGCGCGACCGTCTACGTGACTCTCGAGCCGTGCCCGATGTGTGCGGGGGCCTTGGTCAACGCACGCGTTTCCCGAGTCGTCTACGCCACTCACGATCCGAAAGCGGGCGCCGTCGACAGCCTTTACGGGATCGGACAGGACAACCGCCTGAACCACCGCTTTTCAGTAGAGCGGGGTGTCCTTCGTGAAGAGGCGGTGGAGCGCCTGCAAGCGTTCTTTCGAAAGCTCCGCGCCGCCGGCGAGAAGTGAAGGGAGGGTTTGCGCTGCGCGATGATTCCTTGTTGAAGGGTTGCCCAGGAACGGCCGATTCAATCGGCTGCCGCTAGGCGCACGAAAGTCGCGACGCTGACTGCTGCAATTAGTGCTCCCACGAAGACGGCGAGCATCAGCGCGACCTTCATGCCGGTTGGTCGATTCGAATCGGCGATCTTTCGGTTGAGGAGCATGCCGCCTGCCCCAAGCAGGCCGCCCACGAGCCCGCCGACCGCCACGAGGCCAATCGGCAAGTAGGTGAGGAGGCCCAGCGCAGCGGGCGTGCGCGGTCCGACCGGAATCTTGTCTTTCCCCGCGATCAGGATCGGTCCCGTCAGGGCTTCCTGGAATCGCACGGTGAGGAAGTGTCCGTCGTCGCGAGGGATCTTCACCTTGCCGAACCCGGCCTTTTCGGCAGGTTGCCCATCCACGAAAATGCGCGCCCCCGACCACGCACCCGCGCGGCGCACGGTCACTGAGCGACTGACCCCCGGGAGCGTCACCGGGGTCACGTCGGAGTCGAACGCGGACGGATCGACGGAAGGTGAGTCGGTCTTGGGCGGATCGTAGGGGCTCGTCATGGAGTCGACTTTACCGCGCGGCGGCGACCAGCCAAAGCCTGCGCGAGCACTACAGCCTCGGGCAACCAGTAGCGGAGGTTATCGCCGTAGCGTGACCTGTCAGAGTTCCACGAGCGAGGTGCGTCGGGTCCGCGCCGCTCCGGCGTGGCGTCGCATCAACGCGAAGCCCAGGCCCGCGTAGATGACCGTGTGTACGAGCAGCGGCACCAAATCGCCTGGGAGGGCGGCGTGCGAGTTGTTCAGGTGCGCGCCCATATGGGCGCACACGGCTAGCAGCAAGCTGCCTCGCGAGCCGACGTAGATCCAAGTGAACAGCAGACTGCCGCCCACGAAGAACAGCAGCATGAGAATTCAGCGAGCTCAAGGCATAGAGCGACAAACGGTTTACCGTTCGACTCAAGCTACCTCGACCGCGCTCAGGGATTCAGCTCGGACCAGGGCGTGTGGTTCATCGTGTAGGGACCGAGGCGGTGTTCGGTTTCGCCGGGCCCCGTAACGCGTGCTGGGCGAATGAGCTTCAGTCGACCGGAATGGCCCCGAGCACTCGCTTCGCGAAGCCGGTCCAGTCAGAGTTACAGACAGAGCCCAAGGTGATGCCCGCCCCCTTGGAGTCGGGTGCGTCGGTGAGTTCGACGAGTCGCACGGGGGGAAACGCGTCATCCATTTCTGGAGTCGTGCACGAAGGCGTCAGGGACGACGGGTTTTCGCCGTTAATCGTTTCGGTCATCCGGGAATCCTGGAGCGTCGCGGCTGGTGCCGTTCCCACGGCAGTCAGGTCCGGCGGAATCCCGCTGGAGCTACGTCGCGCTCGGAGCGGGTTCACTCGCGGTGATCGGCGGGGCCGGCTTTTTGATCTGGAATGCCGGCGAGAAGAGCGACGCGGAGGATGCCTTCAACGACTACGCAGCCGACGTGAACCCGACCGACGGCAGTTGTGGTGATGCGTGCGTGGAAACGCTCGGCATCTTGGTGGACGACCTGGATGAAAAGTGGGGGCGCGACGTCTACGGCTGGATCGGAGTCGGCGTCGGCGCGGCAGTCATCGGAGGCGGCGCGCTGCTCTACTTGCTCGGTGACGAGCCCGATCGCTACGATCCGAAACCGGAAAGCGACGTTATCGGATCGCTCCGACTGGACGTGAGCCCGGCGGGCGCGCGCGCGTGTCGGGGGCGTTCTAGTCGCGGGATTCAGGCGACCGCCGCGGGAAGGCCGCGCCGCGGAGCTGCCCTGGGCAAAGAAAAACCCAGCCTGAGGGACTGGGTTTCGTTGCGCGCCCGGAAGGATTCGAACCTCCGACTTTCGGTTCCGTAGACCGACGCTCTATCCAGCTGAGCTACGGGCGCTCGGGGGACGCGTACATACCACCCTCGCTGGGAAAGTCTAGAGGTCCGGTCCAGTCCCGGAAGACCCCCAAACAGCGATTTCTTTGCGCTTTCCTGGCGAGCGTCCGTGAGGGTGGCTCGGGTCGTTCGCGCCGCGGATCGGTGAGAGCCGGCGGCCGGGTGGGGGGATCACCGGCGCTCTCAGGGACCGGGGTGCGTCTTGAAAGGGGGCGCGGCCCCCGTACGGATTGGTATCGTCGCGTGGGGGGGCGCGAGGCGCTTGCTTCGCAGACCCCTGCGGAGGCGAAAGGACGGCGGATGAAACCGATGGAAACGCGTTCGACGGGCGAACGGCTGGAGGATGAAGTGCCCATACTGTGTGGGTCCATCTCGCGCTACGCGGTGGGTCTGGGGCGGGCGATGCATGAGGCCGGCTACCAGGCTCTCGACCTTCCCTACCGCTATCAACCCTTCGAGATCGACGACGTGGGTGCCGCCCTCACGGGGATGCGAGCTCTCGGGATCCGGGGCTTCGGGGTGTCGATGCCTTTCAAGCTCGAAGTGCTCCAGCACCTGGATTCGATCGATCCCCTCGCCGAGCGCATCGGAGCCGTGAACACGGTGGTGAACGACGACGGTCGACTGGTGGGGCACAACACCGACGCGTGGGGGGCTCGGCGTGCCTTCGAGGAACTCCGTCCGCCGGAGGGAGCGCGCGTGCTCCTTCTTGGAGCGGGAGGCGCGGCGCGCGCCGTGGCGTTTGCCTTGGTCGAAGCCGGTGCGCGCGTGGTCATTGCCAACCGCACGAGGGAGCGCGCGGTGGTCCTCGCCAAAGCTGCGGGCGCCGAAGCCGCGGGCGATCTGTCTCTACTCGCGACACTGGGTAACCAAGACGTGTTGGTGAACGCTTCGTCTGCAGGGATGCGCGACGTCGACCCGAGGAGTCCGGTTCCGGCCGCCGCGCTCCGACCGGGCTTGCTGGTGATGGATATCGTCTACAAACCCATCGAGACCGAGCTCGTGCACGCCGCTCGAAGCGCCGGTTGTCGGGTGAGCCACGGTGGTCGGATGCTCCTTCACCAGGCATCACGCCAGTTCGAGCTGTACACGGGCCGATCGGCCCCCCTGGAGGCCATGGACCAGGCGCTCGCGAGGTGCCTTGGAGAGATGACCGGACGCCGTGCCTCTGAACTACCCGCGCATCCGCCTTCGTCAAAGTCTTGAACTTCCGGCGGAAATGGTTGCGTCTGGACTCCTCGTTAGGGGATCGGTCAGGCTGTGCAAAGTTTGCAAACGCTTCTGAGCCGCATGACACGACTGACATGCCAAGGCGGCACAAGTCGCGTGGGTCGAGGTATGGAAGCGCTCCACGTAGCTGAAACAATGCGGTAACGTCAAACCTGGCACGGCAGATGCTTAATTCGTGACCACTTGCGCTTGCGGCATTCCGGGGCCGCTCTTTTTGAAGTTCTTTGCTTTCATCTTCACCGGCATTCCGCTAGGAGCAATCCGCGGGCTTTGCTCGAGTATCCGGTACGGCATCGCCCTGGCCCAAAGCAGAACCGCTTCAAGAGCAGACTCGTTTCTGAAAGCTCAGAAGTCCCTGCTCGACCAGCTTGACCGCCTGACTTGAAGTAGCCGTCTCGGTAAACCGCCGGGCACTTTGCTTTCCACGTCCCTACGACGGGCTTGTTTCTTACCGATCCGACGAGTTTCGTCGGTGCTTCCGCCCCGCTCCCCCGCGGGCGCCCCCGACCACGGCATTGGACCCGTCGGGCCACTGCTCGTTCCTCCTTCGTTCACGGAGAACCTCAGGCCCACGGCGACCTTCGATTCTGGCTTGGAATCGCTCTCGACTCATCCGAGGGCAACCTCGGTCTTGGCTTGGATAATCGCTTTCGTTGACTTTGCTTGAACTGGGTGGTTCGACACCCTGTGCTTTTTGGCGTCCCCCGACGCCCTCGTGGCTTTTCTCAATACGTCAGTTTCTGGCTTCGTTTTCTAGGATTTCGCAAGAGCCCGACGTCCCCCCGTCCGGGCTCTTGCGCTATTTTAACGCCCGGAGCTCGTCGGGCTCTCGGATCCCTGAACGGCCGGAGGGGGTCGATCATTCCCCCCTTGAACGACAAACCGTTTTGCCGCGTGTCGCGACCAAGCCAGACGCCACGGCGATCATCGCTTGCGATGATCGAAGAGAACATGAGCGGCACGTGCAGCAGGGTGGTCTCCCGTAGCCGTTTTAGCCCTCACTCGGAGGGGGCCAAGACGGCGGAGGGCAATCGACGCATGTGGTTCCCGCTGTACGGCGATCCAGCTGCGCCCGCCGCGCCTCCGGCACTCCCCGCGGCCGCACCCCAGCTCGGATCGAGCGCGATGCGAAACACCAGATCGTGCGGGGCCTCCTCGTGGCAGCGGCGACACGCGGGTTCGTACTCGTCCTCCCGAAGGCCGTCTGGCCGCTCCACCGCGAAATGCCAACCGTCCGACTCTTTCTCCATCCAGAGGGTCGTGACGGCGCCGGGAGCATCTTCGCTGTCGAGAAGGAGAGCGATCTGAGAGCCTACGGGGAGCGTCTCACCGCTTTGGTAGGCGTCCACCGCGAAGGCGCTGAGGTGGAGCTCGCCTTGATACGGCCTCCCAAAATGGTCGAGCGTGGCAACTCCCGTCGCGACGCGGGAGAGAGCTCGGGCCTTCGGCAGGAGGTTGGGGCGAGGCGGAGCCTGTCGTGGTGCGGGCGGCGGACGGGGCGACGGCGCCCGGTCGGCGCACGCGGAAACCACGGCGATGCCGGTCGAAGCTACGCTGAGGAAAAAAGCGATTCCGCGACGGCGACGGCTGAGGCAATGCTCCAGGGCTGTCACAGCTGACCGGAACCAGGGGGCGTGGTACCTGGCAAGGATGCGGCGCGGCATGCGCGGAGTGATGCGGGTTGTGGCGGGAGTGGTGGCCGCCTCGTGGCTCCCATCATGCGCGGCACCCAGCGAGCCGCAAGCCCCCCATCCGACGCAAGCTCCCGCCATGTCCTCGACTGAGGTTTCCGAGCTGACCGATCGGCTGGATGCAGAGCGCCTGAGCGTGCGCGATGCAACTGTACCGGAGCCGCGGCACCCCCTGACGGGTCGACCGTGGCTTGGGGTCGAGCTCCGGGCTGTGCCGCGAGGCCAAGCGGGGGTCCTGGTGGGCGGCGTGCTCCGTGGGTCGCCCGCGTTCGAGCACGGCCTCGAAGCGGGTGACGTGTTGCTGTCGCTCGGAGGTGAGTCCGTCAATGAGCCCGAGGACGTGCATCGGGCGGTGCAGAGCCATCGGCCGGGGGACGAGGTCGGTGTCGTCCTGCGACGCCGGCAGCGTCCGCGCCTGCTCCTAGTCCAGCTCGGCGGGAAACCGGACGCCGAGGACATGGTCCGCCTGAACTTCGTTGGGACCCCGGCCCCCTCGTTTCGTTCGGTTCGCTCCGTGCAGGGCGCACCCCCGGAGGACGTGAGTGATCTCGAGGGGCGCGTCGTGGTCCTCGAGTTCTGGGCTCGTTGGTGTGGGGTTTGTCGCTACGTGGTCCCTTTCATGAATCGTTGGCACCGCCGCTATCGTCCCCAGGGGGTGACGGTGCTCGGACTGACGACGGACCCGGTGGACCACGCCGATCGCACGGCGCGGGAGTTGGGAATCGAGTATCCGATTGTGAGCGACTCCACCGGCGAGACGACCGCGGCATATCACGCCACGCAGATCCCCATGTTGTTCGTGATCGACAAATCAGGGACCGTGCGGGACGTCATGGTGGGCTTTTCCGAGCGACGCCTCCAGGAGCTCGAGTCTCTCGTCGAACGCTTGCTCGACGAGGAGCCGACGGGCACGCTCGGGTCGATGGCGGCCACCGGCGAAACTGCGAAGAGCAAGCAACGCAAGCGGCCTCCGCTGTGGGGAGAAGTGAAACGGGATGGATGACGCCAAGCTACGCGAACTCGTGGAAACCGCCGAACGTGGTGGAGCAAAGCACTATCACCAGCGCAATGCCGAACGGGGCAAGCTCTTTGCCAGGGAGCGCATCGCTCGCTTGCTCGACGCGGGCAGCTTCGTCGAGGACGGGTTGCTTGCAAACAATCAGGCGGGAGATCTTCCGGCAGACGGTGTGGTCACGGGAACCGGCCGGGTCGGAGGGCGACTCGTCTGCGTGATGGCGAATGACTCCACGGTGAAGGCCGGGTCTTGGGGGCGGCGTACCGTGGAAAAGATCCTGCGGGCCCAGGAGCAAGCGCAGAAGCTCGCCTGCCCCCTCTTCTATCTCGTCGATTCGGCGGGGGCGCGGATCACGGACCAGGTGGAGATGTTTCCGGGCCGCCGAGGTGCGGGGCGCATCTTTTACAACCAGGTGCAGCTTTCGGGTCAGATCCCCCAGATCTGCCTGCTGTTCGGACCCTCTGCGGCGGGAGGCGCGTACATCCCCGCGTTCTGCGACGTCGTGATCATGGTCGACGGAAACGCCAGCATGTATCTGGGCTCGCCGCGCATGGCCGAGATGGTGATTGGTGAGAAGGTCACCTTGGAGGAGATGGGAGGCGCGAAGATGCACTGCAGCGTGTCAGGCTGCGGTGACGTCCTCGCGAAGAGTGAGGAGGAGGCGATCGCTTGGGCGCAGCGTTACCTGAGCTACATGCCACAGCGTCACAGCGAGTCGGTCCCGGCGATCGCGCCGAATCCGCCGGCTCACGGCCTGGCTCCTCTCGAACAGATCATCCCGCGGGACGAGAACAAGGTCTTCGACATCACCAAGGTCGTCGACCACCTCGTGGATGCTGACAGCTTCCTCGAGGTGAAGAAGCGTTGGGCCAAGGAGCTCGTGACCGGTTTTGCTCGAATCGAAGGGCGGGCTGTGGGCATCGTCGCCAATCAACCAAAGTACCTCGGGGGCGTCCTCTTCGTCGACAGTGCGGACAAGGCGGCGCGCTTCATTTGGCTCTGTGATGCCTTCAACGTGCCGATCGTGTTCTTGGCGGACGTGCCGGGGTTCATGATCGGCACCAAGGTCGAGCGGCAAGGCATCATCCGGGCGGGTGCGAAGATGATCTCGGCGGTGAGCGAAGCGACAGTTCCTAAGGTGAGCGTGATCGTGCGCAAGGCGTACGGCGCGGGCCTTTACGCCATGTGCGGTCCGGCGTTCGAGCCCGACGCTTGCATTGCTCTCCCGTCGGCTTCGATCGCCGTCATGGGTCCGAGTGCGGCCGTCAACGCCGTTTACTACAACAAGATCCAAGAAGTGCCGGAGGGACCGGAGCGAGACGCGCACGTGGAGAAGCTCCGCGAGGAGTATCGAGCGGACGTCGATTTGGCCAAGCTCGCGAGCGAGCTGGTGGTCGACGCGGTCGTTCCATTCGAGGATCTCCGCTCCGAGGTCGTGCGACGCCTCGAGCACGCCGCCGAAAAGCACGAGCCGAGGCCGAGCAAGAAGCACCTGGTACCCCCGGTATGAAGCGTTCTTCGCGAATCGAGTCGCCCAGCGTGGAGCGTGCCGCCCGCAGCGGACGATCCCAGTTCGAGCGAACGCCGCCGAACGTCCGCGGATGGAGGTGCTCGGTTTGTTTTCTGCAGCCGAAGGAAGGTAGCGGGCGTTTGCCTTCCTTCGGAGCTAGGATGTTGCCGTGAGTCGCCATTCGTGGGTGCGGGGTCGGGGGACTCGAGGTGAGTTTTGCGGTCGCGTTGGGTTCGCCGTGTTCGCGTGGCTGGCGACGGCGACGGCACCCGCTTTGGGTCAGGTGGACGCTCGGCGCCTTTTGGATGCCGTGTCCGAGCGCGGTGGCGTTCGGGCATTGGGCAGACCCCCGGGCGAGTCGATCGCGCTCACAGTGCGTCTACCCGATGTGACGCTACCGAGTCAGCGAGGACTCGTCGGCGTGGCACCGGGCTGGGCCGTGACTCGAGGTTCGCTCAGCGAGTTGCGCGACCTGATGAACGAAAATGGCGATCTCGCCTTCTCGTGGTCTCCGCCCATTCGCACCCAACTCGATCGGGCGGGGGAGTGGACTCGCGCCCCTGTGGCGCGCGAGGAGACAGGCCTCACGGGTGAAGGCGTGATCGTCGGAGTGCTCGACACGGGAGTCGATACGAAGCACCCTGCCCTCCGTTTCGACGATGGCCGCACCCGGGTGCGCTGGCTCCTCGACTTCGCGCTACCGCCCCTGGGTCTGCATCCCGAGCTCGAGGAGCGCTACGGATGCACCGAGGAGGACAGCTGCGCGGTGCTTTCGAGCGAGGACATCGATCTCCTTTTGAGTGACGACGTCCCCGAAGACGAACCGACCGACTTTTTCGGTCACGGAACCCATGTGGCGTCACTTGCGGCGGGCAATGGCGCCCCCGACGGCAAGTACGTCGGGATGGCACCGGGCGCCGAGTTCGTGGTGGTGCAGGTCGGGGACGCGACGGGTAGCATCTCCGATGCGAACATCATGGCGGGGGCGCGCTTCGCTTTCGATCGCGCCGATGACCTCGGGATGCCGGCGGTCTTGAACGTGAGTCTCGGTTCGAACTTCGGAGCTCACGACGGGACCTCTTCTTTGGAGGAAGGTCTCGCCAGTTTGCTCGGAGGGCCCGGCCGCGCGATTGTGACGGCCGCGGGAAACAGCGCGGGTCTGTATGCGGGCCTCACCGACGAATTTCCGGAGCCTCTCGGCATTCATACCGAAGTGCACGTGCCGGCCGATTCGGAGGCGCGGATCCCGATTCTCACACCCAAGGTTCTCGGGGACACCACCGAGGCGAGCGTGTTCGTCTGGATCTCGTCGCACCCCGGCGACGCCCTGTCGGTGGGGTTCGACACGGGGCGTGACGGTTCGGTCCCGTACGTCCGCCCGGGTCAGGCGACTACATATGACCGAAAGCTCCTCGGGGACTCCGACGACATCATGGTCACCATCGTCAACGGACCCGGTGAGGACGACGTGGGCCTCGGACTCGGTTCGACGAGCAGCGTGGTCTTGCTCACGGGCGAGTGGGAAGCAGGGCGCACCTTCATCGTGAAGCTGAGGGGCCCGGGAAGCGCGCGGATCTGGGTGGAAAGCGTTGGTGAACTCGATCCGACCTTGAGCGGTCTCGGTGCTCTGGTTCCGGGCGCACGCAAGGCGGGGACCATCGCCATCCCCGCTTCGCACCCCAACTTGATCGCCGTGGGGGCGACGCTGAACCGCACCGAGTGGACAGACTACACCGGCGCGCTCATCAGTCGACCTCAGCACGGCGTTCTCGACGACGCTCCTTCAGATACCACGGGTGTCTTCAGTGCTGCGGGTCCCAACGGCATTGGTCTCTTGAAGCCCGATCTGGTGGCGCCCGGCGGCAACGTGATCGGTGCGATGTCGGCCGAAGCCGATCCTCGAGTGAAAGGCCACGAGCTCAGCCACTTCTCCAGTTTCGGGCGCTGCGAGGAAGACGAGGAGTGCTACGTGGCCGACGACTACTACGCAGTGGCTTCGGGCACGTCCATGGCAGCGCCGCTTGTGACTGGAGCGGCCGCACTCCTCTTGCAGCGCGATCCGAGTCTCACCCAGCGGCGAGTGCGCGAGCTCCTTCAGGCTGGCTCGCGCCGCCTCGAGGGGGAAACCTTTTCCGCTCAACAGGTCGGCGCGGGAGCGCTCAACATCGTTGGAGCCCTCCTGGCGCTCGATGCCGAGACCGGTCCCCCGTCGGAACCCGTTGCCAGCGAGAGCTGGCTCAGTCTTGCGGATACCTTTGTGTCGCCGGACCCGAAAGTGCCCCTGCGCGGACTCGTGCTGCTGCGTGACACCGACGGAAAACCTGCCGACGGCTTCGATCCAGCGCGATTGAGCATCGACGTGAAAGGCGCCGTCCATGCCAACCTCAGCAGGGAAAGCGCAGGTCTTTGGCGCTTCGAAGTGGCGGCGCCCGCCGGCTCTGGTGGCAAGACCCTTCCGGTGCGAATCGTCTACGACGGCGAGACGTTCCTCGAACAGGACGTACCGATAGCCGTCGACCCGTTCGTCGCGGAATCGGGATTCCGCAGCCAAGGTGGGTGTAGTGTGAGTAAGTCCCCCGACGCTCCACCCCTTCCTCAGTTTTGGCTCGTGGTCGGTGGACTCGCTTTCGCGCTTGCGCGAAGGCGGACCCGGACTCGATCGGTAGCGATGACCGCTTGCGGTGATCGCCGAAAACCGCTCTAGCTCAAAGCGGCGCCAAGTAGATCGTGCACCCGTGAGGTTCGAACGGGCTGTGATCCGGGTCGAACGGGTGGGCCAGGTCCACGCCCCCGAGGTTCGTGCCCACGAGGACGAGCTTCGCGATCCCGTCGAGGTCCGAGATCCGTTGCTCGCTGATGGGGTTGCGTTCGAGGAAGGGGGCCCGCACGACCGATCGTGTCGTCCCGTCGTCGGCCAAGCGGATCACCGACCACACGTAGGAGACGGGGGCTTCGCAGGTGGCACGGATCGCGATGCCGGCCGGACGCTGGTCCATCTCCACCACGAGATAGGCGGAACCACTCGGGTCGAGCGGTCGGGGAAGCGACAAGTTGCGGGGGAGAGAGGAGGCCTTCAGGGTCCACGCGATGGTGAGGGGAGCCGCCTCACCGGGCCACGGTAGCCACCCGTCAGGCTCACCGATGCTGAGCCGACTACGAGCGAAGTCGTCCCAAAAGCGCGCGATGCGTGGGCGTCGGTTTTCCAGGCTACTCCGCAACACGTCAGCCAGATCGGGCTCCGCGTACCAGCGCAACGCGCCTGCCCGGGTCGTGGTGGCGAGGAGAGCGACGGCTGCCGTCGCCGCAGTGCCGGGGGCTCGAGACCCAGCCACGCGGTCGAGATATTCGAAGAGCAGTCCCGCGCTGCCCGGCTCCGGACCGAGGGGTCTCTGCAAAAGGGCGCGGGACGGCCTGCGCTGCGCCAGCCGCACGACTTCGTAGTCGCCCTCGCTTCGTTCCGTCCCGGTCCAGCGTATGTGGTTTGCATACCCACGGCGACCATGTGGGGTTTGTGAGGGGGCAAGGCGCAACGCGGATACCTCGGCTACACACAAGTCCGCGAGGCGTCGACGGTCGGTCAGGGTCGGATCCGCCACGCAGTACCCGGCGGCACGGTCGAAGCCGCGCGAAGGAATGGGTTCTTGGTGAACCTCGAAGTCCGTGCCTGGCTCGAGGTACCAGTCGAGTTCGTCGCCGCCGCCCAGGCCGCCATCCGAAAGCGGGGCGGGAAGGGCGAGCCCGAATTGATGGCGCTCATAGGCCGCGGTCAGGTCGGCGAGCGCCCGCGCCACGAGCTCTCGATCGGTGCTCGGGGGGGCATGAACACAGACTGGACGCCAGAGGTCGCACCGCCGAGAGCGCCCTTCCGGGCGCGGAATCATCCAGCGCAGCGCTCCGCGCGGCAGGGCGGGGTCCACGGGGACCTCCGACTCGCTCTTCGTGACGGGACCACCGAGCAGAAACGGCCGCTCCCGGGGTGTGGAGGAGGGACCCTGCGGATCGGATTGGGCCCCGGCGGGGGCCGACAGGGCGGCGCAGGTAGTGACCAGCCCGAGGATCACACGGCGCGCCCACGAGGAGCGGACCCCCGGAGATTTGACACTGCGACGCGACACGACCCTATACTTGCACGCGCACCTTGGCCCCACGGCAATTTCGCCCGCGGCACCCGACGACACTCGATGATACCCCGCTTCGACCCGACCCGTGCCGTCGTCTTCGACCTGGCGCGCGGAAAGCTTCTCGACGACGAAGGCAGCGCCCGACTCAACGTTCCCGTCACTCTCTTGCTTCGCCTGTGTGAGGGCTCGAGCCAGGAGGCGGTTCGGGACTTCGGTCGGGGTCTTGGGAGCGAGATGGGGCGCCGGGCCCGCGGTCGCCTCGGTGATCAGGCGGAATCGGCGGGTGTCGAACCTTGGCTCGACCACCTGGGCGGGGAGCTTGCCCTGATGGGCCTCGGGAATCTCAGCTCCGAACGCTGGGGTCGAGCCCTCGTGCTCGTCGTCGACGGCGCGCCCGTTGGGGCGGACGAGCTCGTCTCCGCTGTCCTCGAGGGTGCCCTGCACCGCGCCCTCGGTCGCGACGTGGCAGCGATTGCGCTCGGGGCTGGAGACGGGGACAAGCTCCGCGTGTTGGTTGCTCATCCGCTGGTTCGCGACCGCGTGCGAGGGTGGCTGGACGGGGGTATGAGTTTCGGGGACGTTCTCCAGCGTCTGCACGGGGGAGGTTCCGCATGAGTGTGCAAGACAGGATCGCGAAACTCGAGGGCCTGCTGGCTCGCGTTCGACGGAACGCTGCCGCGCCGCGCGGAGCGACGGCCGAGCTGATCGAGGACGAAGTCGTCTCCAGTGCGCCGATGATTGCAGGCGAACAGGTCTTCAAAGAGGAACCGCGTGCGGTCGAGCCCCTCGATTTGGAGACCACCCCGGCGCCGGCTTCGAGCCGTCGACCTCGCATGCCGGCGACCATGGACGAAGCGCTGGCAGGCGCTGCGGCGCACATGGAGCGGCCCATCACGCGACCGCCCGAGTCGGGGGCCGAGCCCGCCACCGAGGCTCACATTCCGCAGGCACCCCTTCGCCCGACGACCGAGCAGCTCGGACAGACGGTGCACTTGGAAGAGGGGCCTCACGCCGATTTCGAGCTGGACGAACCTCTGAGCGACACCGGCGCTTCGGCTTCGCCGCTCTCCGAACCGTCGAGCCTCGAGCAGGATTTGCCCTCCGGTGCGGGGACCTTCGATGCAGGGCTGGCTCCGCCCCCCGAAGCTTCAGCGGAGCTCGAGCGATTTCCCCGCCGAGCCCCGGGTTCCGAGCGTGGAGCGGAGGAGCCGGAGCGGGTGTCTCGACCCGAAGTCCAAGCGAACGTGGTCGACTTCGAGGGGGCGCCGCGCTCCTCTGCGCCGCGTAGCCTCCTGGAGCTCGTCGACGCGTCGCTTTCTCTGAGCGGCGAGTGAACGTAACGTAGATCCCATGCGACCATCGCTTGCGATGATCGGTGGGGGGCTGAAACGTACTGCGACCATCGCTTGCGATGATCGGTGTGTGGGGCCTGCGCAAGTGATCACCGCTCGCGGTGTTCGTTCGCCGCAGGATGGAGGATGCGTTGCGACTTGCCACGAGAGACGACGGTTCGCGTGACGGTGAGTTGATGGTGGTTGCGTCCGATGGAGAGCGCTGGCTTTCCGTAGGTGACGTGGCTCCCTGCCTTCAGTGCGCGCTCGACGACTGGTCCGAGGCAGAACCTCGGTTGCGACTCGCGGCACGCCAGCTCGACGAAGACAGGTCGTGCGGAGAGCGTCTCGACGAGGGTTTGCTCCGGGCGCCGCTGCCGCGGGCCTACGAGTGGATTGACGGTTCG
>JBNKGC010000023.1:0-46783 GCA_050289625.1 Polyangiaceae bacterium | reverse complement strand
GCTCCACTGAAGTGTGCTCGGGCTGACACCCTCGCCGGGTCGCCTCGCTTGCCGTCCCCGCCGACGCTCCGCGACGCAGGCGGGCTCCACCGCGGGCAGCGCGTCCGTTCGGACTTAGCGGCGGCGCTCCGGAACGGGGTAGTGACGATCCACTTCGTCGTGCTTCAAAAAGCCGAGAGCTTCGCGCTGGATCTTCAGAAAGTGGATCCGCTCTATCGTGTACCGACGCTGCTCTTCGTACTCGAGCAGCGCTTGCTCGCGCCCCGGGCTGCCTTCGCAGAGGGCATCCAGCGCTTGCCCGAGTTCGTCCAAACGGCCCAGCGCCTCCTCCAGCCGACGCGCACTTCGGCCCATGGTGTAAGCGACCTCTTCCACGATCTCCCGCTGCACGGAGGCAAGGTCGGGGGCTCGTGACGGCAGCTCTGCCAAACGTGCGGAGCGCTGCAGGGGTCCCTCACCGCGCTGGACGTCGCGCGCCATTCGACGAATTCGCTCGGACACGAGGCGTAGGGTAGCACGGCTCCGGGGAAGCGCCGGTCGGCTCGCGCCCCCGTTCAGCTCGCATCAACTCGCACTCCGATCGGCGGCACACTCCCTGAAATCAAGCCGCGGTCTGAAATCAAGCCGCGGTTGACCCGTCGCGAATTGACACCAAATGGCGACACACGCTCTCCGCCATGTCGACGTACAAGAGCGCGTGGTGCGTCGACACTTCGTACCCTTCGGCGTGTTGCACCTTGTTTCGCAGCACGCGTAGGTCTTCGAAGGTCCTTTCACGGGCCGGATCGAGTAGTCCCCTCGCCACGAGAGCCTGTTGAATGGCCTTGTATGGCGTGCGCGCGTCCTGCTCTAGCCGCACACCGAGAGCATCGAGGAGCGAACGTGCAGTCGAGACCACCGCATGGAAAGCGTGTTGCACGGCCGTGCCCGGCGCGACGCGAGCCAGCTCACGTAGATCGATCTCGACTCGAGAGGCCGGTGGCTCCTCGCCGGTCTCCTTCTCTTCTGACGCCAGCACGCCTTCGGCCTCGTGGTGGGCCCGCTCGAACTCGAGCTCGAGCTCCCTGTACTTCACTCGCTTCGGCCGTGTGCCTCCGATTATGCTCAGCAATGCGGGGCGCAGGATCAGGAGAGACACCACCAAAGTGGCCGGCCATACGACGATCTGAACGATCTCATGCGCTACCATGTCGATTCGCTACTGGGTCCCTCGAAGCGGATGTCGACAATCTTACCACGGGAGCGACAGCCCCCACACGGGCCTTCGGCTCAGTCTAGCGCCACGCTGGGCAGCTCGTGACCGCCAGCACCCCTCACCGGGACGGCGATGACATGCGGTCGTCGAGAAAGCTTTCGATCGTAACCGCCTCGTCCGCTTCGAAACCGTAGAGGCGAAAGACGACACGATCGAGACGCTCTCGAAACGACTTGGTGCACGTCCCGAGTTCCGAGGCTTCCTTCGTGATCGCGGCTACCTCCGCGCGAAGTGCTGCGTCCTCGGGCGGTGAGGGCAAGGAGCGCAAATGACTGATCTTTACCTGAGGAAATGCCGCCTGCCGCGCGTCACGGCGGTGCGCCAAGTGAAGCGCTCGAAACAGGGTGCTGTTCAATAGGCCCACGAGGAGCTCGGCGCCGAGTCCCGGGGTGGCAAAGCCCGCGAGCAGTGAGTTCCTGAAATGAGTGCCGCCGTGGAGCGCCGCAATCGTGACGGGAGCCGTCTGGCGCACCACGAAGTCGACCCCCAGATAGTGCTCACGGGGGCGCAGTCGACAGCGGGTCGCACTCAAAATCGCAGCGTCAGGATTCAGAAAGAGCCGAGGCTCACGCTCCACGAACTCAGCCACGTTGCGCCCTTCGAGCAGCGGGATCGAGTGTGTCGCAGGTGGATGGGTCCCTCGGTGGAAAAGGCGCTCCGAGACGACTCGGTTGCTTTGAAAACCCAATTCTCGAAAGGTGGCTTTCGGGAGCCGCGCGAGGCTCTCGACCTTTCGAAGCGCGGCCGGCGGCGCAGAAGTCGCTGCGAAAGTGCCGGCCCGTTGCCGCTCCGACAGGCACCAGGGGGCACCACTCGGATTCGAAGCGCGCTTGGGGCGCGGCGTGGCGAGCAAGACGAACGAAGGCTGCACGACCCCGCGAAAGGCATCTTGTCCCAGTTCCTCCAGGGAAGGGTCCACTGCGTGGCTTCGGTCGAGGACCCGCCGCGCGGCGGCGTACCCGTCCAGGTCTGCGACGGCGCTCGGGAGCAGCAAAGCCAACCGTCCGCGAGGCGCGAGCGCGGCAGCCCGCTCGATGAAGAGACCATGCAGTGTGGGAAACCCGCGGAACGCTTCGAAGGTCGAACGATAGTAGTCGCGGAGCCAAGGAGGGAGGCGCTGTGCGGAACGACCTGCGAAGGCGACCCAAGGCGGGTTGCCGATCACCAGATCGAAGCCTCGCTCGGCCACGTTTGGGAACGCCGCCCGCCAGTCGAAAGTCGCTTCCTGCGCATCGTGCGCTGCGTTCGCGCCGGTCCAGTCGGACCCCAAAAGCGCGTCGCCGCAGACGATCCGCGCTTCGAGCTCTGCAGCCGATACCCCCACGCCGCGCGCGAAGAGCCACAGCGCGACCTCGGCTACTGCCACCGCGACCGAAGATTGGTCCACCCCGTGGACGCCCTGCACCGCCGACGCCCGGGCCTCCTCCGCCGACAGGCCGATCGCTTCGGCGTGACGCGAAAGCGCGCGACAGCATTCAATCAAGAACGCTCCGCCTCCCACCGCGGGGTCGCAGATCAAGAGGCCACTCGGGGGCACGGTTTGGGCCATCGATTCCGCCGCGTCACCGCGGGGTGAGTCCAGCAGGGGGCCCAGAGCACGCTCTGCCACCGATCGCGCAAGCGCCGGGGGCGTGTAGAAACTGCCGCTGGTTCGGCGTTTCGACGGAAAGCCAGGCGCTCGCCCCTCCACCTGCATCCGAGCCTCGAGCACCCGGTCGAGCAGTTCTCCGAGACGATGTGCCGCCACGCACGAGCTCTCGCCTTCCGACTGATTCACCTCGAGGTCGCCCGCCTCGAGCCCCATCACGACAAATGCGTGGACGCTCGATTCGACAACTGCGGCGTCGACGAAAGCCTGCGCCTCGCCCGAGGTTCCGCGAAAGAGCCGGGTTTCTCGCAGGGCGCCCGGGTCGGCTCCGACCGCCTCGGCGAGGCGTCGGGCGGCGCCTCGTAGAAGGGCCCACGTCGTGGCATCGGCATCGGCATTTTCCTCGAACAACCGACGCAACACGGACGACAGAGCGCTCGAGCCATTCGACTTGGCGGTGAGCGAACGCACTCGTGACTCGGCGAGCTCGTCTCGTCGCGAAGGCGACTCGGTCGGTCGCGGGCGGCTCATCGCCTCCGGGCCGCGTCGCCGCGAGCGTCGCTGAACGTCTCCGGTTTTCTTCGTCGTCCTCGATGCCGCGCCAGGGCAGTGGCCAGTTCGATGGCGCTGCGCATCCCTCGTGCATCGGCGCTCCCCTGCCCGGCAATGTCGTACCCGGTGCCGTGATCGACGGACGTGCGCACGATGGACAGGCCCTGAGTGACGTTCACGGCCTCACCGAAAGCTACGAGCTTCATCGGGATCGTGGCCTGGTCGTGATACATCGCCACGACCCCGTCGTAGACGCCCCCGTGCGCTTTGCGATACGCAGTTTCCGCACCCAGGGGACCGAAAATCTCCGCGCGGCGCCGAAGCCGACGCCGAAGCCATTCGACGGCCGGAACGATTGCTCGCCGCTCCTCCGACCCGAGGAGCTCTCCTTCCCCAGCATGAGGATTGAGAGAACACACGGCGATCTTCGGACGGTCGTGCCCCAAGCTGCGGAGCAACTCGACGAGCTCCCAGGTGGACGTCGCCACACGCTGGGGCGTGAGCAGGCGCGGCACTCGACCGAGCGGCACGTGGGTCGTCACCAGGCTCGTAACGAGGCTCTTTGCCGCGAAACACATCACGCTGTGGTCGGCGCCGTCGAGCTCCTCGAGCCACTCGGTGTGTCCGCGAAACCGCCGCGCGCGGCGAACCCCGGAGGTGGCGATCACCTCTTTGCTGACCGGCCCCGTCACCAGAGGCCAGCCGCGCTGTTTCGAAAGCGAATACGCAGCCTCCACGTAGGCGAGCTGCGCCGCTCCACCGGCCGGCGTGGGCCGCCCCGGTCGGAAGTCTTCCGGGGCGAGCCGGGCGCCCACCTGGGCGACTGAAATTCCGGGGGCAGGCTTTTCTCCGGCGAACACGGCCAGCCGACGCGCTGCCACCCGGCGAAGGCGGGCCGCCTCGTGGAGAACACCTTCGTCGCCGAGCAGCACGCAGGGAACGTGCGAGAGGGCAGCGGCTGCCGCCACCGCGACTTCTGGACCGATGCCCGAAGGGCAGCCCGTGGAGATGACGACGGGCCCGGTCGACTCAGTCGGACGGCGGCGGGTCGAGGTCGATGTCGTCTTCGCTGTCGTCCGCATCGGGTGCGCGGAGCTTGTACCCCGAGCCTCGAAGTGTTTCCAGCGGGAGCGAGTCGCCAAGCTTCGCGCGCAGACGACGGACGTGAATGTCGACCGTGCGCGGACCACCGTCGTAGCGATTGCCCCAAACGCGGGCCAAGAGATGCTCGCGCGACAAGACCTTGCCGCGGCGTTCGCACATGTAGGCGAGGAGAGCGAATTCCTTGGCTGTTAGCGAAACGGGGCGGCCACCAACGGCAACTTCGTGACCAGCCTTGTCGACCACGATGTTTCCAACCTTGTGGCGCTCTTCGGTCGCGAACTCGCTGCGACGCCACTCGAGCGCGCGAATGCGTCCGTACAGCTCCTCGGGAACGTAGGGGTGGAGCACGAAATCATCGAAACCACTCGAAGGTTCCACGCGGGCAACCTGCCCCACGGTCACGGCAATGATGGCCCCGACACTATCGAAGAAAGGCTCCTTACGGACGGCACGAAGGGCCGCCACGGCAAGATCGGGTCGGTCGAGCGCTTCGAAAACCAGAGCGCGTGGCCGCACCTCCAGCTCTTCGTCGTCGTCACCGATGAGGTTGACCGGATCGTCCCAGAGGTCCAGCGATCGCACCGAAGCGCCAAGCTGGCGGAGCGTGGAAACGGCTCCCTCTTCGCGATCCAACATGGGCCCGTGACCGATGACGGCCACGTAGCTCTTCGACTTACTGGTCACTGAATCAGTCAATCTGGGTCCCACCGACAGTGATGCGTGCAATTTTTATCGTCGGACAACCGACGCCCACCGGGACGCTCTGGCCGTCTTTGCCGCAGGTCCAGATACCGTCCGAGAGAGCGACGTCGTTTCCGAGCATGCTTACCTGTCGGAGTGTTTCCGGTCCATTGCCAATAAGATTCACTCCCTTGAGGGGAGCCGTGATCTTGCCGTCTTCAATCAGGTAACTTTCCGTCAACGAGAAGACGAAATCCCCATTGGAAATATCGACTTGCCCCCCCCCAAAGGTCTTGGCGAAAATCCCCTTCTTCACGCTCGAAACAATCTCTGTGGGGTCGTGGGGTCCGGCCAGCAGGACGGTGTTCGTCATGCGCGGCATGGGTGCGCAGGAAAAGCTTTCTCGACGTCCGTTACCAGTCGGCCGCGTTCCGAAGTGTTTGGCGGAGAGCCGGTCCTGCATGTATCCGCGCAGCACTCCGTCTTCGATCAGAACGTTTCGATGCGGCTCCATGCCTTCGTCGTCGATGTTGATGGCGCCACGACTCTGCACGAACGTCGGATCATCGACGACGGTGCAAAGAGGGCTCGCCACGTCCTTCCCCACCTGGCCGGTGTAGTTGCTGGTACCACGACGATTGAAGTCCGCCTCGAGCCCGTGTCCCACGGCCTCGTGCAGAAGAATTCCGCTGTCACCCGGTGAAAGCACGACCTCCAGCTGTCCGGCGGGAGCCTGGCGTGCGTCGAGCAGAGTGATGGCCTGCTTCGCCGCGATTTCGGCGTGAAATTCTGGTGACTTGTCGTCGAAGTACGCCAAGGTCATGCGGCCACCACCGCCACTCCGTCCCGCTTCGCGCTTGCCCTCGCCTTCGGCCACGGCGCGCACCCCGAATCGGATCATGGGCTGGACGTCGTGAGCCCAACGCCCATCGCTCGTCGCGATCAGGATCTCCCGGACTCCTTCGCTGAAGGAGGCCTCCGCCTTGACGATCTTCGGGTCGAACGCGAGCGCCGCTCGGCTCGCACGTTCGAGGAGCTCACGCTTCCGCGTGCCGGGCTGACCGAGGGTCGGCGCGTCGAGCTCGTAGCGACTGGGGAGGGTGAGGGGTGCCAGCTTGACGGGCGGTGCTCCGGGAGCCTCGTTGGCGATGCGCGCCGCCGTCTCGGCCGCGCGCTTCATGGCTTCCCAGCTCAAGTCTTCGACGTGCGCGTAGCCAGTCGCGTCTCCGCGCTGCACGCGCACACCGAGCCCCATGCTGACCCCTCGCGAAGCACTGCGCGTAATCCCTTCTTCGAAGGAAAGGCCTCCCGAGGCGCGGTACTCGAAGAACAAGTCCGCGTAGTTGCCTCCCTTGGACAGCGCGATCGCTAGTAACTTGCGACAGATCTCCGTGTCGATGGAGTGGCTCTGTCCGGGAGCGAACGGCGCTCGGTACTCGACCGCCGGCTTCGAAACGACGTCCTGAGTCATCACTCTTGGAACATGCGCCTCCCGCTGGGAGGCCGCAAGCGGGCCTCAGCGGCCCCCAGCGGGGTGGCTGAGCTCACCCGCAAACGGGCGCAGTTTGTTTGTCGCGACCAAGCAAGCGACAAAATCGCCGAGGTCGGCAGCGCGCCGGGGCCGAGCGGGCGAAAACCGCCCGCTCGCAACAGGGGGCGGTTTTCGCGGGCGCCCTGGCGGCGAACTGATCGGCGCTCTAGTCTCCGCCGCCATGGAGCTCGTCAAGAACCTGCTCGTCGTCGTTCACGTGGTCGCCGACACCGTGTGGATCGGTTCGATCCTATCCGTCGCAGGCCTGTTGCTCGCACCGAGCAGCGCTCCAGGAGATTCCCGCACTCGGGCCGAACTCGCATACCGCCTGTATCGAACGATCGCGACTCCAGCATTCGTCGTCGCTTTCATGACAGGCATTGGTCGCCTCGCGCTCGATCCCCGGCTCTACTTCGTGGTGACGAAGTTCATGCACGTGAAGCTCACCCTCGCTCTCGTCGTGATCGCTCTGCATCACGTCATCGGAGCCGGAGCAAAGAAGGCGGTACGCGGCGGCGCGCCGCAGGGCGCTCTCAAGCCAATCGCTCTGAGTTTGCTGGCCGCTGCCACCGGCGTAGTCTACCTGGCAGTCCTCAAGCCCTTCTGAGCCGGGGTTCGGACGGCCGGCGGCCCCCGCAGTGGCTTCCAACCGGCAATGAGTCTCGGAGGGCAGGGAGCCTCTATGCCGCATCGCGTCACGGCCACCCTCGATCCTCGATCTCCCGCGGCTTCGCCCCAGGAGCGCTCACCGCTCCGTAAGTACGCGAAACTCAGACGGTTCCTTGACCCGCTGGGGTGCCCCCCGTAAGGTGAGGCGCTTGCGCTTGTCTTGGATGTGGGCCTCCTGACCGGACCCGCCTCCGCCCCTGTTTCCAGCGACTTCTGTGCAGACTGTAGTGAGCTACTGCGCGGAATTTGTCGACGGACTATTTTGGGGCTTCTGACGACCCAGGTTTCCTCGTCCGAACCCGACGCCGGTTCGCGAAGGAACCCCACTGCGAGGTCGAAGCAAAGCTAAACGTGGCCATCGATCGCGACAAGACTCTCCAGAACGCTCAGAAACTCGTCGACAAGAAAAAGTACGACCGGGCGATCTTGGAATACCAAAAGATCATCGCGCAGGATCCGCGGGATGCGCGCACCCTCTTGAAGGTCGGTGATCTCCAGTCGCGAGTCGAAGACTACCCGGCGGCCATCGCAACCTACGATCGCGTGGCGCAATTTTACGCCGCCCAGGGTTTCTCGCTCAAGGCCATCGCGGTCTACAAGCAGATCCGCGAGCTCATCCGCAAACACGCGCCCCACCTCGCCGACCGGTACGGGCACATCGTGCCCCGACTCGCCGACATCTACACGCAGCTGGGCCTGACGACCGACGCCCTGGCCGCCTACGACGAGGTCGCTACCCGCTACCAGAAAGCCAATCGCGATCGCGACGCCATCGACGTCTTCAAGAAGATGGTGTCGCTCGACGCACAGAACCCTTTGCCCCATTTGCGGCTCGCCGAGGCGTGTTGCCGGGTGCAGTCGGTGGGCGATGCTATCGACTCCTTCTGGACGGCTTCCGAGCTCCTGCTCGAGATGGCCCGGCCTGACGACGCCCTCAAGGTGATCGAACGAATCTTGCATTTCCGGCAAGAGCCAGTCTACGCCCGCGCCGCAGCCGAGCTTTACCTGAAGAAGCACAGCCGCGAAGGCGGCATGCAGGCCCTCGCCAAGTTGCAGATCGCCTTCCAGGCGGATCCGAAGAACCTCGACACGCTCCACCTGCTGGCGGAGGCGTTTCAGACAATCAATCAGTCGGACAAGGCGTTCGCGGTCCACATCGAGATGGCGCGCATCGCGCGCGAGCAGGGCAAGGCGGAGCTCTTCGGCGAGCTTCTCGATCATCTCCAATCGGTGGCTCCGAACGACGAACAGGTGCTCGCCCTCGCCAAGGCGGGCCCCCCTCAGTCGACGGCACCCGAATCCCTCTCATCGGCTCCGGCTCCGGCTGCGCCGGCCGCCTCGGCACCCATGGCGTCGGCACCGACGGCCTCGGCTCCCGTGTCTTCTGCGCCGCCCGAGGAAGCCGTCGACCTCGACGACGAGGTCGAGTTCATCGACGACGAAGCCGAATCCCTGCCGCCCGAACCCGCGGTCGACGTGAACGTGGCGCGGATGGCTCGACCTGCGATGACCTCCGCGCCCGACGTCGAGGTCATCGAGGATGGCGTCGAGTTCATCGACGACGGAGCGGAACTCGCCGAGGAGATCGCGAGCCCCCAGTCGTTCGACGCGGCACAACACGCGGCAAAGGCCATCGTCGATGCGGAGTCGTTCCGTAGGCTCGGCCTGTACGACAAGGCGATCGAAGCGCTGCACATCGCTCTCGAGATCGACCCGAATTCGATCGACATCCGACACAAGCTCCGCGAAATCCTCGTGGAGACGGGAGAGCGTGAACCCGCCATCATCGAGACGCTGAACATCGCGACGATTCATCTGCACCAGAGCGAACCCGACGACGCAGAGGCGTTGATTCGCGAAGTGCTCGAGATCGAACCCGACCACCCGACCTCGCTCGAGATGCTGCGCCAGGTCGCTGCGGTCCGGGAAAACTTGCTGCCGTTCTCGGAAGCAGAACCGCTGCCCTCCTACGATCTCGAGGGCATCCACCCGTCGCAGGCCATGGCCTCACCGGTGATGACGGCACCCGACGCTCCGTTCGCGGATGAAATGCCGCTGCCGAGCTTTCCACTCAACGAAGCGCCTTCCGAAACCCAGCTCGCCACCCCTGGTGAGTCGCTGGAGGAGGTGCTCGAGGAGGCGGAGTTCTTCGCGGCCCAGGGTCTGTTCGCCGACGCCGAAGCGATCCTTCTGGACCAGCTCGTGCGCTCGCCCCACCACCCCCTCCTTCTCGAACGACTCGACGAAGTGCGTGACGCGCGCGACGGAGCGCAGCAGGGCAGTCGCACGATCGAGCGCGATCGACTCGCTAACCCTCCCAGCGATCACTCCTTCGACATCGCAGCGTCCCTCGACGCCCTCGACAACCTCGAGCAACCAGCGAAGAAGCCGCGCCTGGGCGCTCCCGCCGAGGAGGTGGACGTCGACCAGGTGTTCGAGAAGTTCAAGGAGGGGGTCAAGGCTCAGGTCGCCGAGAGCGACGCCGCCACCCACTACGATCTCGGCGTCGCCTACAAGGAAATGGGCCTTTTTTCTGACGCCCGAAACGAGTTCGAGCTGGCGAGTCGCGATCCTGCCCGGGCATGCATGTGCTTTGCCATGATCGGCATGATTCACCTCGAGCAAAATGACCTCGAGCAGGCCACCGAAGCCTACGTGAAGGCGCTCGAAGCCGAGCAGAAGACGGTCGAGCAGGAGATGAGCCTCTATTACGACCTCGGCACCGTGTACGAGATGCGTGAAGATCCGAAGTCGGCTCTCTACTACTTCGAGAAGATCGCTCGCCGGGATCCCGGGTATCGCGACGTGAAGGATCGCATCGCGCAGCTCAAGCCGCAGACGGCTGCCCCCGCCCCCAAGGCGAAAGCCGTGGGTGACGACGACGATTTCGACGCCGTCTTCGACGAGCTCTTCAACCCGAAGTAATCCGCTCACCCCCGGTCGCCCGAAGCCAGGCTTCGTGTCGTGGAACGGCCGGCCTCGAGGCTCACTCGCGGTCGACGATCGACGCGAGGAGTTCACCCTGGGCGCAGAGGGTGCCCTCGACCGTGGCCTCTCCGCGGAGCTTCCATACGTTCTCGCGATGCGAGATCACCGACACGGACAGATCGAGCCGATCGCCGGGGGTCACGGTATGGCGAAACTTCGCCTTGTCGATCCCCAGGAAGTACATGAGGTTTTGATTCACATCGAAGGGCTCCGAAGCGTACGCGAGGAGGCCGCCGAGCTGGGCGAGGGCCTCCAAGATCAGCACGCCCGGCATGATGGGTCGCCCGGGAAAGTGACCCTGAAACCAGGGCTCGGCGGCGCTCACCATCTTGATGCCGGAGATGCTCTGCCCCTTGGTGATCCGCTCCACCCGATCCACGAGCACCCAGGGGTAACGGTGCGGTAGGATCTCGAGGATCTTGGCGATGTCCAGGCGGAGGTTTTGGCCCTCGGTCACTCGAGCCCCCGGGAGCGCCGCTCAGTTGCGGCGATCATGCTTGCAATGATCCCATCAAACAAGAGCCGCAGGTGGCCGAAGATCGCTCTCCCTCGTGCTTCATGGCGAGAAGGCGGACGGAACCAGCGCAAATGGGCACCGTGATAAAGTGACCCAGGCCTCGCCCAAAGTCGATACTTCACCGCGCGGTTTTACCGCCACGTGGTCTTGCCGCCACGCGGTCTTGCCTCCGCGCAGCGAAACGTCGCGGGGCGCAAACGCGACACCTGGCCTACTTCTGCGGCGCGGCCGGAGCGGGCGGCACGTCCTTCGCAGGGGCCGAAGCACCGCCGTTGTACAGCGTGATCAAGCGGTCGGTCAGATCGAGGTCGCTGCGGACGTAAGGGACGGCTTGCTTGTCGATGACCACGTCGAACCCTTCTTGGGTCGCGAGCCGTCGAATCAGCCCCATGGTTTTCGCGAAGATGGGCTGAGTCAGCTCGTTCTGCTTCTTCTGCAGTTCCTTGTTGTACTCGACGAACATTTGCTGCAGAGCCACCATCTCGCGCTGCCACTTTTCGGCGCGGCGAGCGAGGGCCTCCTGACTGAGGACGCCCTTCTGCTTCTCGATGTCGGCCCGCTCGCCCTCGAGCGCTCGCTGCTTGCTGTCGAGCTCACGCTGCTTGCTGTCGAAGAGCTTCTTGAGCGTCGCCTGCATGCGGAGGCCATCCTCCGTCTCCACGATCGCGCGCTGGGTGTCGACCACGGCGACCTTGGTCTGAGCCCAAGCCCCTGCGGCGAGAGTCGTCACCACCGCGAACGCGGCGAGCTTGCGAAACAGAGGGCGAGCACTGGGGGTCGACGGACGGCCGTTCATGATGCGCCGGATTAACCGCCCGTCGGCGCTAGGTCAAGCAAGCACCGCGACGACACGACGCCGGCTCGCGTCGGCCGCTGAACGGACGCTCTTCATTGGCGTCCCCTCGTAACCCCTCGGCGAGGGCTCCGCTCAAAAGAGCACGGCCTCGTCGAGATCGCTCTCAGCCACCAATTCGGCGCGTTCGGCCAACAGACTCTTGGTTTCTTCCTGGCGCTCGACCGCCAGTTCGTACAGGCGCGCAAAGAGCTTCGGATGTTGCTTCACGATTGCCAGGAACTTCTCCGACGCGAGTTGGAGGGTCACCGTGGGGCAGTCGGCGATGACGTCCGCGTCCGCTGGGCGGCGCAGAACCATGGCGATCTCCCCGACCACCTCGCCAACCCCGAGGCGCGCGACTTGGGTCGCTTCTTCCCCGTCCCCGCTGACGACGCGCAGGGCGCCAGACGCCACGAGGTGGAGGCCCGCGCCTTCGCTGCCCCGAAGAATCACTCGATCCCCCGTGTCGAAGGTCCGCGCGACGAAGCTCTCCAGGAGCTTCCGGCGTTCCGCGGCCGGGATCGAGCGCAGGATGGCGCTGGTCTGCACGAGATTCTCCACCATTCGACGACGGCAGTGGCGCGCGAGAACCCCACCGAGGCTCGGGTTCCTCTCGGCGAGGGCGTCCAGCACCGCACGCTCCGCGCGAAGGATGAGACTCGGGCGCACGGCGATCACGCTGGCGGTGCGCGGGCTCCGTGAGAGAAGCGCCATTTCACCGAACAGACTACCTGCGCCCAGGCGCGCCAGCACCCCGTCCGAGCCGTCGTCCTTGCGGCGTCGCACTTCGAGCTCGCCTCGAGCGAGGAGGAAGGCGGCATCGCCCGGCGAGCCTTCTTCGATCAACACTTCGTCCTTGAGGACCACCCGGGTGTGCAGCGCCTCGACGAAATCCCGGAGCCCGGACGGACCGAGGCGAACCAAGAGCTCGCGGACGGCAGGCTCTTGGCGTTGGACGGGGCGCGCTTCCCCAGTTCGCGCCAGGGCGATGACCTCTTCGATCAGGCTCGCCGAATCACTACGTTCGGGGGAAAGCGAGTCCCGGCTCAGATCCGGAGGGGCCGCGGCGACGGGCGCGGATTCCTCGCGGCCGAAAAGCTCGGCGATGCCATCCCAGCGTGGACTCACGTCCTCGCCGAGCTCCTCCAAGGTTCGGCAAGCAACCACGGCGACACCGAACGTACGCGCCGCCTGGGCCGCCGCGACTGCCTCGCCCAGCACCTCGGGAGCCTCCGCGACCTCGAGGGACGCCAAGGCACGGCCTGCGAGCAGAAGCGCAGCGGGGTCGCGGTGCATCCTGAGCACGGGGACCAGGTGGGAAAGTGCCCGCTCGGGCTGCCCCCGCTCGAGCGCCAGAAGCGCAGAATCAATCGGTCGCGGCGGTGCGGAGGCAAGAGCCATGTGTGGTGCAGCGTATCACGAGTCCGGAGCGTCCGAGTCGTCGTGGATGCCTTCGCCGGGCATGTCAGTCGGGCCCTCCGGCCCAGGTCGCGAATCGCCTTCGCTCCCACTCGTTTCGTTCTGGGACGACAGCGCACGCGCCATGGCATTGGCCGTGGCTCCGACCAGAGGCACGAGGAACGGGTAGTCCATGCGGGGAGGACCGATCACCCCCACGGCTCCTCCGGGGCCGGCCGAGTGCGGACGAAAAGGCGCCGCCACCAGGCTCACCGGATGCCCCACCAAGCGCTCCGTCTCCTGACCGAGGAACACCTGAACGTGGGACGAATCCAGCGCCCGGTCGAGCAGGAGCACGAGGCGCTCGCGGTCATCCAACGCCATCATCAAATCCCTCACTCGCCCCGCGTCGACGGCGCCCGGACCACTCAAAAGGCTCGACCGGCCCTCGATCACGATGTCCTTCGACCGGTCGACCCCCTGCACCGCTGCTCCGACGAGGGACTCTCCGAGCCGCTGCAGTGCAACCAACTCGTCGCGCTCTTTGCGGGCCATTCGTCCCAGGTGCTCGCGCACGTCCCGTAGGGTGCGACCGGACACCACCTCGTCGAGAAGATTGTGAAGCCGCTCGAGCTGGGTCGAGTCTGGGGTCGACTCGAGTGAGATGAAGCGGTTTTCCACGGTGCCATCCGACAGAACGATGACTCCCAGCATTTCGCCGGGACGAGTCAGGATGAAGCGCAGCTTCTGCACGGTGCGTTGTTCGCTGCGATCGCGAAGCAGGATTGCCGGAACACCACTCAGGTCGCTCAGGAGCTTTCCCGTTTCTCGCAAGAGATCGCGACCCGGGCGCGCCGCTCGGAAGAGCTCGCGAATTCGTTCGGCGTCTTCGGCGGGGATCTCCCGCACTCGCATCAGGGCGTCGATGAAAAGCCGATACGCGCGCTCGGTCGGAACCCGACCCGCCGAGGTATGGGGTTGCTCGAGATACCCTTCGTCTTCGAGATCCTTGAGCTCGTTGCGAATCGTGGCGGGCGAAAGATCGAATCCGTACTTCTTCGCCAGCGTGCGACTTCCAACGGGCTCACCGGTTGCGATGAACTCGGAAACCACGGCGTAGAGCACTGAGCTGGCGCGGGGGCTGAGCGGTTCCAAGTCGTGAAGAGTCTTTCGCGTGGTCCGGCTCGCGTCCAGGCGGCGCCGCAAGTGGCCCGAATGGCGCCCCACCGCCGTCGAGGTTTTCGAGCCATGCGCTACCCTTCGCTGCCACCCTGGCTCCTTTCGCTTCAGACGGAGGAGGTGCCCGCGGGCCGGCGGGCCGTCCTCCGCCGTCCGACCAAACCCCCAAACATACTGCCGAACGAGGGCTTGTCGAGGAACGCAAGCGCCCCCGGCCGAAGCTAGCGACGCGATTCCACTAGCGAAATCCTTGACTCTTTTTCTTGCCACCTAGATGATTTCGACCGACTTTTTTCGTTTCTCAGGAGGCCTCGTGACAACGAAGCTGCTGGCCGTCGACGACAGTAAAACCATTCGCCGGGTGTTGGAAATCACCTTCGCGGGAGAAGATTTCCAAACCGAGCTCGCCGGCAGCGCCGATGAGGCTCTGCAAAAGCTCCGCGCCGATCGGCCGGCGATCGCCCTGGTCGACGCCGCGCTGGCCGAAGCGAGCGGCTATGACCTATGCCAACAGATCAAGGCCGAGGCCCCCGACGTGTCGGTCATCATCCTGTCGAGCAAGCATCGTCCGTACGACCAGGGCCGAGGCGCCGCGGTGGGTGCGAGCGACCACATGGATAAGCCGTTCGATACGCAGAAGCTGATCGACAAAGTGCAGGCCGTCCTGGCGGCGGCTCCGGTTCAAGCGCCGGCGGCACGTCCGCCCGCACCGCCCCCCGTGGCCGCCGCACCAGCTCCCGCTCCCGAACCCGTGGCGCCCGCCCCCAGCGCTCCCAGCCCGGCGCGCAAAGCGCCGGCACCCGCCCCCGCCGTCTCGCAAGCTCGCCGGGCACCGGCTCAGCCCGAGGCACCGCGAACTCCGGTGGCCGCGGCGGCAGCGGCGGCAACAGGAGACATGGCAGCTCAGCTGGCCGGGATGGGCCTCGACGAACAGCAGCTGCAAGGCGTCTTGGCGCTTTCGCGCGAAGTCGTAGAGAAGGTCGTTTGGGAGGTGGTTCCGGTGCTGGCCGAGACGCTGATCAAGGAAGAGATCGCTCGCCTCACGAGCGACTGAGCGCCTGCACCGCGGTTCGGGCAACCTTGCGGTTCGGGCAACCTTGCGACCTCCGCATGCAGCGCCGCGGTCAGGGTCATGAACGCCCGGCCGCGTTCCCTCGGAAAGTTCCGTGGCCAGTGGTCCGGGCACCGAGGGCTTGCCCCGTGTGGGGAACTCTGAGACTTGAGCGGTGGCGCGCCCACTCGATGAGGCTCAGCGCCGCCGGAGCCGTGTGGAAACATACCGCCTCGCCAGCAAACCTGGTAGGCGATCGGGTGGCACGATCCAGCCGTGGCACGCGGACCCGCGACGAACGGTGTCCGTGACGAACGACAAGTGACAGCGGACGACGAGTTTTTCCTGGACGACGACGACGGCGAACGAACTGCTGTCGTCAACATCGCGGACCTCCGCGGGCTGGCGAAGCCCAAGCAGGATCGCCATCTGCTGGTCCGCGTGCAGGGTACCCAGCTCGGTAAGGTTTACCGCTTGGGGCAGACTCCGTTCCACATTGGACGAAGTCAGGACTCGGAGCTCTGGCTGCGCGATGATGGCGTCAGCAGACGCCATGCGCGACTCACCTTCGAAGGGGGAGTCTACGTCATCCAAGACCTCGACTCGGCCAATGGGACCTTCGTTCAAGGGCAACGAGTCAGCAAACAGGTCTTGCATGACGGCGATCTGATCCAGCTCGGTCCGGCCGCCGTATTTCGCTACTCCATCGCCGATGCGGATCAGGAGGTCCTCCTCGAGCAACTCTACGCTGCGAGCGTCACCGACTCGCTGACGGGCTGCCACAACCGCGAACACTTCGACGCCCACCTGCAGTCCGAGCTGTCCTTCGCGCGACGCCACAAGACCGACTGCGCCGTGGTGCTGTTCGACCTCGATCATTTCAAGAGGGTCAACGACACCTATGGCCATCCGGCCGGCGATGCGGTCTTGGTCCAAGTCTCCGACGCCATCCGCAGCGAGCTGCGCGCCGAGGACATCTTCGCGCGCTATGGCGGCGAGGAGTTCGCGCTCATCCTTCGGGGCATCAGCACGCCTGCGGCTGCCACCCTGGCCGAACGGTTGCGGGATCGCGTGCAAGAGATCGTTGTCACCCACGACGACAGGGCGATTCGAGTCACCGTGAGCATGGGTTGCGCGAGTGCTCGCGAGCTGGGCGATCCGAGCAGCGACGAGCTCGTTGCGTCGGCCGATCGGCGCCTCTACGCGGCGAAGCACGCTGGACGCAATCGCGTCGTCTTCAAGGGTTGACCCATGCTCGAGCTCCGAGTCCAGGTCGATCCGCGCCTCGCGGACGCCTTGAGTGCCTGTCTCTTCGACGCCGGTGCCGGCGGTGTCGAGGAGCGTGAAGACGACACGGGGCTGTGCCTGGTCACCTACGGAGACGAAGCGGAGATCGAGGCTCTCCGCCAGGCGACCGAAGAGTTTCGCCGTCGGGTTGAGCTTGCGGTGCCGGACGCTGAAGTGGGCTCGGTAACTGTGAAGCCTGCGTCGAACGAATGGCAGCGGACCTGGCTGGATGCGCTGCGGCCGGCTCAGCTGACCGAGACTTTCGTGGCGCGCCCGACGCATCAAAAGCCGGCTCCTCCAGAAGAAAATACCCTGTGGTTCGAGCCGGACACGTGTTTCGGCGCGGGAAGCCATCCCACGACCCGCCTGGCGGCGTGTGCACTCGAGCAACTGTGTCGAATGAGCCCGGGTACCTCCGTGCTCGACGTCGGAACGGGCTCGGGGATCCTGTGCTTCGTCGCGCTCCGCTCGGGCGCGAGCCGCGCCGTCGGCACGGACATCGACCCTCGGGCGGTCAGCGCTGCGCGCAACAATGCCGCGCTGAACAACCTCGAATCGGCGTGCGAGTTCTCCGATCGCCAGCTCGACTCCATCGATGAACGATTCGCGGTCGTCGCTGCCAACATCGATCCTGATACTCTGTGCCGGTTGGCTCCGGATCTTCGACGCCGTCTGGGTCCGAACGGCACCCTTCTCCTCACCGGGGTCTTGGAGGAGCGCGCCGACGAGGTTCGCCGCGCCATGGCGAGCGAGCAATTGACCGAACGCGCTTCGACTCGCGCAGACGGATGGATCCTGCTCACCTTCGAGCAGCTGAGCCCTCCAAGCCCCTGACAGTCGTGCCCACGGACCTGCGGCCTTTAGGCTTAGGCTAATAGGCTAGATCCCGCGCGAAGAGATGTTTTGGGGGGGACCCCGCCGGGTCAGGTCTGCGCTTCCAAGGCGTCGAGCAAACCTTCCACCGTGTGCACCGAGGCTTCAACGTCCACTCGAAGGCCGTGCTTTCTTGCTGTCTCCGCCGTCACGGGCCCGATGCAGGCCACGGTGATGCGACCGAGGGCGACCGTGGCCCTTTCGCCGAGCGCCCCGACGACCGAGTCCACCATCGAGCTCGATGTGAAGAGGACGACGTCCACCTCGCTCGCAACGGCGTGCTCGAGCCGTTCGGCTTGGGGTCCTGAAGCAACGCGGGTCTGATACGTAGGCACGACGTCGACCTCCGCGCCCGCCTCTTCGAGTGCGCGTGGCAAGACGTCCCGCGCTTCCAGCGCACGTGCCAAGAGGATCTGGGGCCGGGGCTTGCCTCCGTCGGGCAATGCAGCCAAGAGGGCCTCTACCAAGGATTCCGCCACGTACTGGTCAGCAGTGAGATCCGGTCGAATCCCTCGGCGTACGAGCGCCTCTCCCGTTTTCGGTCCGATCACCGCAACTCGGGCCGCACCAAACGCCCGTGCATCCTTGCCCTCGGCGCGAAGCGCGCCGAAGAAAGCATCGACGCCGTTGGCGCTGGTGAAGACGACCCAGTCGTAGCTCCCGACGCCCCGCGCCGCCCCCTCGAGTCTATCGGGCTCCGGCGGAGGTCCGATCTCGATGGCAGGCACCGTGACCGGCTCGGCACCGCGATCACGGACGGCTTGTTCGGTTTCGCGAGCCTGGTGGGCGGGACGCGGGATGAGGAGTCGCTTTCCGAACAGAGGCTTGTTGTCGTACCAGGCCATCTGGGAACGCAACTCGACGACCTCGCCGACGATGATGATCGCCGGGTTCGTCACCTGCTCGGCCCGGACCTTCTGGGCGATGTCACCGAGAGTGCCGCACACGACCTTCTGCTCCGGTCTCGCGCCCCACTGCACCACCGCAGCCGGGGTATGCTCCGAGCGGCCCCCGTCGATGATCGCCTGTGTGATCGCTTCGATGCGGCGCATCCCCATGAGCACGCAGATCGTCCCCGTGGCCGTCGCGAGCTTCTTCCACGCGTCCGGGGACCACTCCTTTCCCTCGCGATCGCTGCCCGTGATGAACGTGACGCTGGAAGAGAGCTCGCGATGCGTGAGAGAGATGCCAGCGTAAGCGCTGGCGGCAACAGGAGAGGCGATTCCCGGCACGATCTCGAACGGGATCTGCTCCGCTGAAAGCGCCAGCGCTTCCTCCGAACCCCGCGCGAACAACAGGGGGTCACCTCCCTTGAGCCGAACGACTTCCCTTCCCTGGCGCGCGAACTCGATCAGGCGCCGGGTGATCGATTCCTGGGACGCACTCGGCGTTCGGAAGCGTTTGCCGACGTCGTGAATCTCCGCCTGAGGACAGAGCTCGAGAAGCGCACGGTGGGAGAGAGCGTCATGGAGCACCACGTCGCAGCGCTTCAAAATTCGAACTCCACGCCAAGTGATGAGACCCGGATCCCCCGGGCCCGCACCGATCAGCCACACTTTTCCGGCCCGATCACTCATCTCGGCGGAACCTATAGCGACCGCGACGGCAGCGAACCACTGCCCCTTACTGGACGGCCTCGCTCGAGCATCCGGAGAGGTTCAGCCGAGACCATGTGAGCAATCGCCTACAGAGACCCCTTCCTGGCTACCCGAAATCCTTCAGCAGAGCTTCAATGGCCCCGCTCAGTCTTCGACTGCGGTCCGCAGTCGAGGGGCTCCCGCCCGTGGCGCTCCCCCCCTGGCCCACGCGGGGCCATCGTTCCGAACAGCAAGTCGCCGAGAGGGACGGTCACGTTGAAGTTGAACCGTTGCATGAGCTCGGGCTGGTGATGGCGCGCGTGGTGCTCACGGAGGAAACGAGTCAGGGGCCAACGATAAACGAAGGAGCCCTCGGGCAAGTGGTAGCAGAGGTGCGTCAGCTCGTAGCCAACGACGTAGAGAGCCACGCCGGAGAGCACCAGCCAGCCGACGTTCTCCCCGAGCAGGATCCCAGCAAGGAAAGCTGCAGGGGCCGTCAGAAGCACAATCCCGAGGACGCCCGCGGCCGGGATCAGCACCAACCGAAGCTCCCGGGCAGCGCGCACCGCCATGTTTTCGTACACGAAGATACGATGATGCTCCGGCGTGTGGCGGTCATACAGCACACTCACCACGGCTCGCCTCCTGTGCATGACGTGTTTGTGAACCCACCACTCGAAGAGGTTGGCAAGGAAGAAAACGGCGCCGAGCGTCAGCAGCTCGACGAAGCGAAGGTTCTCGACCTGGGAGATTGCCACCGCGACGGTGATAACGCCGACGCCCGCGGTGCCGGCCAGGTGGCCCCAGGGTGAGTACCATCGCGGGATAGCCTCCACCATCGACCGGCGAAACGCTTCGCGGCGTTGCTCATGACCCTTGGAAGACCGGGCGTCATCCACGCTCTCAAGCTTGCACCGCCGAGGGCTGCCTTGCACTGCGCGAAGGTGAGCGCGCGGCTGCTACTGTAGTCCTGAGCCCCCCGCCGGAAACGCTTGTGTGGCTCCTCCGACCTGCACCGCTCCGCTGTCGTTGCCAGGACCCTGATTGCACTCCAACTCGGGCGAACGGATGCGGGGAGCCCGCCCCCCGATACCGGGAAGGGCGCCATTCGGCGACTCGCAGAGCTGCTCGACGCCCTCAAGCTACCTCCGGCTTCCCTCCGCCACCGGCCGCCAGCCACGGATGGGCTGGCAGATAGTCGCCTCTGCGGAGCATCCGCTGTCGGCAGGGCGCTCGCTGAGGCGCAAGAGTGCCCCTCACCAACGCCCACACTCACTGCAGCCTGGTCGCCTTGCGCGATGGCCGTGTTGCTCAGTCCGCGCAGGAGGCGCGGCGCGGCGCGGCACCGCACCGCACGGCACCGCACGCTAGCGTTTGCCGTAATTGAGCTCTTCCCCCTTGCGCTGGGCAAGAATGTAAGCCTCCAGGGCGCGCATGCGAGGGTCGTCCGTTGCGAGCGGCTCGCCGCGAACCGGATGCTCGATGCACCAGTTGATCATGTCGCGCAGCAGGGCCACTCGGCCGAGTTGAACCTGGAACTTGGGGTAGGTCTCGGGATGGGTGTTCGCGCCGTGGGGGTGACACATGTCGCAGCTCACGCCCACGGTGCTCCCTAGTTTCTCCGCACTGTGAAAGACCTCGGACCCAGCCAGCGCAACGCGTTCGGTCTCGGTCTTCCAAAGCAGGACGTCCTCTTCGGTGATCTTGCCGTATGTCTGCCCGTCGACGTTTCCAACAAGGTCACTGTTGTCCGCCGACTCGACCAGGGTGTGTCGCTCCCTCTCGGCTGTTTCCCAGTGGGTGTCCGGGTTCTTGCGAATCCACTCGGCCATGAGGGCGCCGGCAATGGTGGTACCCGAAGTGCCTTCAGGAACGACGGTCTTGGTCTCTCCGTCGCAAAGCATGACCTCGACGGTGCCGCCTTGCGGTGAGGCGTCGCCGCTGCTGGCCGTTGGCACAACTGGAGTTGATTCGGGGGCTTGCGCATCTATCCCGTGGCTGCTTCCGCACGCCATTCCAACCGCCGCGGTAAGCGGCACGAGTAGCAGAGAGAGGCGTTTGGTCTGAACGAAGTCCATGCGAGGTCCTTTTCTCATCGGTTAAGCGAGTTGGGGCTGACTGCTGCGGCTCAGTAGCTCTTCAAACGGGGCGGAGTGGGCTTGTCCTTGGTGCCGCCCGACCTGAGGTAGGTACCCCGCACGGTCACCCGATTGCGGTTCCAGAGCTTGTAGATCTTGTCCACAAGTCCATCCGGGTGGACGACGATCTCACCATCCCCCAACCCATCGTGCGGATTGAAGGGATTCGGACGACCCATCTGCACGGTCAGCTCAGGAAGGCCCTCCGGGGCGTATGGCCAAGGCCAAGCCGTCGAGAGCATGCCGTGAAAATGGATGTTTCCAATGCGGTTAGTGAGCAGTTGGTGAGTATGACCATGGATGACCACCACCGATCGGAACTTCTTCAACAAGGCCTGGACCTCCTCGGCATCGTCGGTCCAGAAGTTCCACGGCTTATAGAGCTTGTAGAGGGGCGAATGAGAAAAGACGATGACCGGCGTTTCAGCAGACACCTGAGCCAGGTTCGCCTTGAGCCACTCTCGCTGCTCTTCACCGACCGAAAAGGGGCTCTGAACGCCGTTGTCCAGACCAGCGACGGTGTGCATGCGCTCCTGGGCGCTCAGGCCGCGCTTGGTCCAGAAGTCCTCCTCGACCACGCTGTTGAGCACGACGAAGTGGACCCCCTTGTGATCGAACGAGTAGGTCGGCTTGCCAAATAGCTCGCGCCACTTCTCGCCCATGTCCAGGTACCAGTCGTGTTCCCCAACCATCATCCGCAGGGGTGCTTTGACGGCCTTGAGGATTTCGGCGCCTAGCTTCAGCTCCCTGGGGTGCCCCAGCTGCGCGAGATCGCCACCGTAGAGCACGAAGTCCGGCTGTGGATCCATCGCATTGACGTCATCCACGGCCCTCATCAGCTGGTTGACGAAGCGGTCGTTGAGCTTCTTCTCGTAGAGGTGCGAGTCCGAGAGATACGCAAAGGTGAAGCCCTTCGACTTACCTTTGGATTCGGCTGCGTGAGCCACCCGGACAGGCGCGAACGAGTGGGGAGGTGTGACGCCCGCTGCTGCCACCGCGCCCACGACGGCCGCCGACACCTTGGCGAAGGACCGTCGGTCGAGGCGTTTCAGCGCTCGATACAGCTCTTGACGCTCTTCGTAGTGCTTGGTCTCGATGCTCTTGAAACCAAGTGGTTTGCGCCTCTTATCGTCGCTCATTTCTTGTCTCCAGTGCTGGATTCGAAGGGAAGGATCTTGCGGTTGGCTCTATCCTTTTCCCGGATGGGACGCTGTTTGGCTGCCAGGGACTTCTGGCGTGCAAACTCAGCGTTGCCTTCTTTGGCAAATCGCACATCTGTCAGCGCAAACATGAAAGCGACGAGCTGATCGATCTCGCTCTCCGTCAGGTCGAGGGGCTCGATCCCGCCGTCGAGATAAGGGCTTCTTTCCCCGCCCTTGTTGTAGTGGTCGATGACGTCCCACAGGGTCTGCAGTGAGCCGTCGTGCATATAGGGAGCAGTGAGGGCGACATTTCGGATCTGCTGGGTCTTGAAGGAACCGATGTCACCGTAGTTGCGGGTAACCACGAAGCGTCCCAATTCGGAGAGCTCGGTTTCAAGCGCCAGTGCATCGATGGCCTGCTCCGAATCGTCCTTCTCTAAAGCCGAGAGTGCCTTTTTCGCGAGCTTCTCGAAGTCTTGGTGACGCGCCGATACCCCGATGTTGTGAAAGAGGCTGTCCGTGCCCAGAGGGTTGGACGTATTCATTTGATGGCAGCTGTTGCAGCGTCCTTTACCGTTGAAGAGTGCCCAGCCAGCCCGTGCATCGGCACTGATGGCCCCGTCCTCACCTCTCAAGAAGCGGTCAAACGGAGAATCCAAGAACACCAGCGTCCGTTCGAAGGCGGCGATGGCTCGCGCGATGTCGTCCATATTGGGCTCGCGGCCGTAGACGTCTCTGAATTCTCGAACGTACTCAGCGTCACCTGCGATCGATTCGACCGCGGTCTTTTCGTCCTTCATGCCCATCTCGATGGGGTTCGTGATGGGCAAGCGAGCTTGGTCCTCGAGTGTCTTGGCTCGGCCATCCCAGAACTGCGTCTGCAATAGCGCTGCGTTCAGGGTAGTGGGGGCGTTGCGCCGACCGAGCTTGCCGCCGATGCCCTCGGACGTGTTCCGTTGGTCGGCGAAGCCACGACTGACATCGTGGCAGGTTGCGCACGCCACCGTGCCGTCCCCCGAGAGTCTCGTTTCGAAGTAGAGCTTCTTGCCCAGCGCGACTTCGGCCTTGGTGCCCTTGCTCTGCTTCGGGACGAGGGAATCCCAGACCTCCTGGCTCACACCTAGAGGCGTCTTGACGCTGTCAGGCGGGACCAGCACATCCACAGATCGGATCTGCTTGTCCATGGGTTGGGCGCCGTGCGGCGCAGTGCCCTGGGCGCTGGCAATAGCCCCCGCCGTGACGAGCCCGCAGCCGAGCGCGGCCGAGAGCATCAGCACCGGGGCACGGGAGTGTTTCGTGCTCATGTCCCGGACGTAGCAAGTCCCGGGCCAACCTAGATCCACGAAATACCAGCAAAGTTCGCAAGTTAGCGAGAGAAACGGAACGACATTTCGTTGCTCTCTTGACGATATATCGTTGCCAGTGAGATATCGTTGCGATGTCAGCCATCGACGTCACCGCGGATTTGCACGCCGTAGCTCAACTCGTTGCAGCTCCCGTCAACGTCCAAGAGGTATTGCGGCGCGCACTCAATGCACTCTCTCGCGTGGTGCCCTACGACTTGGCGGCCGTCTTTCGACTCGAGGGAACCGAGGCACGGGTCGTGGCGGCGGCAGGCCCTCTCGCCGAAGCCAAAGTGCACAAACACGCGATCGACCTCAAGCGCTTCCCGACAATTCGCAAGGCACTCGCGACGCGTCGTCCGATCGCCCTCGAGGAGCACCATCACTCGGGAGAAGAGGGAGACCCATACGACGACGTGCTCGATTTGCCGCACGGTCATTCGTGCATGGTCGTGCCCCTCTACGCGGGCAAGCAAGATTTGGGGATCGTGACCTTGGATCGTCGGGTTTGTGAGAGGTACTCCCCCGCAGTCATCGAGACCGCAGGTGTTTACGGGCAGCTGATGTCGCTCACGATCCACTTGGCTGAACTGGCCGACTCTCTACAGCACAAGCGCATCCAACTGGACGCACACAATCAGCTCTTGATTGAGGAATCGGGATATTCTCAAGCGGCGCTCGACTGGCTCGAGGCGACGGAAAGCCCCAGCATGCGCGAGCGCCTCGACGAGGCCCGCCAGGCTGCTTCGTCCGACTTGCCGGTGCTCATTCTGGGCGAAACCGGTGTCGGCAAGGAGCTGCTTGCCCAGGCAATTCACGCGTGGAGCGCACGGTCCCGCCAGCCATTTGTGAAGCTGAACTGCTCGGCAATCCCCGAGGCCCTCACGGAGAGCGAGCTGTTTGGTCACACCAAGGGCGCCTTCTCGGGCGCCGTGCGCGCACGCCAGGGGCGTTTCTTGACGGCGGACGGGGGCACCCTGCTGCTCGACGAAGTCGGCGACATGCCGCTCGCCGTTCAGGCCAAGCTGTTGCGCGTTCTACAAGAAGGAACCATCGAACCGGTCGGCTCCGATCGTCCGACCAAGGTCGACGTGCGGGTCTTGGCGGCAACTCATGTCGACCTGGAACAAGCCGTGCGCGAGGGGCGTTTTCGGGAGGACCTCTACTATCGACTCGCCGTCTTTCCGGTAAAAATTCCCGCCCTGCGCGAGCGGCCGGAAGACATCGTGCCCATCTCAGAAGCCCTGCTCGCGCGCATCCACGAGCGAACAGGGCGCGGCCCGTGGACCCTGGGCGAGGACACGAGAAGCCGGCTGAGTCAGTCGGAGTTTCCGGGGAACATTCGACAGCTGAAGAACGCGATCGAGCGTGCGACGATTCTTCGACCGTCGGGGGAAATCGACCCTCGACATCTAGGACTCGACAAGTCGCGAACTGGAAACCACGCTCGCCCAGCACCGAATCGAGTGGAGGTCTCTTGGCACGAGAACGAACGCCGCTACCTCGAAGCGCTGCTCCGACATTGCGATGGCCGCCTTTACGGGGAGGGCGGTGCAGCCGACCTGGCCCAACTCAAGCCGACCACTCTGCGCAGCAAGCTCGTGCGGCACGGGTTGCGATAGCGTGGGCTGGCAGCGTGCGATGGTTTTCCACTCGGAGGGGGCCGAATCCGCGCGGAGCAGCTCAGGACGTCCGCAAGCGCGCTTGTTTCGAAGCGCCCAAGGAACTGCTAAAGTGGGACTTTCCGGAGAATTCCATGCAGAAGTTCACGAGGCGCAGTCCCTATCGATTGCTGTTGCTGCTTACCCTCTTCGAAGTGGCCTGTGCGCGAAGGCCCGGCGGGACGAACGGAGATGGGGGCACCGGAAACTCCTTTGATGGATACGGGGGTGACGACAGCGCGGGCGACGGCGCCAAGTTCAACTATTATGATCCTGACGAGGAGATTGATTTTGGGGCTATCGATCCGAGCATCGATCCGGGAGTCGATCCGATCTTCCTAACGGATCCAGAGCTTTCTCAGGATGAGCAGTACAGTTATGTTTTTACCGAGCCTGGCGATCATGAGTTTCCCGCCGGCACCTGTGTGATCCAATTTGACGCCGCTGGCGCCGAATCCTTGCTCGAGGCACTGACTCCCCGAAAGGACGAGCTCGCGCAATGCACAGGTCTTGCACTTTACCTGACGAAGAGTGCTTCGTCCCTTCGCGACGCAGACCTACGAACGTTGCAGATCCTGAATTGGACGGAAGCCGACGGCGGATTGAATGCTGCTCAGCTATCTCGACTCTATGTCTACAATCTGAAATCGATACAAGGCGGGACCGAATGCACCCCCGAGTCAGGCGCGATCTGGCCGAACAGTGGAGCGGTTTGTGCCAACACGAGGGTTAGGGGCGACCATACTTGGTTGTGGGCGAATGGTTGGGCCGAAGGTTGGGTGCGCGACCTGGTCATGGATGACCTCGAGGAGGCTCCAGACGGGGCCTTCTGCTCAGCGAAGTTTTACACACTGAGCATGCGAGGATTGAAGAAGGTGGGAAAGATGGCGTTTGGTGAGCAACCTCACGGTCACCTTCGCTTGCTCTACTTGCCCAGTGTAGAAACGATTGGGGAACATGCCTTCCGCCGCATCCAGGTCGCCCCTGACGTATGGACGAAAGTTGTGCTCCCGAAGGTCAAAGAAATCGAAAGCTATGCTTTCGACGACAACACGGACCTCGGCTATGTCAATGCTCCAGAACTAGAAACGATCGGACGAAATGTCTTCAACGACACCGGCAAGCTCATCTCGGTGAACATGCCCAAGCTGAGGTCGATGGAACATGCGTGCTTTGGTGCCAACGACTCGATGAGGGTCTTACGACTCCCATCACTTGAGGCCCTCAACGGAGATGGTCTCAATACGTTGCGCCAGCTGAGGTTCTTTCATGCACCGGCGCTCAAGTATCTTGCTGGCGGCGCGCTCGGCAACAACGGAGTTTTGCAGGCGCTGTATCTACCAAGCGCGGAAGTAATCGACGGCAGCGCGCTAGTCGGGGCCACTTCGCTGAAAAGGCTTTCTCTTCCCGCCGCAGTTCTCGCGCTAGGTGATGGAGCTCTTCGGGATACAGGACTTGAGGAGTTGAGCCTGCGCGGCGCCACAAAGACGCTGCGTGGGTCACCCTTTGTTGGCAACGGTGATCTCAAGCGCATTTTCTTTGGATCCACCGCTCCGGTTCAAGAAGGTGATGCAGCATTTGCAGGGACGAATGCAGATCTAACCGGCTACTACTCCGGCGATGATCCTGCTTGGGAAGGCTTCGTGTTTCAGGGTAACCCCACCGCAACGCTTGCGCGGGAGTGAGCCTCCAACCCCAAAACAGGAGGTCCACCCTCCCCATTGAGCTCGCTCGAGATCCCGGTGTCTGGAGTAGGCTCGTGACAGCCTACCGCGCCTACCGCCCCGCTCGAGGTCCGTCCCGATCACTGGGTGGCCACGGGTCGGTCGAGGGAGCTGGGCGCTGGGCAGCGATGCATCGATTCGGCACCGCGAGAGCTGCCCGCGCCTTCGGCCCACTCTTGCTCTTGCTCGCGGTTCTCCTTGGGGGCTGCTCACGAACACCTCCTGCCGCGCCGAACGTTCGCGAGACAGCGGCGACCCCGAAGCTCGACACGCGCCCCCCGACGCCCTTGCGCTACCTGCCCGCGGACGTCTCCGGGCTGCTCTTGGTGCACGATCCGCTCCGGCTGGCGAATGCCCTCGGACGTCAGCAGTTGATGGCGGAGCAGGCGCTCTCCTACGAGCAGGCGAGCGCCTATTTCCTGCGCAGGTACGGGATGAACCCATTCCACCCGGAAGGCTGGGAGGAGCTCGGTCTCGACCCCCACGGAGCGGCCGGAGTCGCGTCCCTGGGGATCGATCGAGCGTTTCTGTTCTTCGGGACGCCCCTATCCAAGGAGCGGGTCAAAGCGGCGGTGTACCGCCTCGCACAGCAGGGGGACGTCGCCGTCAGTGTCGACGTGGTCGGTGAGACCTTGGTTCTGACCCTGGGAGAGCGGGGGTACGCGTGCCTGCTCCGAGACGACGTCGCGCTGTTCGTGGTCAGGCGACCGGACGCGGACGTCGACATCCGGGGCCTGGCCAGGATTGCCGCGAAGGAATCCCTGGCCGAGTCGCCTAGCGTTCGTGAGGCCCTCGGGCGCACGGGACGCGGCGGCGCGGGACTGCTCCTGGCTGACCTGGCGGGCCTGGGGGCTGCGGCCTTGGGACGCAATGCTGCAGCGGTGCTCTTCGGCCAGGGTTCCGCGCCGCTCGTGGCAGCCCTCGACACGACGATCAGTGGCCTCGAAGCGCGCTGGGTCATGCCTTTGTCCGGAGGTTCTCTGGTTCGCGAGGTGCTTCGTGAACGCAAGAGCAGTGGACTTGCGCTCCGCGTGGGGCAGGTGCCCCTCCACGTGTTCGAGGCGGGGCTCGATTTTCGAGCGCTGGTCGCGCGCCTGCGCGGCCTCGGGCTGCGCGGGGAGCCCCTGGAGCTGCTCGAAAGCGCGACGGACGCTTCTCGTGGGGAGCTCGGCCTCGTCGTGCATCGTGAGATCGTCGAACGTGTGGGCACCTCGTTGTGGCAGGGCCGACCTCTTCCCACCCACCTACCCGCCTCCGCTGAGGTCGCCATTGGGGCTGGTGGCGACGGGCTCCTCGAGCGCATGGCAGGCAGCCCCTCCTTCGGTCGCTGGCTGCGACGGAAGGAGAAGGGCTACGAGCTCGACCTCGGTCTGCTGCGCGGGCAGGTCGTCGCAGCGCCAGGCCAGCTGCAGTTCCGGTCGGGTGACGCGCCGCAGACATCGGTGCGGGACGTGAGCGCTGCCTGGCAGCATCCGCACGCCCCGATTCTGTCCCGACTGCTCGACTCGAAGGGGACGGCGTTTACGGTGGCGGTCGACTCCGCGTTGCTGGAACTGATGCTCGTGCCCCTGCCTGGGGCCTACCACGGGCTCCTGTGGGAGGACTCACCGGCTGCAGTCAGCGCGGACGTCCCATCGGCGGAAGGCGAGCTTGTGCTGCTCGGACCGGAGCCGGCAGCTGACGATCACGAGGCCGTCGAGGCGCGGCAAGGCCGGCTCGAAGAGCGCCTGAACGCCGATCCACCCTACCAAGAGGCCCTCGGAGAGTTTCGCAAGGCCTCCGAGGAGCTTGAACGACGTCGCACCGGGCGCGTGCTGGAGCTTGTACGGCGGCGTTTCCGTGCGGGGCGCCCTGCAGTACTCGGCGTCGTGCGGGGAGAGCTCGAGGACGTGGGCCTCGTGGGTGAAGGCGCGCTCGTCGTCAACACACCCACGCTTCGGCAGTGGCTGCCCGCGTACATGGCGGAGCTCATCTCCGCCGACCTCCGCAGGAAGGAAGCGTACGAACGGGATTGGAAGCTCGAGCACCGCGTCTGGGAGGCGGAGCAGAAGGTGCGCGACGAACGCCGTCGCATCGAAGGGGAGCTCGAGGACGACGAGCGGGAGCACTGACCGGACCGCGGATAGAGACCGAGCTCAATCACGCGAGCAGTCGCGTCCATGCTAGCTTTCGACCATGTCCGAAGCAGCGCCGCGGCGTGCCACCTATGACGACGTTCTCGCGTCGCCGCCGGACGTCGTGGCAGAAGTCGTTCAGGGCGTTCTCCATCAAACACCGCGCCCGGCCTTGCCGCACGCGGTCGCTACCAGCGTACTGAGCGGTGAGCTCGAGCCGACCTTCGGACGCGGGCGTGGTGGACCGGGTGGTTGGGTTGTTCTGGTCGAACCCGAGATCCACTTGGGGCAAGACATCGTCGTTCCCGATGTCGCCGCCTGGCGTAGGCAGCGCCTTCCCGAACTCCCCGACGCGCCCTACCTCACCCTGGCACCGGACTGGCTTTGCGAAGTGCTCTCACCATCGACGCGGTCCTTCGACCGCGGCGAGAAACTGCCACTCTACTCCAAGACCGGCATCACGTACGTCTGGCTGGTCGAACCGCTCGACAAGCTCGTGGAGGTGCTTCGGCTCGACGGCGAGACCTACCGCATCGAGCAAACCATCACGGGCACGGCTCCCCAGCGCATGATGCCATTCGATGCCATCGAGTTCGACGTGGGCGCCTTGTGGGCGCGGTAACCCCCAAGCGAGCGGGTCGACAGACGAAGCGCTCTTCCGAGAAAAGGAGCTCGACAGGTCCTGCCTAGCTCACGGCGGAAAGCGACTCGCCTCATGGCACTTCTCTTGATGAAGATCGACCCGGGAGGTCCGACGCTGAAGGTGCCGAGGTTCGTTTGCCCAATGTCGCTTCGTGCGCTGACTCCCCGTGTCCCGGCGGCTCGTGCAGAGTTTCGCAGAGTCTTTGCCCCACGGCCAGTCGGCGTGACGGCGCCCACATCACGCGACCGACACGCGACCGTGAGGACGGCGCGTGTCGCGACTAATCCGTCATACAGACGCCCAAGATCTCGTCACCGAGCCAAATGGCGTCCGCGGTCGACTTGCATTTGAGCGGCTCTGGGCAATCGTGCAGTTCACTATCTGGGTTCATGTCACAGAAAGGCAAACAGTAGTAATCGTCTTCGTAGCCCCCGCCTAGATCCGATCCATTCTGAAACCGGCAGGTGAACCCAGCCCGACAAAGCTTGGGATTCGCGTTGCACGGAAACAGATTGCCGCCTGCGCCCACCGGTCGGCATTCGGTGTATTCAACCGTGCCTTGGTAATCGCTGTAGTAGTCGCACGTTTCGCTGTTCCCGCAGGGACACTCAGTGAAGGGATTGCAGGGAATCGAACAGTAGGTTTTTCCCAGTTGGCTCTCGAAGCACTCGGACTCACCTCCGTATTCGACACAGTCGCTCTTCATCTCACACGGTTTCAAACACCGAGAAATCCCGTAGTGGGTCGTGCACTCGAAGCCTTCGTCACAATCGTCCGTGGTTACGCACGTAGGACGCGCCTCGACGGTCACGCCCTCGCAGCGGTTGCCAATCGCCCCGCCAGCGCCCGTGCCGCCCCCCATCTCCGAACCACCGGAGGCGGACTCTCCACCCCCACCGCCAGTGGTTCCCCCGTCGCCATCGCCATCGCCTGAGGCGCCACCGTCAGCTCCATCGGCACCGCCGGGCGCCCTGCCCCCCGAACCATCCTCGTCCGCACCTGTGCCAGTGCCCCGAACCGTAGTGCTGCAACCGACGAAGAGCTGGACGGACAGCAGTGCACCCAGTGAGACGAACGAAGCGAAGCGGAAGCACGTCTGTTCCATCGAAATCGGATGCTTTCAAAGCACACGCCCCGAAGCGAGGCAAACGAGCGGCCGGCCTCGGGCGGTCTTCTTGGCCTCGACGCCGTCGAGAAAGAGCGAATGGAAGGGCACGTTGAGGCGGCGGTCCCGAATCGACGCGCTGGCAAATCGTGATGCCGGCGGTGTGCGCCTGATGCACCTGTCGACCGCGCGCCTTCTTCGCGCCGCGGCACAGCGACCGTTGCAGTTCGTCAGTGACTGCTCGCTGGAGACCGGTGGCGAGATGCGGCGGCCCGACGCTTGTCTGACCACGCGCACGACCTCCTCGGCAGCCGCCGCTCATGACTCCCCTTGGTCGTGGCGGCCGGTCGTCCTATCCTGGCAGGGCAGCCGCGCGACGGGCCGGGAGGCTCGGGAAGCTGGGCGTCTCCACTCGCTGTTTGCGGCGTGATTTCGAGCATTTCCGAGTCTCTGGAGACGCGCTGGGAAAGTGGCTTGACGAACCAGGCCCGTCGGAAAACACTGTCCCACCCTGTGCCCCCCTGTGAGCGGCCGCCTACAGGAACCCCTTCCTGCCTACCCTACATCCTTCGGCCGAACTTCATGACCCTCGCTGCTCAGTCTTCGATTACGGACCGTTGGGTCGCCACCGACGGCGTCTCGACAGTCGGCCCCGTCACCCTCGACGTGCTGCGCCGCCAGTTCGCTCAGGGCCGCATTGCTGCCGACGCGCTGGTTCGCCACGAGAGTTGGCAGGTGTGGCGCTCCCTGGCGGATTTCGTGGAGCTGCCCCCGGAAGAGCGAACGCGCACGGTGAAAAGTTGCGCCGAGATGAGCGCTGGGGCCGACGAACGAGCGAGCGGGCCCCACAGCGTCGCGCCCCCTCCGCCGCCGAGCTCGGAGCTGCAAGCGCCGACGAGCGATTCGACGAAGCCGCCGTCGAGCAATCGACGCCCGGTGGATCCGGTGGGCATCCTGGCGCAGTCACGCGATCTGAGTGACGCCCTGCTCTTGACCGTGTCGACGGTGGTCGCGGCGGCGGGCGCCCAGGTCGGTCTGTACCATCGCTTGCGCCGCGATCTCGACGCGCTCGTCGTCATGGGTGCGCACGGTCCGAATGCCGAAAATCTGCTCGGAGAGCGGATGACCAGCGACGACCCCACCCTCGCCCTCGCGCGCGCCGGAACGACCGTTCTCGTGGAACCCCAGCCCGGTGAGGTGGGACGCCACGTTCTCGGCCGGCTGAGCCGATGCATTTCCGTCCCCTGCGGCGCCGCCATGGTTCCGTTGGTCCTGCGCGGCGAGCTGCTCGCCGTGTTCGAGGTGGCACGCCAGGCGCACCCCTTCTCCGCTCGTGACGTGGCGCGAATCGAAGACGTCGTCCAAGCGCTCGGGGAACGCATCGCCGTCATGGGCTGGGACGGCTGAAGGAGCGCGCCCCCTCGCGCGGGCACTCTGTGCTACCAACAGGCGTCATGCAGCGCCTGCTCTCGGCCCTCGTCCTTTTCACTGCCTTGGCCACCCACGGCTGCGGCGGTTGCGATACGACCGAGCAGAAGGACAACCCGATCCCGTACCGGGACGGCATCACCAACGACGAGGGCACCGTCTACGAGTCGGGCCCGCCGGACGGCGAGCTCCTGCATTTTCCCCGAGGACAGACCTACGACCTGTTCCACGGCCTCGCTGCCAAGCCCTATTTGATCAGCACCTACGTAGCCTTCGATCAGAACGATCCCGACGGCGAAAATCCGCTGGCAAACAATCCCCTCGCTGAAACCGCCGGCAATCAGGTGGTGATCGAAAAGTGGGACGACGAGATCATTCGGGTCCGCAACGACACGTGCGCCGAATTCTATCTCCGCGTCGTGGCTCAGGCCGACCCGAATCTGTCGATGGAAGAGTAGGCCTTCCGTCAATCGTCGCGGGCAGCGGCACCCGTCGGCAGGCTCAACCCGTCAGCGGCTTTTTCCACCCTGTGGTGCATGTGGACGCAATAGCCCCCGGCCTGGGCGCCGGGAAGATCCTGGTAGAGATCACCGCCGCTGTTGCAGGCCATCGTACTGCCGTTGACGTCACGGAACGTCCGCTCCACCAGCAACGGAACTTCTCGTAGTCTGTTGAGCTATCGAACTGGTAGCAGAGAGCCTCCCCATTGGGCACGCCGCCCAGACACTTGATGCCTCCGCCTGAAAAGTGATCATCAGTATCTGGGCAGTTGCTCAAGGTGCGCAGGGTGACTCCATCGCAAGCCGAGGTCACTGCGGCGTCACAGGGGCCACTCACACAACTCCCCTCGTAGCAACCGGGTGTGTCTCCACTGCAGGAGTTCTCGCAAGTGCCGCAAGCGGCAGGGTCGCTCTCGAGATCGCGGCAGGTATCTCCGCAAAGGGTCCAGCCCACCGGGCACTGGCAGGTCCCTTCTCGGCACTCCTGGCCCTTTGCTGTATCGCAGGCCACGCCTCCCGAATCCGTGCAACCACCGCACGCCTCTTCCGCCGAATTCGTATCAAAGCAGCCGTAGCTGCATTCGGTGGTGTTCTGGGGACATGTGCAGCTCCCGCCGTTGCAGAGAGCATTGGTCTTGCACGGTGAGCCGCACTCGTCGGGCGAAGTGCCGCAGTACTCGGGGTCACTGTTCGTGTCGACGCACTTGCCGTCACACTTGGTGTGCTCGGTGTCACAGAGGCAACTCGCGTCCACGCAGGCACCTCCCTCGCCACAGTTCGTCCCAATCTCGGCGGGAGTCGAGCAAGCACCCGAGGCTCCGCAGTAGCGCGGGTGTGTGTCCGGATCGATGCAAGCCGCACCGCAGCGAATCAAGCCGTCAGGGCAAGCGCAGGTGTAGTCGCCGCCAATTTCCTGACAGGTGCTTCCTGCACCGCAGGAATGACCGCAGGCGCCACAATTCTCATCCGTAATGGCGAGGAGGCATTCTCCAAAGCAGTAGATTTCGCCCTCCGCCGTGCAGCGAACGTTCTCCGAGCCGCCCGTCGAAGTACCAGGCGAAGTACCAGGCTTTGAAGGTTCGCCGTCATCTTGGTTCGTGGCGCCGCCCTCGCCGATGCCCTTCGCGCCGCCCATCGACTCGACGACGTTTGTCGACTCAGACTTTGAGCACTGGATCGCGGCGACGGAAAACGAAGCGACGCAGCTGAGGATGAGCAAAGAGCGGAGTTCGACAAAGGAAGTCATGTTGATTCTTCCGAATATTCAAAATGAGGGCATTTGGGAGTGAGCGAGCGCTCACCGGACGACAATCATGCGACAGCCGACACAGTCCTGAGCCGCAGGATCGCGATCGTCGCATTGTTCGCTTTCTTGCTTGATGCCATCGCCGCAGTAGCCGCCCAGCACGCAGCCAGGTTGGCATTCGTTGTAGCCACCATCGTTGACCCCGTCGTCACATTCCTCGCCGGCGCCGATGATCCCGTCGCCGCAAACGGCAAGACACTCGCTCCGCGCCGTGTTGAAGTTCGAGAGGGTGAGCTTGAAGGTTGAGCTGGTCGACTGACGCTCGGCGTGGAAAACTTTGATCTCGTAGACCTTGCCATCTTCCAGACCAAAGCTTGTTGCAGCAGCCGCCCCAAGCACCACGCTACCTTCGTTGGGGGCGTGGACTCCACCGAGGTCCACGGCGAGTTTTCCGTTGACGAAAACCCATACATCGTCGTCTCCGTTGAACTCAAGCAAGGCATTGGCCTTTGCGTCGTAGATGAACCAGTAGGTCACCTCCGAGGTGAAGTGGAAGTTGTGGTTCCCGGCGGCGGGCCACGTCCCGTCGTAGGGCCAGGGGATCTTGGCGGCAAATGTGCGACCGTCCATCGACGGAGAGAGCCCATCCAGAGGGAAGAATGCGGGGTCGCCGTCCAGGCCCTCGTACTGCCCGCCGGTGTCCGTGTAGCGATTGACGTAGCCGTTCTTGCCGTTGTCGAACAGCACGACCTCGCCCACCACGGTCATGTTCACACCGTCCACATCCCGGTACCAGCCGTAGAAGGATTCGGGAGAGGTGATGACGTCCTTCTGCACGCCGTTGTGCGTGACCTGGGGCGGGCTTTCGACGAGCACCGGCTTGCCCTCCTCGTCGAGCTCGCTCTCGACCAGGCCCGTCACGAGTTGGTCGTAGCATTCCTCGGCATTGTCGCAGAGCTCGAAGTCTCGGCCGCTTTCAGTCGTCTGAACTCCTGGCCAATAGGCGGCAAAGTCGCGAAAGACCGTGGGGACACGAAGCACGCAACTGTCGCCCACCTTGTCGCATTCCGCGGTGCATTCGTATCCGAGCTCGACCTTGCAGTCGGACGAGCAGCCGTCGCCATCCACCGAGTTGCTGTCGTCGCACTCTTCGTCGCCGAGGACGATACCGTCACCGCAAGATGAGGAGCAGCCCGAAGCGCTGCAGACGGGCTCCCATTGACAGTTTTGGTCGCAGCCGTCGAAGGGCATGGCATTGCCATCGTCGCAGCCTTCTGCTCCATTCACCTCGCCGTCGCCGCACTGAGCGGGGGCACAAGTGCTTGGGATGCCACTGCAATCATAGCCGATCTCGATCTTACAATTCGGCGAGCAGCCATCCCCAGCGGTGATGTTTTCGTCGTCGCATTGCTCGATGGGCGAAAGGATGACGCCATCGCCACATTTGGCGAATGGCTGACACGGTTCACCGGGCGTTGCGCAGATGTAGCCTGGATCGAGGGCAAGACAGCTCGCGGCACATCCGTCGCCATCCTCCTCGTTGCCGTCGTCACAGGCTTCCTCGGTCTGAAGAATGCCGTCGCCGCAATTCACCGAGCTCCCCGTGACGGGTTTGAGCTTGCCCGGATCGATTGTCCTGCTGTTGTCCTCCTCCACCTCCACCGAAGAGCGCGGACTGCCCGCACTGCAGGCGACAGCTGTGGCCAGCAGCATGGACGCGAAAGAGGTCAGAGTCGAAGGGCGATTGAAAGACAGCTGTGCCATTGGGAGAGGGGAAAGTGAGCCAAAAACTGCGAAGCCCGGTGGAAAGAACTCCAGCTCAGATCTTCAGCCGCTTGTTTTCAGAGAAGTGAGCCTCGAGACAGGGGAAGTCCAACGTGAGCGGACACCGATGCAATATGGTCGTTCGACTCGAGGCCGAGTAGCAAGGGGAGACGCGTCCCGATTTCGCGCAAAAAATGCTGGAATGAGCGAGCGCCAGACAGACTCGAGCACGATCGCGCGAGTCTCGTTCCCTCGCCGACCCGTCCCCGGCCGAGCTCGGCGAGGCCGACCACCTCCGGATGTTCGGCGACGATGAGCCCGCCTCCGCGGAGGCACCCGTGGGCGTTTCTCGTGCGTCACGTGTTCCTGGTGAACGCCAGCACCTGTCCCGGCTGCGGTGCAAGATGCAGTGGCTCGAAGTCTGCCGAGAGCGGCGCGACATCCATCGGGTCAGGAGAACCCACCGCCTCGAGCCGAGAGGGGTGCCGCTGGTAGTGCCGAACTGCTGACACTGACGCGAGTGGTCTCTCTGGTTTCCGTGTGGTGCACTAAAACCTCGATCTGACCGTTCGGGCCCTGCCTCGAGCGGATGCTCAGCGCTCTGCCCCGGTACGACAACCTGCCCTAGCGGCTCCGCATCAGGCGTCCAGACTCAGAGGGTGGCGGAGAGCAGCCCCTGGGCCGAATGGAAGAGCCCCTGGAACTCGACCGCGATGGCCATGCTCCCCGACACGTCGATCAAGAAGGCACATGCGCTCGAGACGCGCGCGGTCGCGGCCATCCATGGCCACGCCGGCGTGGAGGTTGACGCCACCGATGACGGCTGCGGGCTCCCGGCTGTCGACGTGGTCCTGCTGGAAGAGGCGAAGCGAGGGCTGTCCGGCACGCTCCCCGGTGAGGTCGACGCCGCAAGCGGCGCCGCCGTAGCAAACGGCCGGGGCGGGCTGGTCGAGGGCGAGGGCATCAGGGCGACGGCTCTGGAAGCTCGTGGAACTCGAGCGAGCCGTCGTCGCACTCGACGTGGACGCCGTCCAGAAAGAGCGGATGAAAGTGCACGCCCGGCCGGAGAGCCGAGTCGAAGCGTTGGCAAATGGTGATGCCGCCGGTGTGCGCCTCGCTCACGCTGACGAGGCCGAGCACCTTCTTGGCGCGGCGGCGTAGCGAGCGCCCGACCTCATCGGTGAAGGCGCGCAGTACCTCGGAGCAGAGCGTCTTGTCGTAGCCAAGCAGAGCGCGGAGATCGAGCAATCGACGCCCGGCGATTACGATCTCGTCGACGATCCGAACGGTTGGGCCTTGGCCGGATTCAGCTCCGGAGGTTGGGCGGCGTTCACGGGTCGCGTGGTTTTTTCCCGACAACTTTCGCAAGGTCAGCACCAACTCCGGAAGCTTCGTCTCCATCCGCACGGCAGACGAATTCCCCCAGATGATCCGGGACAACGACCCAAAGCCCTTGGCGCGGCTACTCGCTGCCCTACTACGACTGAGGCGGTCTCCGTCGCTCCTCGATCAGGGTGCTGAAAAAGCACCCTGCCCATGAGCGACACCGGTGCCCGAGCAAACGACCAAAACCGGGAAGGAAAAGCACCCCCGGGATCACGGCCCCGAAGCTCCAATCACCGCCGGAGGTGCCAGTTTGGTCCCGGGCGCACGGTAAAGGGTTGGTCGCTCTGGACAGCTCGCGAATGGCAGGGTCCGATGTCACACCCCTGATGTTCGATTCCCAGCCTTCGCGCCGACACCCCGTCTCCTGGCCCTCGCTCAGGCGGTGGATCCACTGGGCATGGTTTGCAGCTGCGACTTTCCTGCTCGCTTCGAGCAGTTGGGCTCGCACGGAGCCGGAGAAAGACGTCCCCCCCGAGCTGCGCCCTTGGATCCCGTGGGTGCTGTCCGAGCTCGGGAGCGACCGCTGCGCGCAGGTCTTGGGGGACCGCTCGTGCCAGTGGCCCGGAGTTCTGGAACTTCGCCTCGACGAGGCGGGAGGCAAGTTCCGTCTTTTCGTCGACGTCGACGCGCGGGGGCTCCGCCGCATCGTGGGCGGCGGCGGTGCCTGGCCCCTGGACGTCGAGGTGGACGAAAAGACGCGCCCCGTGCTCGAGAAGGAGGGGGTGCCCATCGTGCTGCTCGAACCCGGGCGCCACGAGATCACGGGCCAGTTCGAGTGGTCCGCGCTGCCCGAAACTCTCGATGTCGGCGGAGACATCGCCTTCATCGATCTTGCGGTGGGCGGCACGGACGTTCCGCTCGTCAAGCGCGAGCAAAACAAGATTTGGCTGAAGGGGCTTGGAAGCGCGGCGGCAAGCGACGCGCAGCGTGAGCACGTCGAGCTGTCGGTGTTTCGGCGAATTCGGGACGGCGTGCCTCTGCAGGTCGAAACCCTGTTGGTGTTCCAGGTCGCCGGCAAGCCGCGCGAGCTCTCCCTCCCAGCGCCTCTGCTTCCGGGCAGCGTTCCCCTTTCGGTCCGAGCCGATCTGGCCATCGCTCTCGAACCCACGGGGGCGCTGCGCGTCCAACTGGAGCCGGGAAAGCACGAAGTCTCGCTGGTGGCGCGGCGCACCGCGATGGACGCGCCGTTCGAGAACCGCGAGCGCGCCGCGCCTTGGCCCGAGCGGGAAATCTGGACCTTTGATCCCGATCCCGAGCTGCGCTCCGTGGAGCTCGCGGGGCTCTCCGGCATCGATGCGTCGCGGACCGAGTTGCCCGCGGCGTGGCGCGCCGATGGGGCCTACGTCGCCATTCCGGGTTCGGTGCTCACGCTGACAACGACGCGACGCGGCCAGGAGCTCGTACCGGAAAATCGCCTCGAGCTGCGCCGGGAGTTTTGGCTCGATGAATCCGCAGGGGGCTTCACGGTCCAAGATCACCTCGAGGGTGAGATGCACCAGGGGTGGCGCCTCGACCTTTTGTCGGGCGATCTGGGCAGCGTCTCGGTGGGTGACCAAAGCCAGGTCGTCACCGAGTACGAGGCGAAGCGCGGGGTGGAGATTCGCGACGCCAGGCTCCAGCTGACCGCGGTCTCGCGCGTCCCCCGGTCGCGGGAGCTGAGCGCCGTGGGATGGTCGGAAGACGTCGACCAGTTGAGCGCCACGCTGCACCTACCGCCCGGTTGGGACGTCTTCTCTGCGCACGGCGTGGACGAGGCGTCGCGCACCTGGCTGTCGCGTTGGGATCTGTTCAACGTGTTCTACGCGCTCTTGGTGACGCTCGCCCTGTTGCGCCTGGTGGGCTGGCAGGGCGGGGTGATCGCTGCGGTCGCGCTCGTCCTGTGTCGGGGCGAATCGGGCGCGCCCGAGTGGGTTTGGCTGCCGCTGATCGGCTTGGCGGTGCTCGTGCGGGTGCTCCCCGCCGGGCGGCTCGCCAAGGTGCTTCGGGTCGCGTTCTACGGGCTCGGGGTCGTCGCGCTCGTGATGCTGGTGGGCTTTGCCGTCGACCAAGTGCGCGGAGCGCTCTACCCCCACCTCGAGGCGGATTCGACTTCGAGCGACGGTTCCTGGATGCCCCAAGCGCGGCGCGAAAAGGCGACCGCCGGACCAGAAGCTGCGGAGGCTCAGGACCAGGAGCGAAAGGCAGACGAGCTCGAACGCAGGATCGAAGAACTCCACGAGGAGGCAGCGCCGGTGTCGGGCGCAGCACCCGATGCAGAGCCCGCGCCCGATTCTGCGGAGCGACAGCAGGAGCTGAGCCAGCTCGAGAGCCAACTGCAGGAGCTCGAGAAAGCACAGCCCGCGGCGCCTAGGTCGGCGCCCCCCAAGCGCTCCGCCCCTTCACGATCTCTCGCAGGAAAACGCTCCCTCGGATCCGCTTTCGGCCTGGACTACCGGCAGAACCAATTCAACCCGGACGCCATCGTGCAAACCGGACCGGGGATCCCGGAGATCGCAGGCAGAACCGTTCAGCTCTCGTGGTCCGGTCCGGTCGTGCGCGACCACGAGATGTCGCTCGTGCTCATCTCGCCTTGGATGAACCGGCTCTTGACCGTACTCCGCCTGCTGGCGCTCGGGGCTCTCGCCTGGGTGGTGGTGCGTTTCGCCCAGCGCGGCGAGGTGCGCCTGCCCAAGCTGTCGTCGGCTGCGGTCGCCTTCGGCGTTTTCGCGGCTCTCCTGATGGTCCCCCGCTCTGCGCGCGCGGATGAACCTTCCGATGCGCGCCTGCAGGAGCTGAAACGCCGACTGACACCCGCCGCCGAATGCGAGCCCCACTGCGTCTCGGTGTCGAGCTTTCGGCTCGTGCTCGACGAGCGCCTCGAGATGACCTCGGAAGTGCACGTCGGAGCCCTGAGCGCCTACCGCTTGCCGGGACCGGTCGACGCCTTCACCAACCCGAGGCTCACGGTGGACGGCAAGGGGGCTACCGCCGTCCGGCTCGAGGGCGACGGCGCGTGGTACGTGCGGCTCGAGCCCGGCGTGCACGAAGTCCAGCTGCGGGTTCGGCCGAAGGGCGACCGCATCACCCTGGACATCGGCACGCCACCAAAGCGGATCGACGTGCAAGCCGAGGGATGGTCCGTAAGCGGCGTGGACGACCAGGGGCAGGCCGCGGGGGGCACGCTGACCTTGCAGCGCGAAGCGGCGCTTGCCGAGAGCGATTCGCCCACCGACAAGGAAGACGTCAAAGGCACCCAGGTGGCCGTTCCGCCGTTCTTCCGCGTGGAGCGCACGCTGCTCTTGGGGGTGAAGGGTTCGGTGGTCACCGAGATCACTCGCCTGAGTGAAGCATCCAGCCCCGAAGTGGTGCGGCTGCCCTTGCTCCAGGGGGAACGCGTCACGACCCCGGGGATCGAGGTGGAAGCGGGGGTCGCCGAGGTGAGCTTTCCTCGCGAGGTCACGACGCAGGCGATCGAATCGACCCTCGTTTTGCCCCCCGGGGGCAAGCCCCTCGAGCTCGCGCTGTCAGCACCGCCCGTCGCCCAGGGCAGCGAGGTCTGGACCCTGCGCTGCGGCGTGGTGTCCCGGTGCACCACCGAGGGCGTGGTCCCCTCCGCTCACATCGAGGCGGGCCACGCCGAGTGGACCTTTCGCCCTTGGCCCGGAGAGACCCTGAAGATCCACGCCGTGCAGCCGGCAGCCGCCACCGGTTCCTCCCTGACGGTCGAAAAGGCGACCCTCACCCTCACGCCGGGCGTGCGGACCGGACACGGCCACTTGGAAATGGCGATTCGAACGAGTCGCTCCGTGGTGCACTCGGTCACCATCCCGTCCGAGGCGAAGCTCGAGAGTGTGACGGTCGACGGGCGACCGCAGGCCGTCAAAGCTGCCCAGGGCAAGGTCCGCATTTCGCTCGCGCCGGGTCAGCGGCGCGTGGTCGTCGAGTGGGACGACCCACGAGGAATTTCCGCTTGGTATCGGTCTCCCGAGGTGAGCGCGGGCGCGGCGGGGGTGAACTTTCACACGGTCGTCGAGCTGCCGCGCGAGCGCTGGCTCCTGTACACGCAGGGGCCCGCTCGAGGACCCGCGCTCTTGTTCTGGGGTTACTTGGTGCTCATCGTTATCGCGGCGCTCTTGCTGCCACGCCTGCCGTTCTCTCCGCTCGGATGGCCCGCCTGGCTGCTGCTCGGGCTGGGTCTGACCCAAGTTCCGGTGGCGGTTGCGGTCTTCATTGCCGGTTGGTTTTTCGCGGTGGGCTCACGACGGGCCTGGCCCTTCTTCGGTCGGCACCGCCAAAACCTGCTTCAGCTCGTTCTGCTTTTCTATTCATTCGCCTTCATCCTGGCCTTGTTCGCCTCGGTTTATGATGGGCTCGTGAGCTCGCCCGACATGGAGATCCAGGGCGCTGGGAGCCACGTCGGACACCTCGTCTGGTATGCGGACCGAAGCTCGGGCGAGCTGCCCCAGGTCGCCGCCTTCAGCGCGAACCTTTGGTTCTGGCGAGCCTTCATGTTGCTCTGGGCGCTGTGGCTCTCCCGCGCCCTCCTCGGATGGCTGCGCTGGGCTTGGGGCGAACTCAACCACGATTATTTCTGGGCGCCCCGGAACGAATCTCCACCCGCGACCCCACCTCCCGCGGTGTGATCGACGCCGAGGAGTCTGGCCGCCTGCCCGCGCCGGCCTTCAGTTGGAATACACGATCAAGTGCCCGTTCGGGCTCGAGTTGCCGCCCACGAGAAAGGTCTTGTCGCTCGTCGAAAGCACCTGCGGCTGATCGTAGGCGCCTTTCGCGGGCGCGGTGAGCGTTCTTAGGACCGAGTCACCCACGGGATCGTAGGCGATGAGCTCCACCGACGCGGGGCACACCTCCTCCTCGCAGACGGCGCCAGTGCTCATTCCCACCATGTAGTTGCCGGCCCCGTCTACGGAGAGACCGGCTGCGTGCCCCGCACCCGTGTACGCCGCGCAGTGCAATGGCACGGCACTTCCTTTCGTATTGCCCTCGAGATCCCAACGAAGAAGCGCCGAGAGAACTTCTTCGCTCGAAGCAGGGTCGCCGTCACCTGCCGTCGAAAAGACCATGCCGAACTCGTTCAGCCGCCGGTTGAAGACCACGCGGTGCCCGTTGTTGTTGTTGCCACCCTCGGGTGAGCTGCATGAATCGGACTCCGTGTGCGCAAGGACTCGCGGTTCGTTCAAGTTCATGATCGCCAGACCAAACGAGGATGTGCCCCACACCAGGGCCGCGGTCGCCCCACCGCAGTGAAGCGCGAGCTGGGGTGCCACGACGGAGGAGAACTCGGGGAGGGGTTCGAAACTACCCCCATCGCCCCACTCCGCATCCAGCGTGCCGTCCTTCAGGATCTTGGTCACGAAGAGTCGCTGGCCTTCGGTTTCATGGGCCACTCGCCAGACGGCGAAGTAGGCCGAGCCATTCCAGGCGATGTTCGGATGATTCGACGAGGTCCCCTCCCACGGCCCCTCGTCAGGGGGCGCGATGACGAGAGGGGAGCCCACGAGCTCGCCGTCCGGGTCGACTCGATAGAAGTAGAGCTGACCTTGAGATTTCCCCGTGCGCTCGACAAGGCCGCGCTCACTACTGATGCGCCCGCGGACGATCTCCTTGGCCAACCCCGCCCCGTTGGCGCGGGTTATGATCAGGGTGCATACGAGCGCCAGTAGAACTGCCGAGCGACCTCGCGGATTCCCGAGCCGCACCGGGAGCCCCCCATCGCCGATATCTTCAGCGAGCAGCCGGTCGTCAGGCTCGCGTTTAGCGAGGCTTTGGCGGGCACGGGCGACCGGCCACCTCGTCGAGGTCACCACCTGCCCACTGCCACCGGCCGCGATCGCTCCCCGGGGCGGACTGACTCGGGTCTTGCGGGCACCGGAAACGTTGGTGCAATGCGTCGGTGCTTACCCTGCGGTGGCGCGCTCGAACCCCGTGCGGCCGGTTGGAAACGCTGCTGAGGCAACGCGCGCTGCTGAAGGAGTTCCTGCTGAGTTAGTGAAAGATCGGTAGGGCCTCCTCCGCCAGTCGTTCCAAATCGAGAATGTGTACCCTCCGCCCAGCGATACGAATCGTTCCCTTCTCTGCCCATTCGCGGAGGAGCATGTTGATCGTTTGGCGGGTTGCTCCCACGAGCTCGGCTAGTTCTCGTTGGGAGAGGTGCACCGCAAGCCCGATCCCGTCGTCTGCCGTTTCACCAAAGCGGTTTGCCAAGACGAGCAACCTCTTGGCCAGGCGTGCCCGCACCGCCAGGCAGGAGAGATCTTCGAGATGCGTCACGGTGTCGCTGAGCCGGCGAGCCATCAGAGCGAGGAGGCGTTGATTGAGCGTGGGAGAGGCACCGAGAAGGGAAAGAAACGGGCAAGTTTCGCTTTCAGTTATGAGCCGAGGTCGTGCTGTCGAGCGGAACTAACAAAGCGGTGAAATTTACTCCGGGAGGCCGGTTGAGCTTCCGCCGGCGGAGCTGGAAACGGTGCTTTGTCACGAGGGTGGACGGCCGGCCAGATGATTGGGCCCCAGGGGCAGGAAATTGCGTTTCTTGTGCGGACTTTGGCGGGGCGGAACGCCCCTTTTTGCATGCACGGGTGTGCGCGTTGCGTGCGCCCGGTGTGCGCGCACAGGATGCTTTGAATGCACGAAGTTTCGCTGTTCGCGCGCCGTGCCGCTTCCCTCGTATGCGGTGCTCCCTTGCTCGCGCGCGGTGCTGCTTGGTGCAGGCGCAGTTTCTGGAGAGGCCGGGGCGGTGCGCTCGCTCCTCAAGGCTTCGGATGCGTCGACCGCGCTCAGCGGTCGACACCGCCTCTTCGGCCGACGTCTCCTGCGAAAGCGCCCGGAAAGAATGGACTACGCAAGCAGGGAGGGAATGATGAGCAAGGCTCTCGAGTTGACGATGCAGATCGCCTCGACCAGCACGGATCGGCAGAGGTTTGCGGAGGTTGCCAATCACCTCGTGGCTACTGGAGACGCTGCCCGCGGCGGCTGCATCGACAAAGGCATCACCGCTGGGCATCTCGCGGCGATCGTTGCCGACAAAATGCAGCTGGCGAGCCACCAAGTGAGAGATGCTTACGACTTGGCGTTGCTGAGGCACGCGATCGGAGGGACGGATTTCACGGAGGTTTCGGAAGCTGGTGGGGTTGAGACTCGACAACGGGGGCGTCCGGTCGGGGAGCGGCGTTGGGTCGAGCATCGAAGCCACATTGCGCACCGCCTCTCGACTGCGGAAGGTTTGAGCGAAGGAGTCGCGCACGGACTCACGCGTTTGTTCGAGCGCTGGGATGGCAAAGGTCATCCCGTCGGCCTGGTGTCGGATGCCATCGACGTGGCGGTGTGCGTTGCTCAGGTGGCCGCCGATGCGCCCTGCCTCATGATGATCGGGTGTCCTCTGTCGGCCATTCGGGCGGGACGGCGCAAGGCATATGCGCCCCGCGTCGTGGATGCCCTGACGGAGCATGCCGCCGAGGTGTTCGATGCGGTGGCTTACCCGACCGAAAAAGAGCGTCGCCGGGAGTTCACGAGGAGGCGGCTGTTCGTTCGGACGGCACTTGGTGGAGGGCCTACACTGCTTTCGGAGAAACCGCAGCTTCGAGTGGAACCGGAACCCCAAGCGCTTTCAGACGACCATGGCGCGGTCCAGCTGCCAGCAGCAGGGCCTACGCGGTTGACCGCGCGGGAGAAGGACGTCATTCGCCTCCTGCCGCTCGGCCTCACCAACAAGGAGATCGCCGCCGAGCTCGGGATTTCGGTCAAGACGGCCGGAAGGCACCTCGAGAACATCTTTCGAAAACTCCAGGTGACCACCCGCTCTGCAGCGGCATCGATCGCGATTGCTCAGAGCGTGCGCTTCTGAAGCTCGTTCGAGCAGCTAGCGAAGCGGCACCTTCCGTAGCTTGCGCTTGAGCGAGGTGCGGTCGAGCCGGAGGCGGCGAGCTGCTCCGGCGATGGACCCTGCCTCGAGGACCACTTGATTGAGGTACTCCCAGACCGCACGATCGTAGGACATGTGATCCGTCGAGGGTTTGGGGACGGACGTTCGCGTCAGGGCCGCTTGGATCTGCGCAAAATTGGTGGGTCGGGACAACACCGTGGAAGCGCCGTGTCGCACCGCTTCGGCAATCGCGTTGACGCACAAGACGTTGGTGATGGGGACGATCTCTGCTTCCGGAAAGTGGCCACGGAGTTCGGAGACGACGTCGACTCCTGCGGGCATGTCGAGATTGACGATGATCAACAGAGGACCGAAACGCGCGAAGTCCGAGGGGACATCGACGTTCTCTGCGATCGAAAACGAGTACCCCAAGGCGCGCGCTTCGTACGCGATGGATTGCGCGAACTGAGCGGGCAATCCGACGAGCAGCGCATGGCCGACAATTCCAGGACGGCTGGTCGGGCTGGGGGCGGAGCTTCCGAGGTGGGGCGTTTGCGTGGCTGAACCTGACATCTTTCCAAATGCGGCTGCCTCGAAGATTGCCGCGTTGATGGCGGTTTCCAGTTGCCTTGAGCTGCCCTTCGGTGATTGGACTCTCTCCAGACGAAGGCTGAATCAGCTGCGAGCTGCGCGCAGATGTCCCAGGAGCCGCCTTGTCCAGGGCGCTCACGGCAAGCGGTGAGCTGCTTCATGGAAAGAACTATTCGCCAGTCCTCCACCCGACAATGGGGCAAACGCCCTAAGCTCGATCCAGCGCATGGATGTCTCCGGACCTCCCGAACCCCGGGCGGCGCGAGTCTCCGCCTCCCGTGACTCGAGGGGGCGAGGGTCCCGCCTACAGAGGGAACCACTTGCCTTGATTGAGCCTCCGCCGATTTCGCCCACAGCGGGGCGGCGACTAGTACGTTTGCGCGAGGGAGGCGCAGATGGGGTTTTCCGCCGCCTGTGCGGCCGCCTTGCGGAGAGCTTCCTTGTCGAGCCCCACGCGATGCAGTTGCACCGCCACCGAGCTCGCCTTCGATTCGACGATAGCGTACTCGGCGTGGGGGAGCACCACGGGCGGACCGCCACCCGCGTAAGTCTCGAAGGGCATGCCCACGCTGCCGGAATTGACGAGCAGGCGGCCGCGGTGCTGTCGCAGCATCTGAAGGTGCGTGTGCCCTCCTGCCAGAACCGCTGCGGTCCGGCCGGCCAGCATCTCGTCGACCACCTCGGGGGGCGTGGTGGCCAGCAGATCGGTCGTGTTCGAATCGGGAGTTCCGTGGAAAAGCAGCAACTGCGTTCCGTCTTCCAGCGGAAGCTCGAGTGTTCGCGGGAAGCCGGTCATGAAGTCGATCGCATCCTGGGGCAGCCGGTCCCGACACCAATCGATGGCGTCGATGAGGATCTGATACTTCGTGTAGCTTTCGACGAGCGAAGGCTCGAACATGAACTCGTCGTGGTTTCCCAGGATGCAGGGGCAGTCCAACGCATGGAGCCTTTCCAGCACTGCGATGGGGTGAGGTCCGAGTGTCGCGACGTCGCCCAGACAGACGATTTGGTCCACACCTACACTCTGGATCTCGTCGAGCACGGCATCGAGAGCCAGT
>JBNKGC010000022.1:0-47923 GCA_050289625.1 Polyangiaceae bacterium | reverse complement strand
AGCTTAGGGGCCGTTCAAGCACGGAGGCGGGCGGGAGCGCGGGGCAGAAGAGTGTGAGCGCTTGCCACGTCGCGTCGCGTGGTTCTACGAGGCCTTGCGGGGGGGGCTTGCGGGGCCTCTTTGGCGGAGAGGGCCGCGAGGCGCTGCGGCCCGAGCTCGGGAGCGCGCATGATCAGCGCCATCTCTTCCTCCTCACAGCATACCGAGCTGCAGGCGAGCAGCTTCGGACATGCGGCTTTGGTCCCAGGGCGGCTCCCAAACGATCTCCACGTCCACCTCGGCGACGCCGGGAACCGTCTGGACCCGGGCGCGTGCGTCCTCTTTCAGCACATCGCCCATCCCACAACCGGGCGCCGTCATGGACATCTTGATTTCGACTCTCTGCCCGCCCTCGGCGAGGGGCTGCGCCTCGCACGCGTAGATGAGACCGAGATCGACCACGTTGACAGGGATCTCGGGGTCGAAAACGGTCTTGAGCTCCTCGATCACCCGCTGCATATCGAACGGTCCCTCATCGACGGGCTCCCGGTTGGCCGACTTCACCTCGAGGCCGAGCGCGTCGGCGTCGAGGGCGGCGATCCGTGCGAGGTCGCCCACCTCGGTTCTGACGGTGAAGCTGCCGCCGAGCGTCTGCGTCAGAACGACCTGCTCACCCTGCGAGAGCCGCACTTTCGCTCCGCTCGGGATGAGCGTCGCCTCGCAGTCGCGCTCGAGCTCGATGCTTCTTTGACCCCCTGGCTTGTTCGGGTTGTCAACCTTGAATCCAGGTCCGTTCGGTCCTTCGACGAAATCGATGGAAACACCGTTCGCTCGCGCCGCGCTCAATGGGTCGAGCAAGATCGTGATCCCCCGGCAATCGACGGGGATATCGCTTTCTGCCTTGGGCCCAAAGTAGAGATCGGGTTCGAAGTGCGGGTCGATCGTGAGCCTCAGCGAATCCCCGCCGGCGTCCACGCTTGCGTCCTGGAACGCCTTCCTGGCTGCGTCGCTCATTCGAATGGCAGGTGTTCTCATTGGCGCTACTCCGTTGAAACCTGTTCGCCCTTCCCTTCGATGGCGCTTCGCAACGTGTGCCACGCGAGGGTGGCGCACTTGACTCGCATGGGAAACTCCCAGACGCCGGACAGCACCGCGAGCTTGCCCACGTCTTCGGCTTTGACCAGGCCGTTCGGACCGTCCGTCAAGAGGGCGTGGACCCGTCCGACGAGCGCCAGCGCCTCCTCTTGCTTCCGTCCTTTGAGCGCTGTGGTCATGAGCGAAGCCGAGGCCATCGAGATTGCGCATCCGGCGCCCTGGAATCCGATGTCCAGGATGACTCCGTCCGCGAGTTTCACGTAGAGGGTGAGCCGATCGCCGCAAAGCGGATTGAAGCCTTCGGCCGCGCGCGCGCCCTCGACCTTGCGAAAGTTGCGCGGCCGCTTGCCGTGGTCGACGACCACCTCCTGATAGAGTTCCCGAAGCTCGCTGTTCATCGGAAGACCTCCCGGACCTGGCCGAGGCCCGCAACGAGCGCATTGATGTCTTCTCGCCTGCTGTAGCAAGCGAGAGACGCACGGGCCGTGGCGGCTACTCCGAGCCGATTCATCAGTGGCTGTGCGCAGTGGTGCCCCGTCCGAATTGCAACGCCTTCTCGGTCGAGAATGGTACCAATATCGTGCGGGTGAACGTCATCGAGTACGAAGGACATGACGCTCACCTTGGAGCGTGCGGTCCCTAGAAGTCGAAGGCCCCGGACTTCCGAGAGCGCGGCGGTGCCGTAGACGAGAAGGTCATGTTCATGGGCGACCAGTGCGTCACGGTCCAGCCTTTCAAGAAAGTCGATGGCCGCGGCGAGGCCGATCGCTCCCGCAATATTGGGGGTGCCCGCTTCGAACTTGCTCGGAGGCTTGTCGTAGACCGTCTTCTCGAAGCTGACCGACCGGATCATGTCGCCGCCTCCCTGATACGGAGGCATCTCCTCGAGAAGCTCGCTCTTGCCGTAGAGAACGCCGATGCCGGTGGGCCCGTACATTTTGTGGCCCGACAGCGCATAGAAGTCACAGCCGAGCGCCTGCACGTCAACCTCGAGGTGGGGCGCGGCCTGTGCGCCGTCGACGAGGACCCGCGCTCCTCGCGAGTGAGCCATCTCCACGATGCGCCGTATCGGGTTGATCGTACCGAGGGCGTTCGAGACGTGCGTGACCGCAACGAGCTTGGTTTTCGGCCCGAGAAGGCTCTCGAGTTCTTCGAGCAGCAGCTCGCCCGCATCGTTGATCGGCGCGACGCGCAGCTGGGCGTGCTTCTCCTCGCAGAGCATCTGCCAGGGCACGATGTTCGAGTGATGCTCCATCGCGGTGATGAGCACCTCGTCCCCGGCGCCAACGTGCGCCCTGCCGTAGGTCTGCGCGACGAGGTTCACAGCCTCGGTGGTGCCTCGAACGAAGATGACTTCGTGGGCGTGCTCCGCATTGAGGAATCGTTGAACCTTGGCGCGCGCGCCCTCGTACGCCTCCGTGGCTCGTTCGGCGAGGAGGTAAACGCCTCGGTGAACGCTCGCGTTCTCCCTCAGGAAGAAGCGCGAGACCGCATCGATGACCCTCTGCGGCTTCTGGCTGGTCGCTGCGCTGTCGAGGTAGATGAGCGGCTTGCCGTAGACCTTCTCGTCAAAAATCGGAAACTCCCGACGCACGCTCTCGACGTCGAAGCTGGCCGGGCCGCTCCGTCTTGCCCGCAAGTCGGCGTTCAGGTTCGTTGCAGAGCTCGTCTGGCCCGTGGTCATGCCGCCATCCTCCCGCCGTCCGTCCCCAGCCGCCGCGCGACCAGGCTCTCCACATGGGACCTCAGCGGCTCTACGCGAATGAGCCCCAGCATCTCACCCGCAAAGCCATACGTGAGCAGGCCACGCGCGGCGTCCTCGCGAATGCCGCGCGAACGGAGGTAGAACACGGCGTCCTGGTCGAGCTCGCCCACGGCGGCGCCGTGCGCGCACTTCACGTCATCGGCGAAGATCTCGAGCCGCGGTCGCGTGAAGGCCTGCGCTGACTCCGACAGGAGAAGGTTCTTGTTGGTCTGGCTCGCATCCGTTCCCAGCGCACCCGGGCGCACGACGATGCGGCCATCGAAACTGCCCCTGCCCTGCCCATCGACGATACCCTTGTAGAGCTCGCGACTCGTGCACTGCGAAGCGGCGTGGTCGATCGTCGTCGGGTTGTCCAGGTGTTGCTGTCCCCGTGGCATGTAGAGGCCGTTCAAGAAGACCTCCGCCCCGGGGGCTTCGAGCCCGACCCTCACCTCCTGCCGAGCGATCGAGGAGCCGAGCGCCACCGAGTGCGCGGAGAACCGACTGTCTCGTCCTTGCCACACGCTGAGGAGTGCTACATGGAACGCGGTCTCGGCCTCGGTCTGAACCTTGTAGTGTTCGACCGTCGCCCCCTCATCGAGGACCACCTCGCTGACCGCGTTGGTGAGGTAGACATCGCCGACGGTACCGGCATGGGTTTCGACGATCGTCGCTCGGCTGCCGGCACCCGCCAGCACGACAACTCTAGGATGCGACGCGAGTGGCGTGGGGCCCGTGGCCGAGATGAACACGAGGTGGATCGGCTCCGAGAGGGTCGCGCTGGCGGGGACCCGAACGAACGCCCCGTCTTCGGCGAGGGCCGTATTGAGCGCGGTGAAGGCCTGAGGGTGCTCGCGGAAGGGACGCGAAAGCAGGAGTTCTAGCGACTCGTTCCCCTCTGCGAGCTCCGCTCTGAGGCTCGTGACCTGGGTGCCTTCCGGAAGCCACTTCAGCGAAGACAGCTCGGGAGCGAAGAACCCGTTGATGAAGACGAGGCGCGGACCGCCGAGATCGGGAGCGAGCTCGTCAATGGTCTTTTCGGACGACCGACGGTTCGTGCCTGGCTCGGCGGGTTCGAAGGGGACCTCCAAAATCGGCGCGACTCGCATGTACTTCCAGGCTTCGTCCTTGACCGTGGGGTAGCCACGCTCGAGCGCCCACTGGAAGGCCGAGTGGCGAAGGCCCCTCAGCCAACCAGGAGAGTGCCCGTTGGACCTGGCCGGAGCGCGTGCGAGGCGCTCGGTAAAGATCTTCTTCCGGTCGGTCATGGCGTCGCTCCGACGGCGGCAGGCCTTCGCAAGACCGTCGGCTGCTGTTCGAAGCCGGCGTACCCATGCTTCTCGAGCTCGAGCGCCAGCTCCTTGCCCCCGGACCTCGCGATACGGCCGTTCGCAAGGACATGCACGCGATCCGGGACGATGTACTCGAGGAGGCGTTGGTAGTGCGTGATCACCACCATCGCTCGGTCCTTGCGCCGGAGCGCGTTCACGCCCGACGCCACAATCCGGAGTGCGTCAATGTCGAGGCCCGAATCGGTTTCGTCGAGGATCGCAAGGCTCGGCTCGAGGATTGCCATTTGGAAGATTTCATTTCGCTTCTTCTCACCGCCGGAAAAACCTTCGTTGACGGACCGGTTCATGAAGCTTTGGTCCATCTCGACGAGCTTCATCCGCTCCTTGGCGAGAGCGAGGAAATCCATCGCGTCGAGCTCCTCGAGCCCCCGCTCCTTGCGAACCGCATTCAGCGCTGTCCGCAGGAAGTAGAGGTTCCCAACGCCGGGGATCTCGACGGGGTATTGGAACGCGAGAAAGACACCTCGGACCGCACGCTCCTCCGGCGACAGAGCGAGCAGATCGTCTTCGTCGTAGCGAACCTCGCCCGTGACCTCATAGGTTTCGCTGCCCGCGAGCACTTGAGCGAGCGTGCTCTTGCCCGAGCCGTTCGGTCCCATGATGGCGTGCACCTCGCCCGCGTTCACCCGGAGATCAATGCCCCGCAAAACCTCGCGGCCTTCGACCTTGGCGTGCAGATTCTTGATATCGAGCATGGGGTCCACCTCGAGCCGCCTCGCCGGCTCAGTGCATCTCCTTGGCCTTTCAGCCCACACATCCCTCCAGACTCATGCCCAGAAGCTTTTGGGCCTCCACCGCAAACTCCATCGGCAGCTCCTTGAAGACCTCGCGGCAGAAGCCGTTTACGATCATCGAAACCGCGTCCTCTTCGCGGATGCCCCGCTGCCGGCAGTAGAAGAGCTGGTCCTCCCCGATCCTCGAAGTGGATGCCTCGTGCTCGACCTGCGCGGTGGGGTTCTTCACTTCGATGTACGGGAACGTATGCGCTCCGCAGTCTGCACCAAGCAGCAGCGAATCGCACTGCGTGTGGTTCCGCGCTCCGCTTGCCGACTTCCCGATCTTCACCAGGCCGCGGTACGTGTTCTGTCCCCGGCCCGCGGAAATCCCCTTCGAGAGGATCGTGCTCCGCGTGTTCCTCCCGAGGTGAAACATCTTGGTGCCTGTATCGGCCTGTTGACGGTTCGCGGTGAGGGCGACGGAGTAGAACTCGCCAACGGAGCTGTCGCCCTGGAGGATCACGCTCGGGTATTTCCAGGTGATGGCGGAGCCTGTCTCGACCTGCGTCCAGGAAATCTTCGAGTTCGCGCCGGCGCACTTGCCGCGCTTGGTCACGAAGTTGTAGATGCCGCCCCGTCCTTCGGCGTCCCCCGGATACCAGTTCTGCACGGTGGAGTACTTGATCTGGGCCCCTTCCAGCGCGACGAGCTCGACCACCGCGGCGTGGAGCTGGTTCGTGTCTCGCATCGGAGCCGTGCAGCCCTCGAGGTAGCTCACGTACGCTCCCTCCTCGGCAACGATGAGCGTTCGCTCGAACTGCCCTGTGCCCGCGGCGTTGATGCGGAAATACGTCGAAAGCTCCATCGGGCAGCGAACGCCTCTCGGCACGAAGCAGAACGAGCCATCGGTGAACACGGCGGAGTTGAGCGTCGCGAAGAAGTTGTCCGTGTAGGGAACGACCGAGCCGAGGTACTTTCGGACTAGGTCTGGATGGCTCTGCACGGCTTCCGAGAAGGAGCAGAAGAGCACGCCGACCTCGGCGAGCTTCTTCTTGAAGGTGGTCGCGACCGAAATCGAGTCGACGACAGCGTCCACCGCGACGCCGGACAGGCGCTCTTGCTCAGCGAGCGAGATGCCGAGCTTGTCGAACATGGTCCGCAGCTCCGGATCGACCTCGTCGAGGCTCTTGAGAGGCTTCTTCGGCTTGGGAGCTGAGTAGTAGACGATGTCCTGGTAGTCGATCGGCGGATAGCGAACGTTCGCCCACTTCGGCTCCGCTTCCGACATCGAAAGCTTCACCCAGTGCCGGTAAGCCTTCAGCCGCCAGTCCAGCATCCAACCCGGCTCGTTCTTCTTGGCCGAGATGAGCCGAATGACGTCTTCGTTCAACCCGCGCGGTGTGGCGTCCGCGTCGAGGTCGGTAACGAACCCGTACTTGTATTTCCGGTTCGTGAGGTCGCGGATCTCGGTCTGAGTGTTCATCGCCCTCGCTCCTTTCGGCAGCCGGGGCCTGCGACAGGACCGAAGGCAGCAGCGGGATCGTCGGCCTGCGTTCACGCCGGCCGCGGCCAGCTGCGCCGCCCCGAAGGAGGCGTGGGACCTCCTTCAGGAACCCATGTGCTTCCTCACGTTCCTGCAGGTGACACGTAATTACTCGGAATTGCTTGATTATGCGTCGCCACGGGGGCTCCCTGATGTCGCTCTAGTCGGAAGATGCAGCGCGGCCACTCCATTAAGAAAGTGGAACCTTTCTTTTATTTGTCAAGAATGCACTTTCTCAAGTTGGTAAAGTACTTGCATGGGTTCCGACGCTCCCGCTTCCGGTCGACAACGGGTCCTCCATCTGCTCAAGACCGAGGGACCACTGACCACGGCTCGGATGGCCAACCTCCTGGGCGTCACCACGATGGCGGTTCGTCAGCACCTCGCGGTGCTTCAGGGCGAGTTGCTCGTCGAGTTTGCCGATGAGCGACGCAAGGTGGGGCGCCCGGCTCGCGTGTGGCAGCTGACGGCGAAGGCCAACGATAGATTCCCCGATCGCCACGCGGAGCTAGCCGTCGGAATGCTCGAAGCAGTTCGAGATGCCTTCGGTGAAGAGGGCATCGAACGCCTCACCAACGAGCGAACCCGCAAGCAGGCCGAGAGCTATCGGGCGCGCATGCCCGGTCCCAACGCGCCCCTCGAGGAACGCGTAGCCGTGCTCGCTCGCATTCGGAGCGAAGAAGGGTACATGGCCGAGTGGAGACAGCGCGATGGAGCACTTCAGATCATCGAGAACCACTGTGCCGTCGCACAGGCAGCCCGACTCTGCTCGAAGTTGTGTGGTGGCGAGCTAGCGCTCTTTCGTAGCGTCCTGGGTGAGGACGTCGCCGTCGAGCGAGTCGAGCACATCCTGTCGGGTGACCGCCGCTGCTGCTTTCGCATCGCCGAGCGATCCAACGAACCGGCCGTGGAGGGAACGTAACCGTTCACGTCAGCCGCCGTCGTCGGCGGCATCAACGTGCATGCCGCCATCGCCATCGACGGCCGGGACAAGAAGCGCCTCGAGAGGATGTGCCGCTACGTCGCCAGGCCTCCCGTCGCGACGCCTCCCCGGCCGAGCTCAGCGACGCCAACCAGCTCGGGATGTTCGGGGAGGACGAGCGATCTCATCGCCGCTCCGACATGCGCCCGCCGCCAGACAGGCGACGACGACGAGCGTCAGCGAGCGCATAGGACCTCACGCTGTCGCGAGCTCTTCGCGAGCGAATTGCGCTTGCTTTGGCGAGACACCCGCGCTCCACGGCTCGATCACCAGGCGTGCAGCGTGCGTCGCCAGTTCGTGCAGGTGCTTCGCCTCGTGCGCCTGACGCGAGCGTAGGACCGGGTCCGTCACCGCGAGCGGAGTGAGGCTCTGGTTGACGACCCAGGCGAAGGGCTCGATCTCGGCGCGGGCAAGATCTCGCTCGAGCTGCATGGCTTCGTGGATAGGCGTTGCCTCGGGCAAGGTCACGAGGAGCAACCGGGTGAATGCGCGATCCCGAAGGCGCGGGAGGAGCCGCTGCACGGCCTCCGGGCTGCCGCTCGGCTTTCGCAGCACCTCGCGGTGATAGGACTCGGCAGCGTCGAGCAGGAGCAGCGTGTGCCCGGTTGGCGCCGTGTCGACGATAACGAAGCGGTCTTCGCCCTGGGCGACGGTCTCGGCGAACGCGCGGAAGACGGCGATCTCTTCGGTGCAGGGGCTGCGCAGCTCTTCTTCGAGCAGCGCCTTGCCTTGGGCATCGAGGCCCGCCCCCGCGGTGGCGAGCACCTCCTCGGTGTAGCGGCGCGTCTCCTGTTCGGGATTGATGCGCGTGACCACAAGGTTCGCGCTGGCCGCGCCGAGGTCGCGGGCCGCCGCTTCCACGTGCGCCGCTGGGTCGGTGGTCGTCAACGTGACCGACAGCCCGCGCCGCGCAAGCTCGGTCGCGATGCGCGCAGCGACCGTCGTCTTACCGACGCCGCCCTTGCCCATGGTCATGACCACGCCCTTGCCCGCGCTCGCCAGCTCGTCGATGAGGGCACCGAGGGGAGTGCCGCTGACCGGTTCCGCGTGAGGTGGCTCCGCGACAGCCATCGCGTTCCCAGGCGCTCCGAGCCGACGCAGCGCTTCGATCCCGACCAGTTCGACGGGCAGCAGCGGCACGTCGACACGCGCCAGCGTCTTCAGGCCAGCAGGAAGTGCCGCTAGGGCAGCGCGCCCCCGCGCCTCCATGGCCTGAGCCGTTGCATCACTTGCAGCGTCCGCTTGAAAGACACCATTGACGACGAGCCGTGCGTTCGAGACCCCCAGCGCTTCCAGCTCGGTCCGCGTGCGCTCGGCTTCCGCCAGGGAAGCGGCATCAGGGCGTGCGACGAGCACCACGACCGTCCGCGTCGCATCGCGCAGAGCTTCGTTTGACTCGGCGTAGAGGTGCTTTTGGGCCGCCAACCCCGAGAGCGGACCAAGGCACGAGGTGCCGCCGACATTCGTGTCGATGAAGCTCGACCACGCGGCAGGCAGCTCCAACAGACGCAGGGTGTGGCCGGTCGGTGCGGTGTCGAAGACGACGTGGTCGAACTGCGACGTCGCCGCCCGATCGCCGAGGAGCTTCGTGAACTCATCGAAGGCGGCGATCTCGACGGTGCAGGCTCCCGAGAGCTGCTCCTCCATGCTGGCGATGGCGGCCTCGGGCAGAACGCCGCGGTACGGTCCGACGACGCGTTCACGGTAGTCGTGTGCGGCCTGCTCGGGATCGATGTTGAGCGCACTCAGGCCAGGTGCGCCGACCACCTCGGTAGGTGTCGCTGACAGCGTCACTCCGAGCACCTCGTCGAGGTTCGACGCGGGATCGGTGCTAACCAAGAGCACACGCTTGCCCGAGTCCGCGAGGCCGATGGCCGTCGCGCAGGCTGTGGAGGTCTTGCCGACGCCGCCCTTGCCCGTGAAGAACAGGACCCGCGTCGGACTTTCGATCCGCGCCGTCACGAGTCCCCCGTTCAGCAGCAGCCCGACTTCTTGCTGGAGGTCGAATCACCTTTGCTTGACGGACCGCAGCAGCCGCTGGAGGCCTTGGGCGCCGGATCGACGCGCTCGACCACGACCCCGGCGAGCGCAGCCAGCGTCTCGCGCGACGGATAGGAGCCCTCGACGGCGATCCGGTCGCCGACGAGGATGAGGGGCAGCACGTCCGTCCCACGCTCCAGCGCCTCTTTCACGGCGGCGTGCTCGGCAAACGCCCCGGGCTCCGAAGAGAGGTTGTGGCGCTCGACGGCTACGCCCTGGCTCTTGAGCCACTCGAGGTCACCGGCGAAGCGGGCGAGCTCGGGGTCGACGGACGGGCCGCAGACACCGGTCGAGCAGCACATTGCGGGGTCAAAAACGCGAAGTGTGGTGGTCATCGATGCTCCTTACGTAGATTGCCGATTCACGATAGTCTCTAGAGGCTCCCGAGGAGGGCTCGGACCCGCCGCAGGCCACGTGGCTCGGCGCAGTAACAGACCCGGGGTCCGTCTACCTCCCCGCGGATGAGCCCTGCATCCTTGAGGACCTTCAGGTGCTGGGAGACGGTCGACTGGGCAAGGTCCAGCTCTTCGACGATATCCCCGCAAATACAAGTGCTTCTGCGGGTCAGGATGCGCATGATCCGCACCCTCGCCGGGTGGCCGAGGGCCTTGGCGAAGGACGCCAGCTCCTCGTCCGCATCGCGCCCTTCCACGGGACGGAGGTCCTCCTGGGTGTCTGGGGGCGGGCAGCACACCGCTTCTGGCGCATCGGTCTTTTTCATCGTCCTTTGGCGATATAGAGCGACCCGCAGGGGGTGGGCAAGAGAGCTCCTATCCGGCGTCGGAAGCTCGCGAGAGCTCGGGCGAATGTGGCGGCTCGATGTGGAGCGGGAGTGGGTGCGGAACATTGCCACCGTGGTGGTCGATGTGTTTCCTAGCCTCGATCGCCTGGGTGGTTTCACTCGGCTCGCCGTGACCGTAGAGCGCTTGCAAATCCAGCAAGTCCGCGCGTGCAACGTCGGGTCATTGCGTCGAGCTACTGGGCCGGGCAAAGCGGCGGCGCACCGAACAGCACGCCCGCCGTCCCGCTATCGTAGCCGGGGGCGGCCACATCGAGCCAGCCGTCGTTGTTCATGTCGACGACGGCGAGATCGAGGGAGCGCTCCCCAGCCGGGTAGCTGAACGAGCCGCCGTCAAGCTGACCATCCCCTGATCCGAGCACGACGATGAGTGCGTTGGCGTCCGCGTTTGCAACGAGCACGTCGAGGTGTCCGTCGTTGTTCACGTCGCCCACGTCGACGGCCTGGGCCCATCCGGAAACGAAGACGCGACCATCCCGTTCGAAGCTGCCATTCCCGGCGCCCAAGTGGATTTCCACGGTGGCCGTCGAGGAGGTGCTCGAGCTCGTGAGGACCACCAAGTCGTCGTGGCCGTCCTCGTTGAAGTCACCCATCTCCAGCGCGGTCACGTCCGTCGAGATCGACGTTCGAAACTCCGCGTTTTCTTCGAAGGAGCCGTCGCCGTGACCCAGTCGCACCTCGAAGTCGCCGTGGCCCACGGAGATGGCGTCCAAGTGCTCGTCCTCGTTCGTGTCTGCCAAGAGCAGGACGTCGCGGGTGCTCCCGTTCGAGACGACGAAGGCCGAACACTTACCAAACGCTCCGGTTCCCGTGCCGGGATAGACGCAGGCCTGGGTACTGCCGAGCATCACGATGTCGAGCGCCCCGTCCTCGTTGACGTCCCAGAGCTCGAACCACCTCTTGAAGTGGACCACGTTGATGGGGCTCGAACAGCACGAGGGCGCAGTCGCCGACGCATGGGACGCAGCACCCCGCGGTCACGTTATGACCCGAAGAGAATTTTCCACCGAGAGCATCGCTGACGGATCAGGCTCGGCTACATTCTGCTCCAATCACCTCGTCCGAACCCTGCCCGGACAGTACACTCGACGAGCTAGCTCCGCGCAGCTCTCCCGGCACGGCATCGCGAGCCCTCCCTCGGGAAACTCTCGTTCCAGCCCTTCCCCTTGCCGCACGGTGGTAGCGCTCCCTTACCGCTTCGAAAGGACTCCTTTAATCATGACGTTGGCACGAGTTTCATCTCGAGCACGCCTGCGACTGGAGCGCAGGCTCTTTCTCAAGGCCCTGGCCCTCGGGCTGAGCGCACCGGTCGCCTACCAGGTGGTGCGCGCTGCCCGCGCGCAAGACGCCGGTCGCCCCAATCGGTTCCTCTTGTACTACATGCCCCACGGCGTGTCCCCGGAGCACTTCAACCCGGTGGGCCAAGGGACCGACTTCACCCTGGCGGAGAGTGGAGTGTCGATTCTCGGGCCGCTCGAGCCCTACAAGAACCTCGTGAACGTCTACCAGGGCTTCATGTACCCGGGTGCCGACACGCACCAGGGCATCGTCAAGTTCCTCTCCAACAGCGATGTGGGTAACTCGGACGACACCACGGAGCGGACCTCGATCGAGCACTTCATCGCCAACGAGCTCGGCCACCGCACCCTCGCTCTTGGGGCCGTGGCCCAGCGGCAGTGGGGACAGGACTTCGACGCCAAGCTGCTGTGGGACGGGCAGGCAGTGGTGCCCCAGAGGAGCCCTCTGGTGGCGTATGATGAGGTGTTTGGTGGGCTCGGCGGAGGGGACGCCGAGGTCGACGTAAACGCTGAGCTGCACGGTTCCCTGCTCTCGCTCACAGAGGGGCAGATCGTTTCGTTGCAGTCGGAGCTCCAGGGTCTGACCAGCGAGCAGAACAAGCTCCAGACCCACCTCGAAGCGATTCAGGCCCTCAAGACCGGCGGCAGCGGACCGATCAGCTGCACCGAGGCTCCCATGCTCCCCGCTGTCGAGGAGTTGCGGGCGGCAGCGGCGGGCCAGGCGGAGGAGTGGTTCGTCAGCGAAGCCAACTTCCCGGCGATCCTCGCTGCGCAGCTCGAGGTGGCGGCGGCTAGCCTCGTTTGCAATGCACGTCCCGTAGTGGCGATCCAGTCGCTCTATGCCAACTGCGACATCGACTTCGGGTTCATGGGATCGAGCGGCTCACACCACAACACGCTGTCCCATACGAGCCCCAATGTCTCGAACGGCGTGCCGAACATGATGGCCCGGGAGCCTTTCGCCAAGGCCCAGCGTTGGTTCATCGAAATGTTGACGAAACACCTGATCGAGCGGATCGACGTGGAAGACCCCGCGGATCCCGCCCACACGGTGCTCGACAACACGACCATCCTTCTGGTGAGCGAAATCGGCGAGGGTCAATGGCACACGAGCTGGACCCGAGATCTCGCATCGGGGCAAGCGGCCAGGCTCTGGAGCTACATGCCTATCGTGACGATCGGCGGAGGTGGTGGGGCCCTGAAGACGGGGCAGGTCATCAATCACCACAAAGCGGAGTTGCCGGAGAAGGAGGCCGATCGCGAGGCCGGGGAGCTCTGGCTCACACTCGCTCGGGCTATGGGGAGCAGCGCGATGTCCTTCGGCGGCGCGAGCAGCCTGGTCGAGGAGGCACTGGCATGAGTCCCTTCAGTACTTTGAGTCGAACCTTCACCGCTGCGCGTCGCCTGGGCGCCTTCGCGGTGCTGACGTTGGCTGCGGGCGCCTGCGTGCCAGAGGACGAGGGCCGGCCTGGCGCCGGGAATGACGAACCCGTGGAGGGCGGCGGCGTAGAGCTGTGCTCCGGCTCCCAAGCGGGTGAACCGCTCCTGCGGCGCCTGACGACACGGGAGTTCGAGGCCACCCTCTCGGACGTCTTCCCGCAGGTCGTCGGATCCTGGAGTTCCTCCTTCAGCTCCGATCCCATCTCCCACTACGGGTACGACAACGCCGCGGAGCGTCTCGTGGTGAGCAAGCAGAAGGCGGCCGAGATCGACACCACGGCGGCGTCCGTGGCCAACGCCGTGGTGGCTGCCCTCGGGGAGCTGCTGCCCTGTTCCGCCTCGACCGCGGATCGGGCCTGCGCGGAGACCTTCCTGGACCAGTACGGCAAGCGTCTGTTCCGGCGTCCCCTCGCGGCGGACGAGAAGGAGAAACTGCTGACCTTCTTCGACGAGGCATCGAGCAAGACGAGCTTCGCCGAGGGCATCGGCTGGCTGACCCGCGCTTTGGTGCATTCGCCGCACACCGTGTACCGCAGTGAAATCGGCGCGCTCGCGGGTGGCGAGCGAACTCTCTCTCAACACGAAGTGGCGGCAGCCCTCTCCTACACCTTCGGGGGCACCACCCCGAGTGACGAGCTCCTGGCGCGGGCCGACGCGGGTGAGCTGGGGTCGCCCGAAGTGCTCGTTCAGGTCGCTCGGGATCTCATGGGCACCCCGCGGGGCCGCGAGAACCTGCACTACCTGTTCGGGGCTTGGCTCGGTTATCCGCGGGTGACCACGATGACCAAGGCCAATGTGCCGGAATTCGACGCTCTCCGCGCGGACATGCGGGAGGAGACCCGTCGCTTCCTGGAGCTGGTGGTCATCGACGGCGGCGGCGGTCTCCATGAGCTCCTCACAAGCACCGTGACGACTCCCACCCAGGCCCTCGCGCAGTTCTATGGGTTCCCGGCGCCAGCTGAGGACTACCAGAGCGTTGAGCGGCCCGAGACGGCGGGCGTCGGTGTGCTGGCCCAGGGATCCGTCCTCGCGTCCCGCGCGCTTCCCGATGGCTCCTCGCCCACCAAGCGGGGCTTGCTGGTGATGGAGAACTTCCTGTGCCGCCAGCGTCCCGAGGTGCCCGCGAACGTTCCCCTCTTGCCGGAGCCCGCCACGGGTCAGGTGACGACGCGGCAGCGCTACGAGGAGGTTCACTCTTCGGGCGCCTGCAAGAACTGTCATCAGCAGTTCGATCCGATCGGCTTCGGTTTCGAGCACTTCGATGAAGTGGGGCGCTATCGCGCAGACGAGGGCGGGCTCCCCATCGACGCCACCGGCGAGGTCCCCGGGTCCTTCACCTTCGACGGGCAGCCGGAGCTTGCTCAATTGCTTGCTCAAGAAGAGGAGATGCAGGCTTGCGTGAGCGCGCGCATGAAGGCGTTCGCCTTCGGCACGGAGAGCGCCTGTCTCGGCGAGACCGAGCGGGCCGCCTTCATGAGCGGCGCCATCGGGTTCATCGACTACATCGCGTCCCTGGCGGCGGAACCGCACTTCGCACGCCGCAAGGCTCAGTAAGCCCTCCACCTCGATGCAAGCCCCCTGCAGCCTTCCGTTGAGGCGCCGCAGGGGGCTTCGTCGTTTTGGGTGAATGCTAGCGAATGCCGAGCATTTTGGCCCCGCGGACGTTCCCCGTCGCGAGCTCTCGCAGGGCACGCGGTGCCTCCTCCAAAGGGTACTCCGTCACCGCCGGGAGGAAGTGGGATCGCGCCGCGATTTCGATGAACTCGCGCACGTCCTGGCGCGTGACGTTGGCCACCGACTTGATCTGCCGCTCGAGCCAGAGGTCCCGATGGTAGTCGAAGCGAAACCAGCTCTCGACATCCTGGCGGCGGAGCCATCTCGTTCGTACCGGTGGCTTGAGCGTAGAAAGGGCTGGGAGCGTGGTCGAATAGAATCTCCGCGCGACGAGACAGCGGAAGGAACGTGGGAGCCGGGGATTATTCACCATCGCTCGGCGCACGCGATCGAAAGACGGCCCTCACCTCGAGCGGGCCGATTCGGGGTAAAGGGGCTCGAGGCAACTGGAAACCGCTGCAGAAGCTGTTCGCTCCCGCCCCGAGACGTCAGCCAGGATGGCAAATGAATTACCCTCCTGCGAGCCACGTCAGACCATCAGGCTCGCAGTCCCTCCCCCGAAAGACTCCCCCATGCTTCAGTTCAGCATCGCTCGATTGGTTCCCCCAGTCCGACTCGCCCTCGCCCTCCTCCTCGGCGCGTGCGTCGGCCTCATCGGATGCAGTGTACGCGCCGGATTCTCGGCCAACTCCAGCGCCGACTCGTCCTCGGCATCCCGTGCCGAGGCCGGCACTCGTTCGTCCAGCTCTTCCAGAAAGAAATCGGGGGTTCGTCTGAAGGCTCGCGCGACCGCGTCGAGCTCCAGCGGCTCCCATGCTCGAAGCAAGAATAGCATCCAGTCGAGCGGCAAGGCGCGCGTGGTGTTTCGGGCGAAGCCGCGGGTGAAGTTAGTTGCCCGGGCCAAGTCGCCGCCCCGCTTCGTCGGCACCGGACGCACGAAGGTCTCCACCCGGGCGTCTGGCAAGACCCGGGGCAACGTTGCTCTACGGCGTCCCCGTAGGGGCTCGACCCCCACTCGCGCCACCGTGAAGCGACCCGACCCGGTCACCAAGCAACCCGCGGGCACCAAGACGGAGGACGGCCGGCCCTCCACAGGGCGCCCGGCTACGCCGAGCGACGAGGAGCTGGAAGATCCCATCGATCCTCCCGAAGCTCCATCCGACAACGTGTTCGGTTACGAAACGCCGGTGCGAGGCTGCTTCGAGGGACAAGTCTTCTTCATCGCAGAAGACTCGAAGAAGCTACCGGACTCCTACGACGAACTTGAAGCGTCCTCCGTCGTGTACGCATGCGAATGGGACATCGCCGCGCGCGACTTCGAGCAGGGCTTTCCCGGCGTCGAGGACCGCTTCGAATGGTTCACGATCCGGTACGCGGGTGCCTTTCGCGCGGAGCAGGCCGGAACGTGGAAGTTTCGGATCTCGAGCGACGATGGCGCCAAGCTCTACATCGACGGAAAGCTCGTGATCGACAATGACGGTGTCCATCCTCCGCGGGTTCGACAAGGCTCGGTCCAGCTCTCCTCCGGAGATCACGAGATGGTGCTCGAGTACTTCCAGGGGCCGCGTTACCACATCAACCTAGAGCTATTCGCTACACCTCCCGGTGGGGAAGAAGGTTTGTTCTCCGTCCGCTGAGAGGGGGCTTTCATCGAAAGGGCCGCGTCCTTACGGGCACGCGGCGCCCGCGGCAATCCAGTCCGAAAGGTCGTGCAGCGCTGCTCGGTCCATGAGTCCTCGATGGATCGACCTTCGAGAGAGCTCACCGTAATGACCGCAAGTTGATGGTACGTCCGGCAATGGAACTCTTCGAGTCGGCCCTGAAGCTTGGCTTCGAACGTCTTGCCGCTGCCGCGCAGACCCGGAGGAATGCCGCGGCCTCACCCCTTGTGAGCAGCGCCAGGGCGGCAGTCAGCTCACGCGCGATCAGTCGGGCGAGCTCGAAGACCTCGCCAGACTCCCCGCCCGAGGACCGACCCATCGATCAGCTGGATCGAAACAACCCCCCGGAGCACTCCCCCGCCCCTGACACAGGATCTTCCGACGTCGATCGCGGCCGTTTGTCCGGTTCCCGACAAAACCTCTCCGCCAGAGGCCCCCACGGGCCATTTTCCAGCGCTCTCTGGGAGAGGGAGCAGGGGTACGATTCTTGCTGCTCTTACGAGTGCTTCCCCATGGCACCGAAGAATCCGTCGTCCCCGTCCCCGCCGGAGCGCCACCCCACGGTCGCTTCCTCCCTTTCAAGCCCCAATCCGCACTACGACGCTCTCGGGGGTGAACCAGCCGTCCGGCACCTCGTCGATCGCTTCTATCACTACATGGGCACCCTGCCAGAAGCCGCGACCATTCGAGCCATGCACCCGGAGGATCTCGGCCCCATCAAGGTCGCTCTCGGTCGCTTCCTCACTGAGTGGCTGGGAGGGCCGGCCCTGTACTCGGCGCGCTTGGGTCAGCCGCGCCTGCGCAAGCGACACCTCTCGTTCTCAATCGGTCCCCGCGAAGCCGAAGCGTGGATGATCTGCATGACACGGGCCCTCGAAGATACGGATGCGCCTCCTACTCTGAAGCAAGAGCTCAAGACCGCATTTTCCAAAAGCGCACAGTTTCTCCGCAACGATCCAGAGCACGTGCACATGCCCCAGGGGGATTCCGACTCCGAAGGTCCGATCGCCTTTTTCGAAAAGCCCGGCTGCATCAACAACACCCGGCAGAAGGCCTGGCTCGAGGAAGCAGGTCACGAGATCGAAGCACACAATCTTCTCGAGCATCCCTGGAGCGAGCAGGAGCTCTTGAGCTTCTTGGCCCCACTGCCCGTCGCCGATTGGTTCAATCGCTCCGCCCCCACCGTCAAGAATGGACAGGTCGTACCAGAACGCCTCGACCGGAATGAGGCGCTCGAGCTGCTGATGACAACCCCACTCTTGATTCGGCGTCCGCTCATCGCCTGTGCGGGAAAGCGACACGTCGGATTCGACGTTGAGGCCATCCATCAGTGGCTGGGGCTGCCGGAGCACGTCGTCGCTCAGGAACGAGACAACAACACCGAAGCTTGCCCGAGGCACTCGTAAGAGATCATGGAAAATGCATCACCGACGGCTCATCCCAAGCTTGCTGTGCAAGAGCTCGGACACGGGGCCATTGACGGCGACCATCTCGAATTCGTGCGCCTCGTGACGCACCTCCTTGGGGCGAGTAGCGCGGAGTTTCCAGCACTCTTCGGGCGGCTCGTGGCCCACACCGAAGAACACTTTGCCCGCGAGAACGAGCTCATGCGAGAGTCCAACTTCCCTGCGACGGGTGAACACGAGGGCGAACACAGGCGCGTTTTGGGGCAGTTGTACCAATTCAAAGAGCGAGTCGACCGGGGACTCATCTCCCTGGGTCGAGCTCTGGTCACGGAGACTCTCCCTGATTGGCTGTCGCTGCACGTCTCGACGATGGACAGTGCACTCGTCGCTCACCTCGGGCGCAGCACCCGCGGGGACTGAGGGGCACGGATGCAGCCACCACGCGCTCGCCCCAGGTCTCGTCCGGGATCCCGACGACGGCAGCGTCAGTGACGCTCCTTCACCAGGTGCTGGGCGGCTTCGGCGGCTCGGCACGTGCGCAACGCTTGCTGCCGACGAACACGTGCAAGCCTTGGTTGCTGGGGACGCGCGAATTCCAGACTCGGGTGATGCTCGGCAGCCACGTGAACACATCCACGTGCTTCCCCTTCACCTTCAGACCCCGATCTTCCGCGACATCCATCGGGTCATGAGAGCTCACGGGCTCGAGCCGAGGGGGTTGCCAAAGCCCGGGAAATCACGCGATCCCGAGGGGTTGTGCCCGGCGAGCGAGAACAGGTGGTTTGGGGTCACTGCAGGACGGGCCAAACCATGGCGATTGTCGCGAATGAGAGTCGATCCGCGCATCCTTTCGCCCCTGTCGCCCGTCCGTATTGGGGGGCCGGCAAGCGCCACCTCCGAAACCATTACATCCATGACCAAGAGGAACCCATGCTACTCAAGGGGAAAACCGCTATCATCTATGGGGCCGCAGGAAACGTCGGCAGCGCGATCGCTCGAGAGTTCGCGACGGAAGGCGCTCGTGTGCACGTGACCGGGCGGAACCTGGCGAAGGTGAACGCGCTTGCGAGCGCGATCTCTCAGTCGGGTGGCCAAGCTTATGCCACCGAGGTCGACGCGCTCAACGAAAGGGCCGTCGAGGCGCACTTTGAAGACGTCGTCCGGTCCGCCGGCGACGTGCACGTGTCATTCAACGCGATCGGTATTCCGCAGGAGGGCATCCAGGGCGCACCGCTCACGCATCTCTCCGTCGATGCGTTCATGACGCCGGCGACGACCTATCTTCGTTCGCACTTCATTACGGCGCGCACCGCAGCGCGCCGAATGACCCAGCAAGGTTTCGGCACGATCCTGATGCACACGCCCGAGCCCGCTCGCCTCGGTCTTCCCGGCGTCGGAGGGATGGGTCCCGCCTGGGCAGCGCTCGAAGCGTTGAACCGTTCCCTCTCGGCCGAGCTGGCGAGTGGAGGAGTCCGTGCGGTGTGCCTACGAACCAGCGGCATGCCGGAGACCTCCACGATCGATGTGGTTTTCGGCATTCACGCCAAGACCCTGGGGATTACGCGCAATGAGTTCCGCGCGCTCGCGGAGGCACCAAGTCACACCAAGCGCTCCACACGCCTTTCGGAGTTGGCGCGCGCGGCGGTGTTCGTTGCCTCGGACCGTGCGAGCGGAATGACGGGTACCGTCATGAACCTAACCGGCGGGCTGATCGTCGACTGAACGGCATGGATCGGAGCCGCCCACCGATGAACGCCCCGAAACCCTGACTCAGCCACCCATCGTCGGGTCTCAACGAACGCCGAAGAGAATGACTCAGCCACCAGCCACGGAATCTAGCTTCCACGAATCGGACCTCTGGGTAGCGATCGAATCGATGCGACCGCGGCTGCATCGCCTCGCCGCGCGCATCACGGGATCGGTCATTGACGGGGAGGACGCTATCCAAGATGCATTCGCGAAGGCACTCGCAGCGTGGTCCAGCCACCCTCCACGCAAGAGCGTGGAAGGGTGGCTGGTGCGAATCGCCTATCGCAGTGCGATCGACTTGACGGGGCGGCGACGCCGGGCGGCTCTCCTAAACCCGAGGGAATCACTCGAAGCTATGCCAGACACCACATCGAACAGGGATGCAGATTCGAGGATCGCCGTCGAAGCGGCTCTGCATTCCTTCATGTTTTTGACACCGATCGAGCGCTCGTGCGTCGTGCTGAAGGACGTCCTGGATTTCCGTATGACGGAGATCGTCAACATCACGGGAGCGTCGCTCTTGGCGGTCAAGGCGGCGCTGCATCGAGGACGGCGACGATTGCGGGAAGTAGCCGACCTGTCCGCCGAGGCGTCGACGCCTTCGCTCGACGCCAACACGCGTTCTCTTCTCGCGCGCTACGCCGAGCGTTTCAACGCGCACGACTTCGATGGCGTATGCGGCATGCTCGCGGAAGAAGTCGAGGTGGAAGTCGTCGCGCGCGCCAGACTGCGCGGCCGAGCCGCCATACGACACACATACTTCGGCAACTACGCCACCTCCGGCCAAGAATGGACCCTCGAGCCCGGAGCGGTGGAAGGCCTTGCGGCGCTGCTCGTGTACACCTCCACGGGTCCTGCTGTCGCTCCCGATTATTTCATTCTGGTCGAATGCGACCAGGGAGTGATCGCACGCGCACGCGACTTTCGACATGCCCGCTACGTGATGGAGGCTGCCCGATTCACCAGCTTGTGATGCACGCTGCTGTGGCCGAACGTCGCGAACCTGTACCCCTTACACACTACTGCGTGTGCTCAGTTGCACTGATTGCGCCTCTTCAAGATCGCCGCGCTGACCGAGCAGGTCGAGTTGCTAGCCGAGCTCTTGAACCGCACTCGAAGAACTCGCACCTACGGCCATCGAGCGACGGGCCCGGCGCTGGCACCAGCGGGACCGCGGGCAGACGGGGTCCGAAATCGAAGAGCAAGCGGGGCGGTCACCAGGAGCGGAGAGAAGAGCTTCGGGGCAGGCCACCGACCTTCGCGTTCCGACTCGAAGTCGAGGGGAGCAATCGGAGCAAGCAGGCAGCGCCGGAGGCTCTGCGAATGTACCGGCCGCACGCGGCACGGGAGGACACGCTTCCCTTCCCCGCGTTCGTGGAATTCGTGAGCGCTGCGGTTCACTCGCTGCGAGGATGATCCGGCCCGTCATGCCAATGGCTCGTTGGCCGGGGCGCGCTCGTCGGTCGAATGCGGACGAGGGGAGAGATGGGGCAGGAATTGAAGCAGAGCTCTCGCGTGCTCGAGTTTCTCCACGGGTGTGCGCACCCCGAAATGGCGCCGCAGTTGCGTCGCTTCGGGTTCTTCCCGTGCGGCGTGGGAAGAAGGTTGGGATCTGCTGCGTGCGTCCGCTCACGTTTCGAACATCGCGTCCTGGAGCTCCGTGAACGAGCAGGGGGGACCTGGTTCGAGTCGCGTGACGGCAACGACGCCGCAAAGGCACTTTGGGCAGGCGGCCATGGAGACACGGCCCTCCGCGCATGATCCTGTCGGCTTGTGACCAAGGCGATCGCGAAGCCCCTGAAGTCGTTGGTGGACGTTTTCTCCGAGGTGAAGGACCCGAGAGTCGCGTGGACTCGCCTTCATCCGATCGAAAACGTGCTGACGCTCGCACTACTCGGCGCGATTGCCGGGGCCGATGGGTGGGAAGAGATCGCCTTCTTCGCGAAAGAACGCTCCGAAATCCTCGGTCGCTTTCTCGAACTGTCCCATGGCGTTCCGAGCTCCCATACCTTTCGACGGGTCTTCGAGGCGCTCCCGCCACCCGCCTTCCATGAGGCTCTTCTTCGCTGAGCACGACCGCTCCTCGGGGACTTGGAGGGACAGACCATCGCTCTCGACGGTAGGACGCTCCGGGGAGCCATCGCGCGCTCTCGTCAGCAAGGTGCGTTTCATCTCCTGCACGGCATGGGCTACCGAGAAGAGGATCCTGCTCGCGCAGGCGGCTACCGAAGGCGCCGGTTCCGAACTACCTGCTGCGCTCAAGCTACTATGCCGGCGTCCCTTCGACGAACAAGGACAAGCAGAGCGGTCGTCGGAAGAAGAAGCTCGCAATGTGGAGTGACAGCTACTTTCTCATCGTCCTAAACGCAGGATTTCCCGAGATTTAAGATGCGCTCGCCCTGCGCTTCACTGGGTGGCTCCTGTCGCCTGCCGCTTTTGCAGGCGGCGTACATAGTTGACCAAGTCCCAAGCGTCCTGGGGAGTGAGGCCTGTACCTTGCGGCGGCATCGTCGCGCCGAATCAGGGGTGCCGGCGCGCCGGGTTCCCGAGGTGTGTCGTACAGCACTCTGCGCGGTCGGAGCGTCCGTGACCTCGCGCGTGACGAAGCTTCTCTCGAAGGACAGGCTTCCCTCGAAGAGGGTGTCGAAGGAGTCGAAGGGGTCGCTGTGTTGAGACGTATCCCGCGATAGCGAGGAAGGCCACCGCTTGACCGTCAACGAGAGGTCCTGCTACGGTCCCCCCGCCAGGCGGGTACGAACGGAGACGTCGCTTGGCAATGCGAACACGGGAGACGGCCACGAGGCGTGGTCATCGTACGAAAGACCAGCTCTGCGGTTGATGGGGAGTTTGTCAGATGACGCGTCGGTTGGCGTTTGTCCTGCAGATCGACCTCGGCGTCTTCGCGCTGCACGCCCAGGACAACGGGTGGCAGCAGATCGATGTTGGTCAGGATGAACCGTTCGACGAGGACCGCCCTGACCAGCGGTGGCGCGTGCCAGGCGGCGAGGTCCGGTTGGTAGACGACACGGTAATCCTGGTGCAGTACGTCGACGTAACCGCGGAGCCCACGGGTCCGATCGAAGAGGCGATCAAGTCGGAGTTCACCTGCTACGACAGGGAGGACTGCCTCGAGGTGCTCGACTTCGGACAGGCGGAGGAGGCCGTCTGTCACGCGGTGCGGCTGCTGACCTGTACTGCGCCGGGCCCTTTCGACCAGCGGGTATTCGACGCCGCCGTAGCCGCTATGCATGATCGACGCGAGGATGTGCGGGTCGCCGCGATGATGATCGCGAACTACACGGGGTGGGCGCAGTTCCTGCCTGAGATCAGCCGGCTCGCCACCAACGACCCGAGTGACCGTGTGCGGGGCTTCGCCGACAGCCACAGGTTCATCCTCGAGCTTGCCCTGCGGACCGCGACCGGCGGTTGACGTGCTCAAATCTTCCGCATCTTGACGAGAACCTTGGCGATCTCCCGAATCGCCGCGTCCAGCTTCGTACTGTAAGCGAGGATCTTGTTCGCGAGGGTGAGCTGACCGAGTGCAGCCGTGACCCGCAGACCGGGGCACCGGACTGCCCCGCTTGGTCACGTGTGCAGCCGATTGCATTCCAACTGCGCCCGATCCGTTCTCGAAGTCTGCCGAGCGCCGCGGCTCCCTGCTGCGCTCCGGCTGCGCGCCGCTCCGAGCGTCGGCGCCCGGAGCGGACAGTTCTCTACCAGGTCGTGGGCGAGCACTGGCCAGCCTTCCGGGGCCGCCGCTGGTGGACTTTCCCTCCGTGCCGTGGGGGCAGATGGCGTTGAGGTTCGGGGGCTGCCGAAAGCGTAGGCGGCCTCCCGAGGGCCCGGCTCGCGGGCGACCTCGGCCGGACCCGCGACCTGGTTCCCAGGCGCTGCGGGGAGTGCGAAGGTGTGCCTTGCGCGACGCCGAGGTGCAGCGCTGGCCTTCAGAGAGGCCGATCGTGGAGCGGTCGGGGGCGGTTCAGAGCAGCTGGACCTTCGACGACTCCTTGCTCGCGGGCACGGCTACCCTCGGCGACGGTCGGATTGCACGTTTATTCTCCCTTGCCGCGATGCCTGTCTCCGCGTGGCCCATCTCCGCGTGACAGGCGGCGGTCCGAAACCGTCCCCGCTCCGCAGCGTATGCTGAAGCAGGATGAGCATTTCACGCAGAACCTTCGCCCTGGCCTTGGGCGCATCGGGCCTCAGCCTCTGGGCATGCGACCGAAAAGCCCCGGGCGCGCCGGACGTCAGCCCAGAAAAGCCATCGAAAGCGCCCTCGACCGCTGAGCAAACCAGCGCGGCATCCACCGACGCGACGAAGCCCGCCCGCACCGACGGGCTGAGCGAAGCCATCTTGGCGGGAGGATGCTTCTGGGGAATGGAAGAGATCTTGCGCAGCATCCCCGGGGTCGTGAGCACCGAGGTCGGCTACTCCGGCGGCGTCTCGAAAGATCCGGACTACGACGACGTCCACACGGGGCAGACGGGGCACGCTGAGTCCGTTCGTGTGGTCTTCGACGAAAAGATCCTCCGCTACGAGGACCTGCTGGAAAAGTGGTTCTTTCGAATGCACGACCCGACGACGAAGAACCGCCAAGGGAACGACGTCGGCACCCAGTACCGCTCCGCCATCTTCGTGAACTCCCCCGAGCAGCGGCGCATTGCGGAGAGGGTGAAGAAGCGAGTCGACGAGAGCGGCAAGTGGAGCGACCCCGTCGTCACGGAGATCACGGACGCCGGACCGTTCACCCCTGCCGAAGAGTACCACCAAGACTATTTGCAGAAGAATCCGGGCGGCTACACCTGCCACTACCTCCGCGAGTGACGTGTCGCGAGCATCGCTTGCGATGACCGAAGCCGGGCCTATCGAGCGGACAGGGGAACCGCGCCGAGTCGTTCTTCGACTTCGCTCATGGTTTGGGGGCGCTTGGCCGGCGGCTTTTCGAGCATCTGCATCACCAGGGTCGCGAGCTCGCGGGGCACGTGGGGCGCGCGCATCTCGAGAGCATCGGGGACCGTGGTGATCTGCTTCGCCAGGACCTGAGTCGGGGTTCCACGAAACATGGGCTCGCCCGCCAGCATTTCGTAGAGGGTCGCGCCGAGAGAGTAGACGTCCGAAGTCGGTCCAACCTGACTTCCCGCCGCTTGTTCCGGGCTCATGTACGTGGGAGTCCCGATCACGGTGCCGACGGCCGTCAGCTGGGCGTTTTCCTCACCGCCGTTCAGCTTCGCGATCCCAAAATCGGTCACCTTGAGCTCGTCGTCTGCGGTCAAGAGCACGTTGGCCGGCTTGAAGTCGCGATGCACGATGCCTGCCGAATGGGCCGCACCAAGCCCGGCGGCCATTTGCAATCCGAACGTGACCGATTCCGAAAGCGTGAGGGAGCTCGCCTTGAGGCGCGCCGCAAGATCACCGCCAGGCAAAAGCTCCATCACCATCCAGAGCCCCTGATCGTCATCGATCAAATCGAACACCTGGACGACGTTCACGTGATTCAACTGGGCCAGGGCCATCGCTTCTCGACGAAAACGCGCCTCCAGATCCTGGCGTCCGGACAGCGCCTTGGGGAGTTGCTTCAAGGCAACCTCGCGGCCGAGAACCACGTCCGTCCCCCGATAAACTACACCCATGCCTCCGCGACCGAGGCGTTCGCCAACGGTGTACCGACTCGAGGGCGGACGGACGTCGTCCTCCTCCTCTTCTCCGTCGGCTGCGGGTCGCGTCGCGCTCGAGCTCACCGCGGCGGGATTGATCGCCGCGGTCTTGTCCGAGCCCGTTCCCGACGGATTGATGACGGCGGCGGCCCCGACGCTCCCGGCCGGATTGATCACTTGCGTGGCGCCGATGCCCACTCCGTCAACGGAAACAGGGTCGGCACTTGAAACCCCACCCGCGACGGTTGGAGCGGATGGTGCCTCGAGCGCGCAGGTTGCCTGGGTGGCGAGATCTGCGGCCTGGAATTCCGACACTGGGATTGCTCCCATTCGCGGAGCGCTCTCCAGGTGTCCGGGTTGGTGCTTGCCTCGCGCCGCGACGCGCGGGATGTCCAGCCAAAGAAGCGCGCCCGTGGCGCCGAGGGCGATCAGCCAAAAACCGGCAACGAGCACGGCCTGGAGCGTGTCCGCCGCTGGATTTTCGACGCGCTTCCGGCTCAGGCCCAGAAACCCCGCCTTCTGGACCTTCGAGGGAAAGATGGCACCAGCGATCGACTCGGTCAGGGGCGGGACGACGAACAGCCCGACGACGCACGAGAAGATCAGGGCCAACTGTGCTCGCCGCGCCGATCGCAACCATTCGACAGCACCGCCAGGTCGAGCGATGAGCGAAGGAAGCTCGCCGTGGGCGATACGGAGCCTCACGATCATATCGCGAGCAGACCGACCTGCTTGGTCGAGGAAGAGCACCCACACGATTTGCACGGATTCTGCAATCGCCGCAAGCGATCAGGGTGCGTCGTTCGAGTCAGACTTCAGAACCCCGTCAAATCGCTCCTCCGGTGTCACCGGTTTCCCTACCTCTCACGAGCGGGCCGCGTGTAGCACTTCGACGAAGTGAGAGTCGTGCGCCAGGACACGCACACCCACGCTGGGTCGCCAGAACCGTGAGAACTCAGTGACTCATCTGACCGCCACCGCGTCTGAGGCGCGCGCTCAATTCGTCGACGGGTTCGGCCCACGCCGCGTCTTCCTCCAGAGCCTCGCGGAGAAATGCAGCTTGCGAGGGGGTCCAGAACGGAGCCTCGTCGATCGGGATGGCTTCATCGACCGGGTGCGCTTCGACGAATCGCGCGATTGCGCTCGGGTCGCTCGGCAGACCGAGCTGCTCGAACAAGGTGTGTACGTCGTGACTGGTGGTTTCCATCGCCCGTCCTACTTCCGGCGCCGCTGCTCGCCGGCGCTCAACCAACGACGATCCACTGCGAAGCCCCCGCGAACTACGGGCACAGCGCACCCGTCGAGCACCTCGCACGTGCGACCCGAGTGAGCCCCGCGCCTCCCTGGAGTAGTAGCACGCATGGCCCACGAGGCCTCCCGCTGGCCACCGGAGACTCCCGCGGATGGTCGCCGCGGTGACCCGCAACCTACGCGCGAATCACTGCCAAACCACGACGGGCCCCCACGGCCGCGCCAGCCACCGCCGCGCACGGGGGCTACTACTGAACCCGCTTGCCGCGAAAATAGATCGCTCGCTTGCGTGGGCTACGCCCATCGGGCGCCTCCGGGGCGGCGGCTCCCGGGTTCGCCTTTGCCGCGACCGGTGGCGGACGCATCGTTGGCGGCGGGGGCACGCTCGGCTTTTCCGGCTGGTCGAGTTTGACCTTGGCGAGCTTGCGAGTGACCAGATTCGTGGCCATTCGGAGCGCGGGCATGTTGACCTGCGCCGTCGCCAGCACGCCAAGCAGCGATTCACCCACGGGACGAAACGACAGCTTGTGGGCACCAAAGCGAAGCACGCAGCTCGAGAGCTCACCTTCGGAGATCGAAAGCGCCTCCCTGAGCCGAAGCGCCCGGGGCGCGATGTCGTAGGTCGCGGAACCAAAATACGAGGGGACGTCCTGGGCGACGATGTTCCCCGACGGATCGATGAGGAAGCTCCCCACGATCCCCTCCAAATCCTTGAGGCTTTCCAGCGCAGTGTTGGCGTCGACGTTCATGATGACCTCATGTGCCCGACCGGCTCCGGTACTTGGTTAGGTCGACCTCGGGAAGCGTTTCGAGCGCCACGACCGTGTCTTTCTCCAGGTACGCAATCATCGACTTCCCCTCGCCTGTGCACTCCAGGCCGAGCAGAGGTTCCAGGCCGAGGCCTTCACCGATGAGCTCGGCCAGGCGCACTGCGTAGGCTGCCACATCGGCGAAATCGCCCATTTCTCCAGCACTCCCCTGCACGCCTCCATCCGCTCCGAGTCGGACCTGGCGGGTGACTCCCGGTTCGAGCCCAGTCGGTGGTTCCGTCGGTTTCGCCACTCTGTCTCGCGCTTTCTCCCCCGCCTCTCCCAACGAACCTGCTCTCGACTCACGGGCGCGTCGAGTGGCTTCGTCCTGGCGCTGTGCAGCCACCATGAGCAAGCCTTGCCAGCTGGTGTTCACCGTGGGTGATTCCACCCAGTATCGGTCGCACGGCTCGAACGTCCCACCATTCCAGCCGAGGATGCGAAGCGCAGCGGCCTCGCCTCGTAGCTCCCCCGCTTCGGCGTGGACGACTTGCCCTTGGTCAAAGTAGAGGTGCCCGCTCCCTTCCTCCGAGCGCACGTGGATCGCTCGTGTCAGGCCACGCAAGCACTCCATTTGCACGAGCTCAGCCATGCTCGCTCCGTCGATGTGAGCCGCAAATCCGGAACTGCTGATGGGCGCTTCGTCGAGCGACCCCGACATGCGATGGCGTCCGGAAGGCGGGGGTTCCGTCTCATGCGCTCCTGCGCGGTGAGCAGAATCGTGCTTGGCGGCCGGCGAACCGGAGTCCCGGCGATTGAGCGCCAAAGATTCGTTGTGTCCCGAGGATTGGTCGGTTCCGAGGGATTGGTCGGGGCCCGGACACGGCAGAGTGTCGGTGGTGGGCCGGGAAGTGCCCTCTGGAGGCCGCTCCGAAGGGCTCCGCTCGGACGCCGCGCTTCGTGTCGGGCGGGGCGGCAGCGCTCGGCCGCGTGCCGCGGCCCGGTTCGCGGTCAGATCGATGACCGCAGCAGACCCTGGAGAACCCCGACGAGCGGCGGCGGATTGATCATCTCTCGAAGCGACCATGAACGTGGCTGTCTCCTGTGATGAGCAAGCTAGAGCGCCGCTCGCTTCCGGAAGGTTGCCGTCCCATCCCGAAACACGGTCGCAAGCGACCAGGGGCAGTAACGGTCCCGAAATGGGAGCTGCCTACCCTGAAGGGTCGTGGCGCAGCGCTCGGGTTCGCGAAAACCCACCGCGACCGCCACTCACGCATTTGCCGAGGTTGAAAACGCATGACCCCTCGCCTCCACTCCGCCAAGCGCCGCCTCAGCTCCGGCCATTGGGCCCAACTGCTGGGCTGCGCAGTACTGCTTCTGCTCCTCCTACTCGCGAGCCACGGTCTGGCGAGTGACGACGCCGCACCCGCCGCCGAGCCTCTCACCTGGGAACAGTTTCGTGATCAGTTGGGTCTCACCGATGCACAAGCGCTCGAGGCGAGCCCCTTGGGGAAGCAAGGAGGCTATTCGGTCGACGCCCTTTGGACGGTGGTCGCAGCCATCCTCGTGTTCTGGATGCAGGCCGGATTCGCGCTCGTCGAGGCCGGTTTCACGCGCGCCAAGAACGTCGTGAACATCCTGATGAAGAACCTCATGGACTTCAGCCTCGGCTCCCTCGTCTTTTGGGCGGTGGGGTTTGGTCTGATGTTCGGGGTCACGAACGGTTTCGCCGGAACGACAGGCTTCTTCCTCGGCGGGTACGCTGACGACACCTGGACCTATACGTTCCTCCTGTTCCAAACGGTGTTCGCTGCAACGGCCGCCACCATCGTCTCCGGAGCCATGGCGGAGCGAACGAAGTTCGTCTCCTACTTGCTCTACAGCGTGGTGGTCACGGGGCTGATCTACCCAATCTTCGGCAGTTGGGCGTGGGGCGGCCTGTTCCAGGGCGGCGGCTGGCTCGAAGCCCCCGAGGGCGGACTCTTGGCACGCTTGGGCCTCCCGAACTTCGTGGATTTCGCCGGCTCGACGGTGGTCCACAGCTTGGGCGGCTGGGCGGCACTCGCCGGGGCATTGGTGCTGGGGCCGCGCCTCGGCAAATTCAAAGAGGGCGCGGAGCCCATCCGAGGGCACTCCATGGCCCTGGCCACGCTCGGAGTCTTCATCTTGTGGATGGGTTGGTTCGGTTTCAACGCCGGAAGCACCACGGGGGTCACCGGCGGCGCCGAACCGACCGGGGGAGCCGGCAAGGCGTTCGGCGTCATCGCCGTGAACACGAATCTCGCGGCCTGCGCCGGCGCGCTCTTGGCCATGCTGACCACTTGGTTCCGCGCCGGAAAGCCGGAGATCAGCATGGCCCTGAACGGCGCCCTCGCCGGCCTGGTGGCGATCACGGCGCCTTGCGCCACAGTGACCCCGACGAGCGCGATCGTCATCGGCGCAGTGGCGGGGACCATCGTGGTCCTTTCGGTCGAGGTCTTCGAATCGATGAAGGTGGACGACCCGGTTGGAGCCATCAGCGTCCATGGCGTATGCGGCGCCTGGGGTACGCTCTCGGCAGCGATCTTTCACATCGAGGGTTTTTCAACCACCCAGCTCATCACTCAGATCATCGGAGTGGGAGCGTGCTTCTTCTGGGCGTTCGGCACGGCCTGGGCGCTGTTCAAGATCGTCGATGCGACCATCGGACTCCGGGTGAGTCCCGAGGACGAGATCGACGGGCTCGACCTCAGCGAACATGGGGGGGAGGCCTACCCGAGGGAAGGTGCGACCGATTGGACGGGGGAGGTCGCATCACCCGCGGCTGCCGAGTAGCGCCCCTCGCGGGCGTCTGCGTCCCGGGGATTCGGGGGAACCTCGGGACGCAGACACCCCGGGTCCCTTCGAGAAATCCGTTTGACGCGCTCGCTCTGCAACGCTTTCACGCTCCAACCCTCGCGCTCCGGTTCGGTCGCGGCCCCGAAAACGGCGGCTACAACTTTGCGGACGTCATCCAATGCGGATTGCGCGCGGTGCCGTCGAAGCGCTCGGTCGTCTTGAACTGCTCGAGTTCGCCCTCTTTGCCGAACGATGCGGTGCGCGCGAGCAGCTCTTCGCGTTCTTCGGACGAAAGGGGCGAGAAGGTGCGTCCGGCTTCGATCGCCTGATCCAGGTCGGCCTCGCTCTTGCACCCGGTGATCACGACCGACGTGGGGAGGCTGAGCGCGTAGCGCAGGCATTCGGGCGCGGTCACGACTCCGGTCGAAAGGATGTCACCCGAACCGAGTGGCTTCATTCCGATCACGCCCATCTTCTTTTGCACCAGGTGCGGGAGCACTCCCTTTTCGAAGCTCTCGAAGTGCGGATCCAACACGTTGAGCGGCAGCTGCGCCGCGTCGATGCGAAAGTCGTGCTCTTCTGCCTCTCGCAACATCTGCAAGTGAAACCTCGGGGCCTTGTGACCGGTGAAGCCGATGAACCGAATCTTTCCCGCCTTCTGCGCCTCGCGAAGAGCTCGCATCGTGCCGTCGTCCCGAAAAACCCAGGGAGCATCCGTTTCCCGGATCACCTCGTGGAGTTGCATCAGGTCGATCCGGTCCGTGGCGAGCCTCTCGAGGCATTGATCGACCTGGAGCTTGGCCGCTTCGTACGTCCGAGCATCGATCTTCGTCATCAAGAAGACCTTCTCCCTCTTGCCGCCAGCGAGGGCCTTGCCCATGCGACGCTCACTCTCGCCATCGTGATAGCTCCAGCAGTTGTCGAAGAACGTGATCCCCGCATCGATGGCCCGGTGCATCATCCGAACGCTCGTCGACTCGTCGGGCACGCCCAAGTGGGAGCCGCCGAGGCCCAGCGCGGAAACGCGTACGCCAGTCGATCCGAACGGCCGAGTTTCGATGTCGGCCGTCGTTTCGCCACCACTCGGTGGCTCGGTGTCGCAAGCACCGCAAGCACCACCCGGACGGGGTGCCCCTCCGCCTTTGCTGCGATCGCAGGCGAGGCCCGCACCCGCAATGCCGGCGCCGAGGACGATGCTCCTGCGTTCGATTCCCCTCACGCCTCAGAGGCTGATGCGTGAAGCCTGCGGTGGCAACCCCTGGATCCCGGACGCGTGCTGCACGGCGGACGTCGCACCATCATTCGGCTGGAACGCGATCGTCGGGCACTCCGGCGCTCGCCAGCCGCTCCGACTCCGGCGCGGGATTTCGAACCCCTTCGACGACGAAGTACAGACACGGGACCACCACGAGCACGACGAGCGTGGCGAACAGAACTCCAAACCCCAAACTGATGGCCATTGGGATCAAGAACTGCGCCTGCCGCGAGGTCTCGAAGATCATCGGGATCAGGCCGAAAAACGTCGTGAGCGACGTGAGCAGAATGGGACGTAGGCGCACGGTCGCCCCGGCGATCAAAGCGTCGTAGACGCTCATCCCCGCACGCCGGTTGCGGTTCACGGCGTCGACCAGCACCAACGAGTCGTTCACCACGACGCCGGAGAGAGCCACGATGCCCAAGATGCTGATGAAGCTCAGGCCATAGCCCATGATCATGTGACCCAAGACTGCGCCCAGCACTCCGAACGGGATCGCCGACATCACGATCATCGGTTGCAGATAGCTGCGGAACGGGATTGCCAAGAGGGCGAAGATGCCGAACATCGCGAGCAGATACATCGGCCCAAGAGACGACAGGCTCTCGTCTCGTTCCCGTTGCTGTCCGACGAGGTCGAGACCGAGCTCGGGGTAGCGCTCCTTCAACCTGGGAAAAACGTCGTTCGTCAGCGACTCGAGCACGCTGCGAGACGATTCCGCTCCCGCGCCGAGCTCGGCGGAGACATTCACGATGCGACGTCCGGACTCGCGCCTGATTTCTGTCGGAGCGCGGCTGCGCTTGAACGTGGCGACCGAAGAGAGAGGCACGAACCCACCAGAAGGCGTGCCGATGATCAGCTCATCGATGTCGAATTCCGAGGAGCGCTCCTCTTCCGGGAGGCGCACCATGACTCGAACTTCGTTTCGACCCCGCTGTTCCCGCAGCGCTTGCTCCCCGTAGAACGAAGCCCGCAGCGCGCGAGCAACGTGGTTGCTCGTAAGCCCGAGGGAGTACCCTTCTGGCAGAAGACTGAAATCGAATCGGGTCTTGCCGGCGGCATATCCGTTTTCGATGTTGGCGGTGGTTGAGTAGCGGGTGAGCTCCTCGGCCAACTCGGCGGAGGCCTTGGCAAGCACCTCGGTGTCAGTGTGGCTGAGCTGCACGTCGACCGCCTTGCCCGCACTGGGCCCGGAGCCTCCCCCGATGGTAAGAGTCTCTACCCCGGGGATGTCTGGAAGCGCGGCGCGCCAGCGCTGCTCGAAGTCGATGGACGTGAAATCACGCTCGGCCCCCGGCACCAGGTTGACCTCGACGCTCACCAGGTGGCTGCCCGAGGGTGCAGCCCCGTGCCCGGAGGCTCTGCCCTCCCCGACCTTGGTGAACATGCCGCGAACGACTCCGTCGCCTCCGCTTTCGGCGATGGCCTTCCGTGCGGCGGCTTCTAGAGCAGCTCGCACCTCCATGGTTCGCTCGATGGGCGTGCCGTACGGCAAGCGTGCCCCTGCGGAGACATCGTTCCCTTCGAGCTTCGGGAAGAAGCTGAAGGGGACGAGGCCGGCTGCCACCATGGCTCCCACGACGACCAATGAAGCCACCGAAAAGGCCAGCGTAACTCCACGCCAGCGCAGAACGAGCCCGAGGAATGGCCGGTACCGCCGCATGGTGAAGCGCTCGAGCCACGCGCTGACGTGGACCTGCATCCAGTCCACGAGCAGGAAGAGCGGGCCGAAGAGGAACCGGAAGGGCAGCGTGAGCATGCTCCCGAGGCCTTTCGACTTTTTTCCCTCCTCCGAGTGGGCCAAGTGCGCGGGCAAGACGAAGAACGACTCGAGGAGTGAAAAGAGCAAGACGGCGATCACGACCAGAGGGATCAGCCGGAAGATCTTTCCGAGCACCCCGGGGACGAACAGAAGAGGCGCGAACGCGGCGATGGTGGTGAGCACCGAGAACGTGACCGGCATAGCCATTTCGCGTGTGCCCACAACTGCGGCTTCGAGCGCCCCCATCCCCTGCTTGCGGCGGGCGTGAATGTTCTCCGAAACGACGATCGCGTCGTCGACGACGATGCCGAGCGTCACGATCAGAGCGAAGAGCGTCACCATGTTGATCGAGGCGCCAAGCGGTCCCATCACGAGGAGTGCCCCGAGGAACGACACCGGTACTCCGAGGGCGACCCACCCCGCGAGCCTGCGCTGGAGAAACAGCGCCAGCACCATCAGCACGAGGAAGAACCCGAAGAAGGCATTGCGACCCAGAAGATCGATGCGCTCCCGGAGGAGGATCGAGTCGTCTTTCCAGGGAGTGACCTCCACAGTTCCCTCGAGCTCTGCCTGGAGCTTTTCGGCGTAGGCCTTCACGGCATCGGCGACGCGGGTGGGAGTCTCGTCGCCGACCCGGTAGGCCGTCACGCTGACCGCGCGCTTCCCGTTGAAGTAGTACGCCTCGTCGGTGTCTTCGTAGCCGTCCTTGATGGTGGCGATGTCGCCCAGGCGGATCTCGTGGCCTGCCGCGGTGCCACGCAACACGATGTTCGCGAACTCGTCGACGCTCACCCGGCGATCCGCCACGCGGAGGAGGATCTCCCCGCCGCGGGTGTCGATTCCGCCACCGGGGAGCTCGACGGACGCTGCGCGAATGGCCTGAGCGACTTGATCGAGCGTCAGTCCATACGCTTCGAGATCGTCGCGGCCGACCTCCACGCTGATTTCGAGCGGGGGGACCCCCGAGATCTCCACCTGGGTGATTTCCGGGCTCTGGAGTAGGTCAGCGCGAGCCCGCTCCGCCAGACCGTGCAGCGACCGCAGGGACTGATCGCCCGAGACGATGAGCGAGATGACGGCCCGCTTGCGGGTCGCCACGGAAACCGTCGGTTCCTCCGCGTCCTCGGGATAGGTGGTGATGCGATCGATCGCGTTCTTGACGTCGGCGAGAACCGCATTCGCGTCGGAGCCGAGCTCGAGCTCGATGGTGATCGCACCCGCACCCTCGGCGGCCGTGGAGGTAACCCGCTTGACCCCATCGAGACCCCGGACGGCCTCCTCGGTGGCCAACACGATGCCCTGCTCGACCTCTTCGGGGCTCGCCCCCGGGTAGGGCACGGTGACCGTCACCATGTCGAGATCGAACTCCGGGAAGACCTCCTGCTTCGAACCGAAAGCCGCCAGCAGGCCCGCCACGATGACGATGAACATCGCCAGGTTCGCGGCCACGCTGTGCTGCGCCATGAAGGCGAGCGGCCCGTGCAGAGGAACCTTTCGACGAGCGTCACTCGTCGGCTCGGTCGACTGCCCGCTCATGGGGTCCCCTGACCCGACTGAGCCTCCGAATGGCTGGAATGGACCTCCGCGGGAGCGGCGTCTTTATTGGGCGTCTCCTCGGCCTGGACGCGCACGGTGAGACCTTCGAGTGGTGTCGAGAGCACCGTGGTCACGAGCCGCTGGTCACTCGCGAAGTCATTGTCGACGTACACCTGGTCGCGATCAGCCCAGGCGATCTCCAGCTTGCGAGGTGCCAACTTGGAGTCCGGTCCGACCACCCAGGCGGTATCGCCACCGTAAACCGCGCTCCGAGGAATTGCGGTCAACGGGGGCAGCGCGCGCCCTTGGATCTCCACCTCGACCCGCGCCCCCGGTAGCAGCGGGAGACCGAGCTCCTGATTGAACGGATCAGGCACCGTCACCAGGACTCGAGCGCGGCGCGTCTTGTCGTCGAGCTCCCGGACCAGATGGCTCACCTCGCCTTTTCGTTCGATCGTCTTGCCGCGATGGAGCGTTTGACGCACCACGACCTCGGATCCGGGGGCCTCGTCAGTCGGGAGATCGATCATTTCCAAGTCCTCGAGGGGTACGGACACCTCGATGCGAAGAACGTCGGTCGCCACCAGGCGCGCCAGCTGGCTCGACAGGCCCACCACCTGCCCCACATCCACATCGTCGGTCACGACGGTCGCGTCGAAGGGAGCTCGAATCACGGTGCGGGCCAGGTTGAGCTTGGCGTTATCGACGGCTCCCCGTTGTGCATCCAGCGCCGATTTGGCGGCGTTGAGATGGCTTTCACGCGTAGCGACGGGCGAGCGATGTCCGACGTCGGCGAGGACCTTCGACTCGTACTCGGCGATTTCGCGCTGGCTCTTTTCGACTTCGACTTGGTGCTCGGCGCTCTTCAGCTGTCCGAGCTGTTGGGTGACCTGGTGTTCGTAGGTTCGCCCGTCGATACGAAGCAGTAACTCTCCCTTTTTCACCTTCCCACCCGCTACGAGGGAGTCGGACACGTAGATCACCTTCCCGGTGACCTCGGGAATGAGGGTCACTTCCCGCTCGGCTGCCACGAGACCGCGGGTCTTGATGATGGCGCGGAGGGGCTTTTTCACGAGCGGCGCCGCAGTGACCAGTCGAGCGGTCTGCTCGGGAGGCTTCCGCTCGGCTTCGGGCTTCGCCTTCAGCACCAGGGCACCGGCGACTCCCCCCATTGCGAGAACGGCTAGGGGGAGAAGGACCCGGCGCACCAGCTGTCCCCCCCCACCTACCGGCTGGCTGCGGACCTCGCTCGGAGTGGGCTCGGTGCTTTCGGCGGGCTGCAAAGAAGGCTCGGTCACCGCTGCCTCTGCGTTCGGGGGGTCATGGTCTTGGCCGCTGTAAGCCCAGGCCGGGTTTCCGTCAAATCAGGGGCCGCGAGTCGAGGACAATCGGTCGTGCCAGCAGCGCTGGCCCAACCGGGATGACCCTACAGAACGGCACCTGACACCTGCACCAGGACGGGTTTTGCGCCGGGACGGAGCCAGCGGAGCAGGCGAACCAGTTCGGGGGCATCCATCGCGGTGCAGCTACGGGGCGACGAGCATGGCCTCAGTACCGCGCGAGCTTGTTGAGCTGCTCTTGCAGCACGTAGGTGGCGAGCAGCCAGGTCGCACCGACGAACAGGGCGGCCACGTTGCAGATGAGGATCATCTGCGAGTTGTCCGTGGCCTGCGGGTCGTGCGCGCGGAGAGCGGAGTAGACCTTCTGTGCGTTCCGATACTCCACGTAAATGCTCCATATCCCACAGGTGACGAAGGTGAGGAGCAGGTCCTGCCCGGGCTTGATGTCGGGGTCGTCGAGAGCTTCGCCGAGCTCCCGATCGGTCGTGTACATCCAGTACAGGTAGTAGATGCCGCAGGTCACGAAGGAGAGCAGCACCACGGTCAGGCCGCTCCGCTCCTGGATGACGCCGGGGTGATGCACCAGAGGCCCACTCGCTCCGACGTGATCTCCCCCAGTGGCCCCAGCCTCCTTGCGCGGTTCAGCGGTCGGCGCCTCCGGCACCCGAGGTGGCTTGTCGTAGCTCATGGTCGGTATCTTGCCCGGAAGCAAAGGCCCCCGAAAAGACGTGCTTTTCCGGGCGCCGAAAAAATCGAAGTTCGCGGGTGCTTGCTTCCATGCACGACTGGTCTGCTAACAGCGAGGGGAAGCTCAACAGCGAAGGGAAGCTATTTTTGGCCTCTCTCTGCTGTTCGGTCCGAATGCAGTTTTCTGGCTTCAATGGAAGGCCAAACCTCCGCGGGAACGCGCCTCTCACTCCCGATCGTCCTGTTCGCGGGCGGCCACGCAGCCTTCGCCGGAACCTGCTTCTCTCCCCGTATCGAAAGGGAAACCTCTTCATGACTTCGCATCGCCCTTGGATTGCCCTCTCGTCCCTGTCCGCCCTGGTCTTCGTGGCGGCCGCTTGTGGGGATGACGAAAATGCTGGCACCGACAGCGACACCGGCACCGGCTCCACATCGGGGATCGGCGAAGGGGGAAGCAGTGTGATCGTCGGCGGCGGTGGTGACGACGGCTCCGGCGGCGCCAGCAGCAAACCGGCCAATGCCGGCACCCTGAGCGCCTGCACCATCGATGGCATCGAATCGGTTGCCACCGCCGACGGTGATCCCGTGATCGACGACTTCGAGGACGGGGATCGCGGTATCTACGGCAACGGGCGAGCCGGCGGATGGTACTCCTACGGCGACTCGACTGGTTCCCAATCCCCCGGAAACGACTGGACCCCGGAGGAACCGGGCCGCGATGGTACCGGCTACGCCCTGCACGCCAAGCGAGTTGAACCCTTCACCGAGTGGGGCGCCGGTCAGGGGCTCGCCATCTCGTCGCAGGGTGTGGGTCAGGACTGCCTCTACGACGTGAGCGTCTACGACGGCATCACTTTTTGGGCGCGCGGGAGCGTCACCGTCGACGAGGGCAAGAGCGATCCGCCCTACCCGGACGAGCGAGAAATCCTGAAGGTGGGCTTCGCAGAAAAGGACGTCATTCCCTTTTCCGAGGGCGGTGACTGCGACCCAGACGTGGGTGAGTGCTGGGATGCGCACCGGGTCAGCATTGCGCTGAACGAATGCTGGACGCGCTACAGCATCCCGTTCTCCGATTTCGAACAGGGCGGTTGGGGCGTCAGCGGCGGCGAATTGGATCTCAATGAGATCCGGAGCTTCAGCATCGAGGTTGCCGCCAATCAGGATTTCGACTTCTGGGTCGATGATCTGGAGTTCTTCATCGGCGAGCCGCCCGCTTCAGAGCAGGACTGCACGACGGTACCGGGCTTCGGGGGTGCGGGTGGCGCCGGCGGTGCGGGTGGCGCCGGCGGCGCCGGTGGTGCGAGAAACTGAAATGATCCGTCGGTTCAGCACCACTTTATCGATTCCGATCGTCGTGGCGATCGCCGGCTGTAGCTCCAGCTCTCCCGAGACGGACTACGGGCCGCTCCCCGAGGGCGAATGGCTCGATGGTGCGTCGCCTCAGGCGGTGCTCGAGTCAGATCTGTGTGCGGCCCCTGCGCCCGGGGCATCACCCCTTCGCCGCCTCAGCAACGCCGAATATCGAAACACCCTGGTCGAGCTGGGGCTCGATCCCGAGACCGTCCAAACGGTGACCGCGAAACTGCCGAACGAGCCCGAGTCTCTCGGCTTCCGCAACGGCGCGGAAACCCTGTCCGTGAACACACTGCTCGCCCAGCAGTACCAATCGATTGCCCAAGCACTCGCGGCCGAGTTTGCCGCCCCGTGCTCGGATGCCGACTCCGACCAAGCCTGCGCCAAGGACTTCATCTCCGAACTTGGACTGAAGACGCATCGGCGGCCTCTGACCGACGAGGAAAAGGCAGCGTATTTGGCGCTGTACGAGCAGTCGCGCGAGCTCGATCCGGTGCCCCGCGCGCTCGAGTGGGTTGCCGAGGCGATGCTGCAAAGCCCCCACTTCCTCTATCGCGTCGAGATCCCGGATACGACCGCGGTGCTCCCGGTCACCGGGTACGAGATGGCGACTCGCCTCGCCTACACCTTCTGGCAATCACCACCCGACGCGGAGCTCCTGGCGGCCGCGAAGAACGGCGAGCTCGAGACCAAAAAGCAGGTTCTCGCGCAGGCACGAAGGCTCCTCCGCGACGAACGCGCCACCCGCGTCTACGAGTTCTTCGAGCAATGGCTCGACTTGGACGAGCTCGACGAGATCGACCGAGACCCCAAGCTCTACCCGGACCTCAGCCCTCGCCTCGCACAGCTCCTCCGCGCCGAGTCCCGCGCCTTCATCGAAGGGCTCCTGCGTCGAGGTGACGCCACCTTCGAGGAACTGCTGACGGCCGAATACACCTACGCGAATGCCGAGCTCGCCGAGCACTACGGACTCGAACCGGTGGAGGGCAACGCTTTCGTTCGAGTCGATGCTCCAGGCCGCTTCGGAATTCTCACCCAGGGGACTCTCGCCGCCCACGACGGCCCGACGCGTTCGTCGATCGTGCGACGCGGACTCAAGATCCGCACGGACTACTTGTGCCAGACGGTGCCTGCACCGCCGGCGAACGTGGACCTCACCCTCGACGGCATCGGAGCCGATCTGACTCAGGCCGAACGTCTCGAGCAGCATCGAAAGGAGCCTGCCTGCGCAACCTGCCACGCCCTGATCGATCCCATCGGGTCGACCTTCGAGGGCTTCGACGCGGTCGGTCGGCAGCGGGACGCGGATGAGTACGGCTCTCCGGTGGAGATCAGCGGTACGCTCATCCAAACCCGGGATCTCGACGGTGAACTTTCGGGAATCGACGACCTAGCGCACGGCCTCGCCGCAAGCGCTGAGGCCGAGCAGTGCTACCTGATGCAGAACTTCCGCTTCTTTTTTGGACGTGAAGCGACACGCGCCGATCTCTGTTCCCAGGCCCAGCTCACCAAACACTTCGAAAACAGCGATCAAAACCTGGTCGAGTTGCTCCTCGGCCTGACCCAAACCGATGCCTTCCTCTACAAGGCACCGGCCGGAACCGATGAAGGAGGCGACCAGTGAAGCCCCTCAGCAGAAGAACCGTCCTCCGCGGAGCAGGCGGCGTAGCCTTGGCCCTGCCCTTCCTCGAAGCAATGGCTCCCAGGAAGGCGACCGCCGCCACCACAGGCGAGGTGCGTCGTATCGTCTTCGAGTTCAAGCCGAACGGTGACGAAACGGACGCGCGGTTCGCGAGCCGCGGGACCACGGACTTCGAGCTCGGCGAGTTTCTCGCGCCCCTCGAGCCCTACCGCGACCAGATCCTCTTCGTGGATCAGTTGAACAAGAACTTCTACCGCCTGCCTCAGAACGAGAAGGCTGACCAACACCAGCAGGGAGGGAGCTCCCTCGCGCCCTGGCCGAGCGGCGAAGGCGACTTCCCCGTCGGTGGAGAGGACCGCACCATCGGCTACGTCCTCGGGCCGAGTGCCGACTACGCCATCGGCGATCGCGTGATCCAGAGTGCGCCTGGAGTGCCCTACCGCCACCTGGTCTACCGGGTGGGTGGGCGCTTCAACGACATTTGGAATCTGCATTCTCACGCGGGTCCCCCGGGCGTGAAGAACCCGGTTCTGCCGGAGACGGATCCGTGGGCCGCGTACACCCGCCTTTTCGGTTTCTTCGAGAGCGACGAGTCCGATGCGGTGCTGGAGCACAACCTGAAGATGCGTCGCTCGGTGCTCGATCTCGTCGATGGCCAAGTGCAGTCCCTGAGCAAGAAGCTCGGGGCGAGCGATCGACAGCGCCTGGAGCTGCACTCCGAGGCCCTGCGGGACCTCGAGCGCACCCTCGTCAGGGGCACGACCTCACCCCAGTGCGCTCCCCTCGATCTCGGCGCCGCTCTCGACCCCTACGACGACGCCAACCACGTCCAGATCGCCGAGATGTTCTTCAAGATCACTGCGCTCGCTTTCGCGTGCGATCTGTCGCGGGTGGTCAACTTCAACTGGCACGGCAATACGAGTCAGCGGGTGTATTCGAACCTCGGTCTCACCGAAGGTCACCATGACATTTCCCACAAAAGCGATGCGGAGTCGTTCGCCACGATCCGCAAGATTCACACCCATCTCTGGCAGAATACGACCACGCTCTACGAAGAGCTCCTGGCGACGCCCGATGGCGACGGGACGCTCTGGGACAGCACCTTGGTCGTGCATTGGAACGAGCTCGGGCAGGGAGATCTGCACAGCACGCACGACGTGATGGTCGCATTGGCCAGCGGTTGCCCTTATTTCGACCGAGGGCGCCTCATCGACGTCGGTCAGCAGGAAGCCTTCAGTGACCTCTTGGTCAACTGCTTCCACTTCATGGGCTTCGACGACGTCACCGTGTTCGGCGACGAGCGTCTCAGCAATCTCGAAGGGCCCCTCACTGGCTTGACCGCCTGAGTTCTTTGGGCTGCGGCGGTGGCGTCGACCAGTGGTTTCCGCCAACCTCCGCAGCTCACCAGATCAGCCGACCGGCGAGCGCTCCGACGACACCGAAAAAGAGAGCGAATGCAACGGCGAAGCCCACGGAGAGCAACACCGACCGAACCCCCGCCTCGTCTCCTCGACTGATCACGGTGGGTTCCTGCCGGATCGAGCCGGGCGGCGGCGGGAACTTCCAAGACGCTCCTGCTTCTCTCCGCAGCCGTTCGACCTCCGCTTGGTCGAGCAAACCCGTGGGCGCTTGGGAGAGCGGGGCGACCGACTCGAGCACTGGGGTCACGCGATCGACGGATTCGACCAAATCGTCATCGATGAACACGTCGGAGTGGCGGGGAGACACGGGCTCGGTCTTCGGCAACGCAGATGAAAGGGCTTCACCTTTCCGCGCTGGCGGCGGCAAGGTTTCGAAGGTCGGTCCCGGTGGTGGCAACGTTTCGACGGGGACGGCAGGCACGGCGCTCGGCGCCGGACGTGCCTGGGACCGAGGGACGAGTGGCTCGCGAGGTGGGATCGGTGGCTTCGACGACCGCAGGAGCAGCGGTTCCGGGCGCGTCGTCGCGGAACGCCGGCGTCGCATCTCGGCTTTCCGGTTGGGACTTTCTACCGGTCCATCCCGCTCCGGGCGGCTCTCCAAAGACTTCAAAAACTCGGCGGTTGCGGGGAAGAGGCTCTTTAGTTTGTTTGGGCGTGGCATCGATGGGCCTCCGTATCGGCCACGAGCGGTCGCTCGCCGACAACCTGGAGAAAACTTGCGCCTCCCCAGAGAGAATTGTCGCACCTCGACCTCCCCTTCCGGACACGACGGCGTTTTCGGCAACACGCGGCGGTTGGCTGGGAGCTGCCTCTCGACACCTACCTCCGCGAACGGCGAAAGGCCCCCGCGTTGTGAGAAAGACCGAGTTGCCACCGCTCACGGTCAAGGTATGGTCAGTTAGTCAATCTTTCAGGGAACTTTTCGCGTTCCCGCTGCGCCCAACGCAAATATGAGCCAAGCCATTTCATCAGAGCGATCCTTTTCTCGTTCCTCGACGCTCGCCTTTTCCATCATTTGCCTGACGTTCGGTTGCAGCGAGGCTGGGAGCAGCGCGAGCAACCCGGGGGACGAAAAGCTCCAAACGGTCACCGCCATTTCGGGTTTCGCTCAGAAAGGCCCCTTGGTGTCCGGGTCCGCGCTGACTCTTCAGGTTCTCGACAGCTCGATGACCCAAACCGGAGTCGCATTCTCGGCGGACATCCAGAACGACGAGGGCTTCTTCTCGTTGGGTGACGTCAACATGGGAGGGAACCCGTTCCTCGAGATCTTCGCGGACGGCTACTACTTCAACGAGGTCACTGGAGAAATCTCCAACGATCGTTTGGCGCTCTTTGCCCTGGCGAATACCCAAACCAGCGACATCAACATCAACATTCTCAGCCACCTCGAGCGCCCACGGGCCAAGACGCTGTACGCAGCTCCAGCAGCCATCGTCAGTTTGAATCCTGACGGCTCGCTTTCGAACGAGGAGGTGCGCAGCGCCCACTCAGATTCGGACATTTTCGAGGCCGCCAAGAGCCAAGCGCAACAAGAAGTACTGGCTGTCTTCGCCATCGATGCCACCACCCTCGGTCTCGATGATTCCGAAGGGTTCAACATCAGTGGCACCGGCGAGGGCGACCAGATCCTCACGGCGGTGTCCGTAATCCTTCAAGCGTATCGCTCAGTCGGCGAAATGACGGAGCTCTTGGCCAGTCTGTCGGATGACCTGGCTCCCGATGGCACTCTGGACAGCGCGAGTGTAAAAAACGAGCTTTCCGCCGGGGTGAGTTTCGTCAACACGGACGAGGTGACGAACAACCTGATCGCGCGTTTCGATACCCTCGACGAATCCAACGCGAGTGGCTTCGTGCCCTATATCGAGAACTTCCTGGAAAGGGGCTCCGCGGACGGAGGCGGACCCGTGTTCCCTCAATACGGTCCCGTTCGAATCGCGATCATCAATGGCGAAGAGATCTATGGGGACGCATGGAACGTCCTTTCGGAGGAGCTCTCGTGCGTCAACCGGAACAGCGCCTTCTACGCCGAGGTTCCCGAGGGTTTCTCCTTGAAGGTGCAGCTGACGGTCACCAGCGGCTGGGTGAGTTGGCGTGTCGGGACCCAAGGCACGGGGTGGGACCCCGCCGGAGGGGACTCTCAGCCGCTTGTCGTGGAAGAGCCGAACACTCCGCTGGCATCCATGAGCAACGTCGGCGCGACCCAGTCCTTCGTCACGGACCTGGCCACCAGCGAACCCAACTCGGACATCACTTTCGAAGGCCGCGGCACCGTCGAGATCGCCTATTTCGCCAACGGGCTCGAGGGCGCGTACCTGACGCGCACCTTGGAGATCGACAATTGCGAGCGTCCGATCGAGGTTCCGACTGACAATCCCGAAGAGCCCACGACAATGGCCATGATCTGCGACTACGTGGACGCCACCGTCACTGTTTCGTGCACGCAGCCCGACAACCCACCTCAGCCTGAGCTCGACATTCCCATGCCGCCGCAGCCGTGACGGGCGGACTCGGGACACGCGGAGAGCCGGTCAGCCCCAGGCGTTCGAAAGCAGCGCTTTCAGCCGCTCGGGTGCCGTCGCAGAAGTCTTGCACATGAAACCGCTGACGTGAGCGAAGTGCACGTCGGGCTCCTCCCCGATCCGGCAGAAGTCCAGCTTCGGATGGTCGTTGAAGCGGGCGATGCCGTACCCGCTCCCCCTTCGGTCGGGATACACGAGGGCTGCAACCGACTCCTCCAGACCTTCCGCACGCACGTAGCGAGCGAGAGCAGCGGAGGGTTCGTCGGACCCCTCATCGGAGCGCGGGAGGAACACGGCTTGGATGCGGTCGCCACCGGATTCGAGGTCCCAATGCTCGACCCGAGACGCGACGAACTCGATGCGCCCCCGAACAGACTTCAGAAAGTCGAACAGGTCCGCTCCGACGAAGCGCATCACTTCGTAGAGCGGATCTCCGGCGCTGAGCTCGGTCTTGGCGGCGAACCGCCTGAGCAGAGTGACGTCGAGCGGAGAGTTCAGGCGGGCCACCGCGTCGCGGCTCACTCCGAGCCACTCGGCCGTCTTCTTCGGACCACGGGAATCGAACCATTCGGCCGGCTCGAGCCAGTCGCAGAACAGACGCGCGTCCTTGTAGAGACCAAAGTGATCGAGCACCAAGCTGAGCGCACAGGTGGGAGCGTGCTCGCGCGGGAAATGGTGATGGTCGAAGTTCATCAGCGCCGGCTCGTGGGAGCCCCCCACATCGACGATTGCGACCGAGCGGTCCAAAAGCTCGTCTGCCGTGGGAATTCGCCGCTCGACCGGTACGCCGAATCGCGCAACGAGTAGGCTTACTCCCAGGAAATCGTCTTTGTGGGCCCCCCCGGGGTGCGTCACGATCTTCGAAATCATCGCCGGCACCCTATCGGAAAGCCTTCCCCGCGCAATCGGAGCCCCATTCACGCCATCGCCGGACCGGGTGGAAGCGGGTGTGGTAGCCTCCGCCGCATGACGGCGAGCGAGAAAGCTCGGAAACCCTCGACGCGGGCGCTTCGTCGCTGCGACGAGTGCGGGCAGGAGTTCGATCCCGCGTTTGGAAAAAATGGAGTGACCTGCTTCGAGTGCGCGGTTCACGCGGTGTGCGCGTGCACCGATGAACCGGAACCGAGCGTGCAGGTTCGGCGCGACCCAGCGGGTTGACCTCGGCTGCGCTCGCTCGCCGGGAGAGCACCCTTCGCGGGGCGTCACCCCTCGAGGGCGCGCCGATTCCAGGCGACACAATCGGCGTAGCGCACCAAGTTGCCCCCGAAGAGGTCGAGGGCACTTCCGAAAGTGAGGTCCACCGCTCCGGAGCTCAACTCCCGGACTCGCTCCAGATCGTCGAGGGACCGGCCTCCTCCAGCGTAGGTGCACGGCACATCGCAGATCTCGGCCAGGTGCCTCACGAGGTCCTCGTCGATTCCGCGACAGAGCCCTTCCACGTCAGCCGCGTGCACCAAGACTTCGCAGCAAAAGCCCGTCAGCTTTTGCACGAGGCTCGCATCGACGGGAGTGTCCGTGACCGTTTGCCAACGGTTCGTCGCGACATTCCAGCCGCGCTCGGTTCGACGACAGCTGAGGTCGATCACCAGCTCACTGGGTCTGACGACATTCGCCATGCGTTCGAGCCGCCGATCGCTCAGCTTTCCTTCCTCGAACAGAAAGCTCGTGACAATCACCTGGCTTGCGCCGGCGTCGAGCCACTGCCGGGCGTTCTCGTCCGTGACTCCACCCCCGAGCTGCAGCCCGCCAGGAAACTCTGCCAGCGCAGAAAGCGCCGCGTCGCGGTTACCGGGTCCGAGCTGAATGACGTGCCCTCCCGCAAGTCCGTCTTCGCGGTAGCGGCGAGCGAACCACTCGGCTGGCTGCTCGGCGACGTAGTTTTCCTGAGGTCCGGCACCCGAGTCGCGCAGAGTGCCACCGACGATCTGTTTGACTCGGCCGTCGTGAAGGTCGATGCAGGGGCGAAAGAGGGTCACGCGGCGTTCCTTATAGCCATCGCCGCTTGCAACGACCACCGCTCCGGGAAACCGGTGAAGCGCATCAGCAAAATGCCGGACTGACGTCTTCCACCCGAGCTCGGGCGGCGGGGGAGAGCTTGTCGAGGGTGGCGAGGAACTTCGGGTGGGTCATCCCCGAGCCAAGATAGGTCCAACGGCTCACCTTCCGTTGGAGCACCCGCAGCCGTTCGGCCTCCGATGGGTCGAGAGTTCGCCGCGTCTTTCTCAGCAGCGCCGCTCGATTCAGATCGACCTGGAGTGCGAGCCCTTCGTCGATCAGCGTGCCGATGTCGAGGTAGCCCTCCACGGCTCGAAGGATCCCCTCCTCCGTGTAGGTCTTCGACAGGTCCTTGATCTCCAGCGTGTCGAGCTTGGTGTGCTGCGATTCTTCCATCCAGTGCGCCCGCAGCATGGCCTTGAACTGGGGATCGAGCGATTCGTCCGCTTTCGCGCTCTCCGTGTAGTGCCGTTGGGTCATCCACTCGATGTGGAGAATCGCGAGCGCCACCGAGAGCGTATCGTGGTCGAGCACCGCTTCGGCGATTTCCTCCGGCGGACCGATCACCTCGGCGGGGCACCCGAAGCCCTTCTCCCACTCCTCGCGGAACCGCTTGAAGAGAGCGATGTGCTTGACTTCTTCCTCGGCGAACGTGAGCAGGGCGCGCACGCGCACCTCTTCGCCGTGCAGGTGGGGCCGAGCGCGTTCGACGACGAAGGGCACGATGAATTCTTCGACCAGCGCGAAGATGTTCAAATACTCGTGCCCCCGAATCTGATTGAGCAGGCGCTTCTCTTCTGGACTCAAAAATTCGAGAGCGTCGACGCCGGCCAGCGACTCGGGCAGGAAGCGCTTCGAGAAGTCCAGAGGGTGCTCGCTGCCGATGAGGTCATCCACCTGCCAGTTGACCTTCTGCGAGTTCTCGAGGGCCTTTTCGTAGTTGTATTCCGTTTCCATGTGCCCCTCCCTTCGATGGCGCCCATTCAACGGTGTTCATCGAGCAGTGCTCACTAAACGGTGCCGCGGGTGGGCCGCGGCGCAAGGATTCGTTTCCAAGAATGAGGCCGGGCCGAGCCCTCCGCGCCGGCATGGGAGTGGTCCCCGGGGCGGCGCCTTCGGGGCGCTTCGAGCTGGATTGACGGACGCCTCGACGGCCGATAGAGAGCCGGAATGCGGCTCAAAGACCTGGCGAACCAAAAAGTCGGTATCTGCGTATCCGGAGGCCTCGACAGCAAGACGGTGACCACGCGCCTCCGTCAGGCCGGGGTCGACGTCCACTGCTTCACCGCGGATCTCGCGCAGCCCGACGAAGAGGACATCTCCGCCGTCGTCGAGAAGATGAGCGTGACCGGTGCCCAGACCACGGTGGTCGACTTGAAGGACACCATGGCCGAGGCGTGCTTCGCGGTGCTCAAGGCACAGGCCTCGTACGACGGAGGCTACTGGAATACGACCGGCATCGCTCGGGCGGTGACGGTGCAGGGACTCGTCCGCGCCATGCAAAAGCAGGGCTGCACGGTGCTCGCCCATGGGGCCACCGGGCGAGGCAACGACCAGGTGCGCTTCGAGCGGTACACCAATGTGCTCGCTCCCGAGATGCGCGTGTACGCTCCGTGGCGCGATCCCGACCTGCTCCAGGAGTTCCCCGGGCGTCAGCAGATGGCCGCCTACCTCAAGGAGCGCGGCATCGAGGCGGACGTCGGACCGCGGAAGAGGTATTCGACCGACGCCAACCTCGCGGGGTTGAGTCACGAAGCGGAAGATCTCGAAAGCCTCGAGACGTCGTGCCTCATCGTCGATCCGCAGATGGGCGTCTGGCCCAAGGACGCACCTGGCCAAATCGAGGACTTCCGCGTCCGGTTCGAGGCGGGGCGCGCCGTCGAGATCAACGGTGAGAAGGTCTCGCCCTACCAGGCCATGTTGAAGGCCAACGAGATCGGTGGCCGCAACGGAATCGGCATCAAGAGCGCGCTCGAAAACCGCATCATCGGCACCAAGAGCCGCGGTGTGTACGAAGCGCCCGGAATGGAGCTTCTTGGCTACTGTCTGCGCGTCGTCTACCAAGCCACGCAGGATCGTCGCTCCGCCGCCTTGTTCCAGGATCTGTCGCGACGCATCGCGGACCAGGTCTACGACGGCCGCTACTTCGAGCCGATGACGCGTGCCGCGCAAGTTGCGGTCGACGAGCTGGCTCGGGACGCCACCGGCACCGTGGTCGTCGGCCTGTACAAGGGGAACCTCTTCTTCCAAAGCCTCACCGACTGCCCGGCCTCCCTTTACAACGAGGCGGACTCCTCGATGGAAGAGAGCGATGGCCTGAACCCGGTCAGCTCCCAAGGCTACGTCGAAGTGAACGGCGTCGAGGCCCTAGCCATGGCACGCGCCGGACAAATCAAGGCGCGCTAAAAAGTTTTCTTCGGGGTCTTTGACAAAGATCCCGCCCTACCGCTGCGCGGAAGGGTCCCACCCCAAAACCGCCCAGCACGGAACAAACCGAGGCACGCGAGGCCGCTGGCCGAGGAG
>JBNKGC010000021.1:0-48515 GCA_050289625.1 Polyangiaceae bacterium | reverse complement strand
TGCGCTTCCGGCGGGTCGCGAGGGGGCTCGCTCCCCGGCGGGGACGCGGCGCCTCGTCACTCCTCAGGCTCCGCCCTTTGGGCTTCGCCTTCGCGTGCCTTGGTTTGTTCCGGGCCGAGAAGCTTCGCCTGCCTGCGGTAGCGGCAGCAACAATCTGGCCGTGCCTCGGTTCGTTCCGTACTGGCAGGTTTTCTCGGGCGGCCCGCGTGGCGTTGGGACGCGGGGGCTTCGTCACTCCTCGGGCTGCGCCCTGGGGGCTACGCCTTCGTGTGCCTGGGGATTCTGCCGCTGACGCTCGCCGGAGCTTGCGGGCGCGTCGTCGCTCGGGCCGAGTGCGGCGTTGGTCTGGGCCTCGGCTTCGTCGAGAAAAGCTCGTTCGACCTCGCGATAGTCGACCGCGACATCGAGCGCTGCCAACACGGAGTAGAAGCCGAACTGCAGGCGGTTCATGAATGCCAGGTGGGGTGGGGGCGCCACGAAGCTCCCGTCACCTGCGTACATCTCCGCCTTGAGTTCCTTGGTGGCTCGGAAGAGGTCGCTCGCGTACTCGTGAGTCATCCTGAAGGGCGCGCTGAACAGCGGTTCGAAGCACTTGCGGGTGTACCTCTGGCTGGCTTCGCCATACCTGCCCCCTCGCGTTCCGAGGAGTTCAGCCACTCCCCGCCCGAAGGCCTCTTCGTCACCGGCAATCGCCGCCCGATGGACGGAAATGGCCGTCTTGCGCAGGTGTTCGGCGAGGGGCTGGACGCACCCGAAGTCCAAGAAGGTGACCGAACCGTCCCCGTGGAAGAGGTAGTTTCCCGGATGGGGATCCGCGTTGAAACGGCCCGCGACGAGATTGCCTCGGAACACGAAACGCCAGAGAACCTCTGCGTGGCTTCGGCGCAACTCTTCGGGTGCCCGAGCGGCCTCGTGCAAGGTTGCTCCCTCGACCCACTCGCTGGTGAGCACTCTGCGAGAAGAGCGTTCGGCGATGACGGCCGGAATCCGGATCATCGGATCGCGCGCGTGGAGAAACCGAAACGACTCCTGGTTCTGGGCCTCCAGGCGGTAGTCGAGCTCTTCACGAAAGCGGCGCAGGACTTCCTCGAAAATCGGACCCGCTCGGAATCCGCGAGGGCCAGCCAGGGTCACGAGACCCTCCAGCAGTGCGACGTTCTTGAGGTCACCCTCCACGGCTTGGTCGATGTCGGGATGTTGCACCTTGACCGCCACGGTGCGTCCGTCGAAAAGCTCGGCGCGGTGAACCTGACCGATGGAGGCGCTCGCAACCGGTTCGGCCTCCCAGCGCGCGAAGAGCTCCGTCGGCGGAGCTCCCAGCTCCCGCTCGATCACTTCGGCGATGCGCTTCGGGCTCGAGCTCACCGTGGCGCTCTGAAGCTGACTGAGCGCCTTGGAGTAGGCGGCGCGATGTTCGGGAGGCACGATGCCATCCACGTAGCTCGCCGTCTGTCCAATCTTGGCGGCGAGCCCGCGCAGATTGCCTAGCACCTCCGCGGCACGGTCGGCTGCCTTCTCGGTGCCTCGCGACAGCAGCCACGACGCGCCGGTACGTGCGCCCACCCGGGCGACGTCCACGGCACGACGGAACCGCCCGGTGGGAAGCTTGGAGGACATCGGCGGACTACTTTTGCATCGTCGCCCGGTCCCGCCAAGCGGACGGATGTCCTCCTTCTAGCTAGGCCGCTGCTTTCGGGCGCCCGACGGCGGCGGGTCGTTCGATGGCCACGTCTGCCCGAAGGTCACCGCCGGCATCTTGACGGACCAGGACGCCCGCGCTCGCGCTTGAGGTATCGGGGGATGGCTCGAAGGTACAGTCAGCTCGAAGGTTGCGCGCCGTAGAAGACCAGGCGCCAGCCGAAGAGCACTTGGTTGGTCGTCATGGTCTGGCTGAATTGGTGCGTGTACCAGAGCGAGGGGCCACTCGACAGCTGCCAAAACTCGAACGGTTCGTAGAACAGTCCGACGTTCACGTGTGACATGGAGCCGCCGTCGGCGACCGTCTCTCCCTCCGGGTCGTTGATCGTTGCGCCCACTGCGCCGAAGTCCATGGACACACCGAGATCTTCGTAGAGTCCGCCGAGGCTCCAAAGGGGAAAGGCTTCGATGTGGAGGATGAAGCCGCCCGAGGTGCCTGCCGGGTTACCGTCGAACGAGCTCGCGCCGACGGCGCCCACACCTACGGTAAGCCAGTCGCGTAGGGCGCCGCCCACCCAAAGCACTCCGCCGCTTCCCAGGCGGACCCCGGTGGTCTGCCGAAAATCGTTGCTCAGCTTGGCGACTTCGTTTGGATAGCCGGAGTAGTTGGTGAGGGAGATGCCATAGGCGATGCCGACCGTGAAGCCACCACGTCGCTCCGTGGGTGGTGGCGCATAGCTGACCTCGGTGTCTTGGGCGATGAGCTCTGCCTCTTCGACCGGTTCGCGGGGCGAAGTGGGAGCTCTCGGTGAAACCGTTGCGTCTTTGCTGCCGGGCTCTGCCGTCTCGGACGCGATGGTCTCGGAGGTGGTCGCCGCGGAAGCCCCGCCTGCGGTGAAGACTACCGCGAGAAAAGCACCGAGTCCTCCCCGCAGGCTCGAGACCCTCCAGATCGACGAGGTCCCGCGACTCCCGCCATTCCGCGAAATACCGCAGTTCGACGAAACACAGCGGTTCGACGAAACACAGGAGCTCGACACGATGCAGCGGCCCGGCGAAAAACTGCGGCTCGACCCCATGCTGCGGCTCCTACCATGGGGCCATCGGGTTTTGAAACGCGTCCCGGGGGCAGCGTTTCGCTCCGACGATCTCCGCGCGCGCGCTCACTTCGACGGCGCGAGGATCCCGAGCAGTTGGGTCATGGATTCGAAAGGTTCGGCACCAGCGGCTCGGAGCGCCGCCGGGTCTTCCTCCCGCGCCAGCCCGAGCACCCGCATGCCGGCCGCGCATGCCCCGCGAACGCCCGGCACGCTATCCTCGACTACTACGCAGCACTCGGGTCGAACTCCCATGGCCCTTGCGGCATGAAGGAAGAGATCGGGTGCAGGCTTACCCCGCTCCACTTCAGTGGCGGAAAAGAGTCGCTCACCGAACAGCGGAAGAAGGCCCGTGAGTCCCAACGTCAGACGCATCTTCTCGTGGCTGCCACTCGATGCCACGCAGACGGGAACGGAGAGTCCGCGTACGGCCTGTTCGGCTCCGGGCACGGGACGGAGCTCCTCGCGGAATGCCTGGTAGGTGCTGTCGTTCAGGCGCGTCTGAAAATCCGGAGGTACGGGCTTTCCCAAATCTGCTTCGATCAGCCGTACGCAGTCGGCGAGGCTACGACCCTTGAAGCGCTCCGTCACGGTGGCGACGTCCGTCGGGAGGCCAAGTGCGCAAATGGCGTCACAAAGGACGCGGTTGGCGGGTGGTTCGCTGTCAACGAGGACTCCGTCGCAGTCGAAGATGACGAGTTCGTGGGACATGGTTTCGAAAACGCGACGATGGATCGCCGCGGTGGGTCATGGGAAGAGGCCGCCGCTATACCGCAATTCGACGATGGCGATGACTGCTTGCGGTCATCGCCGCAAGCATGAGCGGCAGGTGCAGAAGCGTGCCCTTCCAGAGCCTTTTGCACCTTGGGGCGAAAAGGCGGACGGCGACCAGGGAGAGCTGACCACCGCTGGCATTCGTTTGGGCGGAGCTGACCTGGGTGAGCTACGCCCTGGGCGCGACATCGGGCAAAGCCGTCGGTCGAATCTGTTGGGTGAAACAACACGGTTTCGCTGGCCTACGAAAGGCCGGCGTTCGGGTAGGCAGCCGCTTGCCGATGCGATCTTCCGCGGCGGTTGCGGTTCCATGAGTTGCGGTTCCATGAGTTTCGCTGCGAGCTTGGAGAACCTCATGCGCCTCACGTAGGTTTAAGTTCAGAAAAGTTGGGCCCTCGACACACTCACTCAATGCACCACGCATTTCTTTGCGGGGCGACTCGCGGTAGAGGAAACAAGTGTGGTGCCCTGCCCATCCGCTGCATTCCTAAGTGGAATGCAGCTCGAGCGCTCTCTCTCTCCACATGTCCGCCTACCAGCGCAAGACACATCGTCGGCTTGAGTTCACAGCCTACCTGCACGCCAAGAAGCTGAGGTATGCCGTCCCTAGTCAGGAGACGGTGACCATCGGTCGTTCCGGCGATTGCGACATCTCGCTCAGGCATCCGAGCGTGTCTCGGAGGCATGCGCGTTTGCACATCGGCGATGAGCTGATGGTCGAAGATCTCGCGAGCCGTAACGGAACGTTCTTGTTCCGAGCTTCCACGAGCCCCGATCCCGATCGAGATGAGACGCTGAACTCCGCGCGCGATCGCAAGTTCGAACCGAGTCGTCTCTACGCCATCGAGCCCGGCGACATGCTTCGTGTGGGCAGCGTGATGCTTCGCTTGAGCGAAGAGGCTGCCACGTCGGTGATGATCCTGCCCGAGGTGGACGATGAATCCGACGAGCTGGTGTTTGCTGACGAGCGCACTCGAGACGTGCTCGCGATGGCTGCCAAAGTCGCCAAAGGCGACATCTCGCTTTTGATTCTCGGCGAGACCGGCGTCGGTAAGGACGTATTCGCGCGGTACGTCCACCGTTGCTCCCGAAGGTCGAAGGGACCGTTCGTTCGCGTCAATTGCGCGGCGCTTTCTCACAATCTCTTGGAAAGCGAACTCTTCGGTCACAAGAAGGGTGCGTTTACCGGGGCGCTCGACGACAAGGAAGGATTGCTCGAGTCGGCGAACCGAGGAACCGTCTTCTTGGACGAGATCGGGGAAATGCCCCTGAGCACGCAGGTGAAGCTGCTGAACGTCCTGGAGACGGGGGAAGTCGTGCGCGTCGGCTCGACGCGCCCTCGGAAGATCGACATTCGATTCGTCGCGGCGACGAATCGAAACCTCGCCGACGAGGTTCAGGCGGGACGCTTCCGCAAGGATCTCTACTTTCGCGTCAACGGGATCCACCTGGAGATTCCGCCGCTTCGCGAGCGGCAAGGAGACATCGAACCTCTGGCTCGACTCTTCCTTCGTAAGTTTTGCGGCTTGTCGGGGATTGCCGTCCCCGAATTCAGCGCCGACGCCATCGAACGTCTGCACGAGTATCCTTGGCCGGGCAACGTTCGTGAGCTGCGCAACGCGATGGAGCGAGCGCCCCTCTTGTGCGGCGGGGGGCCGATCGCCCCGGAGCACCTGCCGACGGACGAAACGACCGCTCGGCTGCTCTTCGACTTCGACGATTTCGAAGACCGGACGCTGGTCTCCTCGCCGCGACGCCCGGCCAGTACTCCCGATTCCGAGCGTTTTCGCATCGTCTCAGCCCTGGAGCAGTGCGGCGGCAATCAGACACGGGCGGCAAAGGTGCTCGGCATCTCCCGACGCACGCTGGTCAATCGCCTGAATCAGTTCGAGCTGCCACGGCCGCGCAAACCGGCTGGGGGCTGAGCCGTTCGCCAGCAGATGCTAGTCTAACCGGCGTCGCGCGCCTTGTAAGCCTCCTAGCAAGTCCTTCAGAGGCACTGCGACTTGAACTTCTTCACGCCGCGCTCGTCGACGTAGTACGGCGGGTCGCAGTCGGCACGCGGAGCCGGCGCCGGCGTTGCATTGACGACCTTTGGTCGGGGACGGTACCGGGGGCGGGTCACCTTCGCCACGGTCTTGGAATCCCCCTCGTCGGCGTCGGGCTCCTCCTCGCCCTCGTCCGTAGCCTCCGCGTCTGGATGTGGCTGTTCCGCGAGTGTGACGACGATCTCCTGATCCTGATCGAATCGGATTTCTCGTGTCACCGGCGTGTACCCATCCGCTGTCGCTTCGATGATGTGGGTTTTTTTGGAGTCGATGGGCAGGGACCTCGAGAAGGGATTGCTCGGCATCACCTCGCCGTCGAGGTGAATGAGCGCTGTCGCTGGGAAGGCTGTCACCCGCAGTCGAACTTCGTGGGGGGCCTCCTCCGTCGCTTCGGGGGTCGCTGCGGCGACATTCGGTGCGGGCTGTTCGGCTGGACGGAGCAGGAGCCAGGCGACGATCGCCCAGGTGAAAAGCACTCCGATCCCGAGCAGAATCATGGAGATGCTGCGCTTGGGCGGGCCCGCTTCGGCCACCTCGCGCAGACCGGTGCCGGAGAAGCCGGACATCGTCGCGAAGTTGGTCAGTTCGACCGGTTGCAGGCCAGCGTACTCCTGATCGGTCAGTTTGGAGACCTTGGAGAGCTGGTCCTCGATCACCTTTCGAGTGTTCTCCCGGGCATCGGCGAACAACGTGGCCACGACCTTTCCGATGTCGCGCTGCCGGATGTTGGAGCCGAGGCTGAGCATGTACTCGTCGACCGCGATCTGCATCTCCACGGCGGTCTGGAATCGGTCGCCGGCATCAGCGGCGAGGGCCTTCAGGATGATCTTCTCGAGTTCGGGATCGACGTCGGAGTTCACTTCTCGCGGCGAGGTGATCTCGTCGTTGAGAATGTGATTCATGATCATCGCCTCGCCCATGCCGTGCCACATCTTGTGACCCGTGGCGGCCTCCCAGAGCATGACACCCACGGCGAAGATGTCGGCGCGACGATCCACGCCTTCACCCGTGATCTGCTCCGCCGGCATGTAGCGGAGCTTCCCCTTGATGACACCGGCGGCCGTCTCGACGTGCGAGCCGCTCAGCTTGGCAATGCCGAAGTCAAGCAGCTTGACCTGACCGTCGAAGGTCAGAAAGACGTTGTGGGGGCTGATGTCCCTGTGGACGACCTCGAGCGAGGTGCCGTCGAAGTCTTTGAGCTCGTGTGAGTAGTGGAGCCCCGCCAGCGTGTCGGAGATGACGCGCAGGTGCATGCTGAGGGGAAAGATGTCGTTTTCGCTGTCCCGGGCACGGGCCAGCACGTTCGAGAGCGGCTGCCCCTCGAGGTACTCCATGACGATGACGGGCAGACCGGCGAACTCGAAGACTTCGTTCGTCTGGACGATGTTCGGATGATTCAGGCGAGCAGCCAACCGCGCCTCGTTCATGAACATGCTCGCAAACTCCGGTTCCGTCCGGAGGGCGCTCTTCATCGACTTGAGTACGACCAGCTTGCTGAAGCCGCTGGGACCGCGCGCGACGGCGAGTGAAACGTCGGCAGTCCCACCTTGGCCCAACTGTGCGAGCACGCGGTACTTGCCATCGAGTTGGTTTAGGGTTTCAGCCGGATGCGACATGACTCTCTCAAACCTATCCTCTACAAAACCTCAGCCTGCTTCAAACGAATTCGAATTTATTTTCTTGAAATGCCGTTTGGGAGACCTGTGGTGGTGCCGCCCAGCTGAAGTGTGCGAATGCAGCGCTTGGGGTACGCGGCGGCGCACCGCGTAGGGTGGGTTGCTCCTGGTGTGGGAGGGATGCTCATCGAGTGAGTGCGGTCCCGGGGGCCAGGATGTTAGTCGAGGATGATGGTGAGTCTGGTTTTCGATGCCGCTGCGGAAGATGCTTTCCTCGAGCGGGGCAGCGGCGGGCTGGAAGTTAGCTCCGAACTGTGAGGGGCAAGAAATGAAAGACGGCGAAGCAGAATGCTTCGCCATCTTTCGGTGGGCCTGTCGGCCTTTGGTACTCCGGGAGAGGAAGCCTTCCGTTGGTGGCAGACTCGAAGTCACATGGGGTCTGGGACTGGATTTGTCGCTGCGGCCTTCGGCTCACGCCTTGGGCGGTCTCGCTGTCCGATATCGGTTACTGATTGAGTGAGTCGTAGTTCGCCGTGATGTAGTTGAACACGATATCCGTCGAACCGGCCTGCACGCTTGCCTTCAGTTCGGGATCGAGGTCAGTCATCACGTCGGTTGGAAGGATGCCGCTCAGGGCGCGAGCCTTGGTACTCGTGGCGAATGACTCGATGGTGGCCTGGGTCACCTCGTCGAACTCGGTAGCTTCGACGTCGGTGCGGGTCGGAATCGAACCTTTCAGCTTGTTGAATGCGATCTGACCTTCCTTCGAGGCGAAGGTCTTGAGCAGCTCGATGGCACCGGCGCGATTCGGCGCACCCTTGGGGAGCGCGAAGGTGTCCGCGGTAAAAATATAGGTGCCGTCGGAACCGGGGAAGGGCACGACCTCGTAGTCGACGCCAGGCTCCAGACCTTCCCCGTCGAGGAGGCCCTTTGCCCAATCGCCCATCGGGGCCATCATGGCGTCGCCACTGACCAACTTTTGTACGGCCACGTCCCAGGTCACGTCGTCGATGTCCTGGTTGAAGTACGTCGTATTGGCGCAGTCCGACGTGTCGGTCCCACCGCAGTACAGGTAGAGGGTTTCGTCGAGGGTATCCTGGAGCTCAGCATCGGAGGCGGACTCGTTTCCAAGCCAAAACGATTCGAAATACTCCGGTCCAGCGATCGCGGGCATGACCATCTGAAATCCAACCAAGCCGAGCGTCCAGCTCCACTTGTTGCCGAGGGCGAGGCAGGCCATGCGTCCACCCGGGGCCTCCGCCTGGATGTCGGCATCGTTCATGATCGTGTCGCAGACGGTGTGGAGTTCTTCCAGGCTCGTCGGTGCGGTCAGACCGTGCTTTTCGAACAGGTCCTTGCGGATAAAGAGCGAGTTGATGCGGTGGACGTTTACGGGCAAGCCGTAGAGTTTCCCATCATGGCTTGCCGCGGCGAGGATGTCCGGGTCGAAGACGTCGAGCCAACCGTTTTCCTCCGCCAGCTTCTGCAGGCTCTCGACCTTGGTCTCCGAATCGTCGTTCCCGTTGAGGAGCACCCACTTGAAGAGGTCCGCGCCGATGTTGGCCTGGAACGTGTCGGGGGGGATCGCCTTCTCCATGCGGTCTTGCAACTTTTCCCGCGCCTTGTCGGCGAAGTCGACCGCGGCGTTTGTCACGCTGGCCTTCGGGATCCGCTCCTTGTGAATATCCAGAACCGCCTGGAGTGCATCGCTTTCGCCGCCGCTCGTCCACCAACTGAAGATCTCGACGGAGCCGCCGCCGATGTCGTCGGAGGCTCCGTCCGTCCCATCCGAGTCGTTGCTGCAGCCAAGTAGGGAAAGGGAGCATAAGGTGCCGAGACCTAGGGTCGACCAATTGCGCAATTTCATGAACTCACTCCTCTGACAGTGGGGAAAGCGTTGTACCCGGAAAACTTCACGGGCATTGATCCATGTTGTCTCCAGGGTATTGGGTGAGTGACAAGGAGAATTGTGAAATGGATCACAGATAGCTGAGATTGTGTGTGAGCTCGGTCACACCCTGCGACAGAACTGTTAGCGCTGCGTGTGCAGAGGGTGCCCAGGTTGCGCAAGCATCGCTGCTCTCGTTGCGCATTGGGGTGTGAGCCCCAAGTGCCCGGCGCGCAAAGGTGAGGCATTGGCGGGCTGAACCAAATGCGTCATGCTGAGCCGTCTTCTATTCGACACGTGCTGGGAAGGCCGTGCCGATGCCGATCCGCGCCTCATGTATGGAGGTTGTGTGGAGGTGAAGGTGACCTAGCCTCTCCCGGTGCGCATGCTTGCCGAGGTGTTAGCTCTTGGAGATGGGTTGCGGGAGGGTTTCCTGCTTGGGTGTGCGGGCGTACCACATGTCGCGCAGGCTCATACAAACCCCCGTTGAACGACCGCTTGTCCCTCGATGATGACGTTGCCGTCTCGCTTCCACCAGATATGATGGGTGCCAGTCTGCCCACCTCTTCGACTACGGAATCATGACCAAGAAGACCATGTCGGCCGCTTGTGCATTGCTTGCAAGTACGGCCTTACTCACTTCGGCGGCTCACGCCGAGGACTCGCCGGTGCAGAAGTGCCTGTCGAGTCACGAGCGCGCTCAGGTGGAGCGCTTGGATGGACGCCTCGTCGAGTCCAGGGAATCGTTGCAAGCCTGTGCGAGCGAATCGTGTCCGAGCTTCGTGCGCGGAGACTGCGTGCGTTGGTTGGACGAGGTTCGGAAGGAGATCCCTACGGTCGTCTTCGAAGCCTTGGGTGCGTCGGGCAACATCTCGGATGTGGTGGTTTCGGTCGAAGGCAAGCCTGTCACGAGTCAACTCGACGGCAAGCCGCTCGCATTCGACCCGGGTGTTTACGAGTTCGAGTTCGTTTCACCCGACGGAGAGACCAAGACGGTGAAAGTGCTGCTTCGCCAGGGCGACCAGAACAAGCTGATCTCCGTCGACTTTCGTCCGCCCGCTCCGCCGCAGACAGCCTCCACCAGCAGCTCCGGATCTTCGGGTTCGCTCTTCGTTACCCCCGAAGATCGAGTTGAACTGATGCGTCCCACACCTGTCCTGACGTACGTTTTCGGTGGGCTCGCGGCCGTCGCGACAGCCTCGACCGTCGTCTTCGGATTGCAGAAGCAGGAGCGAGAGTCCTGCTCACCGAGCTGTTCGCCGGAGCGTGTGGACGAGGTCAAACAGTCGGCGCTGTTCGCCGACATTTCGTTGGGCGTCGCTGCTGGTTCGGCTGCGACGGCGGCTATCCTGTACTTCACCCGTTCGGCGGTCGAAAGCCCGCCGGAGAAAGCACGAGGTCCGAAACCCGTGGAAGCGGCCGTGAGTGCTGGCGCCGACTCGGCCTGGCTCGGAATGAAGGGAGAATTCTGATGATTGCTCGATGGATTCCGAAGACCTTGGCCGTTTCCTGGGTGGTCAGCGTCGTTGCTTGTACCTTGACCGTCGACGAGGAAGGCCTTGGGCGGGAGTACGACGCCTGCGCTGCGAACGAGAAGCTCTGCGAGGATGAAGACGGGGCGCGGTGCGTCGGTTTGGACGACCCGAGCTTCGGGTGCGCTCGCCTCAACTGCGCCTCGTGTTACCTCGAAAAAGCGACGCCGACGTGCAGTCCGGCATCGGGGCAGTGCGTCATTGCGGCATGTACCGGTAGCTACGAGGACTGCGACAATGCGGACAGCAACGGGTGCGAGGTCAACGTCGACACCGATGTGAAGAACTGCGGCGGGTGCGGGATGCCGTGTCCCGAAAAGCCGAACGCCGAAGTCTCCTGCGGTGGAGCTCGTTGCTACATCCGGGTTTGCGAGGACGGTTACGGGGACTGCAACAAGACCTTCCAGGATGGCTGCGAGGCTGACCTGAGCACCAGCAACAACCACTGCGGTGGTTGCAACATGCCGTGCTTCGGGACGTGCGTCGACGGCCAGTGCGAGATCTGAGTGAAGGCCTGACCCCTGTGGTCGGGGTTTGAAATTCGTCGTCTTCGAAGGGTGAGCAGAAACCCGCGGCGTAAGCCGCGGGCTTCTGCTTTCCATGCGTCGCCCAAGCCGAGCCGCCCCACGAGGGATCAGCGGAGTGGCGCGGGGTGGTGCGGGGTCGGTGCGGTAGGCGAGCACGGAAACGGGAGGAGCCTTTCTCTCCCTACATGCTTGGTCTGACCCAAGTTACAAGTTCACCGGACGCGATTTGCGAGATCGGGAGGTAGAAGTGTGCCGGAGTGCACCTACAGCGGGAACCACTTGCGTTGATTGAGCCTCCGCCGATTTGGCTCACAGCATGTGAGGGCTAAATCGGCTACGGGAGGCCATTCGTCTGCACGTGCCGCTCTTGTTTTTCTCGATCATCGCAAGCGATGCTCGCTTTAGAGTGCACCGGTCGCGGCCGCGTCTCCCAGTGCGAGCTTCGAAGGAGAGGAAGCGTGACGAGGAGGCGTGTGGATTCGCGCTCGGGACGGCGTGCGTCGAAGTCCCCCAATCAGAGGCAGGCCGCCTTGTACTTTTTGATGCCTCGTCCCGTCACGTAGTACGGAGGATCGCAGCTGTCCTGGGAAGCAGACGCGGGCTCGGTGGCTGGCGGTGGGGTCACTACGGGCCGCTTCGGGCGCTCAGGTTCGGAGTTCTTTGGCGTCGGAGCAGGGGCGAGCGGGGTTTTCTCGAGGGTCAACACGACCTCACGATCGCGGTCGTACGTGATCGAAACCGTCTTTCGCTCGTACCCGGCTGCATTGGCTTCGAGCGTGTGGGTCGACCCGTCCGCCGCGACCAGGCGCCGGTGAGGGTTGCCTTCGACGTTCGTCCCGTCGAGGCTGAGCGTCGCACTCGACGGAAAGACCGTGACGTGGACGTCTACTTCGTGAACCCGGCTGTCCAGGCTCTCGGCCGGCTTCGTACCCGAGTTCAGTTCGCTGGGCTCGACTGGTAGGACTACTGACGCTTGGTCCTGGCCATTGGCTTCGAAGCGCACGGCGTTGGTCGAGACCGCGCTACCAAAGTACCACCCAAAGGTTGCGACGAGAAGCCCGAGCCCGAGTCCGAGCGCGACCAAAAGGCTGCGCATGAGTCTCGATTTCGTCGTGTCGATGGGTGAGGACGTGTTCACCGACGTTCCATCGTCGTTCGCGTGAGTCGAGAGTGTGAGTGGAGCGTGGCCACCTTGCACTGTCAGGCCGGTTCCCGCATCGGTTTGAGCAAGCACGAGGCTGCTGAGCTTCTTCTCGATCACCCTGCGCGAAACCGTTCGTGCATCTTCAAAAACGCTGCCGACGCGTGCTCCGATGTGTCGAGCACGGATGTTGTTTCCCGCGACTTGGAGATACGTGTCGAGATCCTTCTGTAGCTCTGCGGCGGTCGTGTGCCGGTCTTCTCGGTCGTAGGCGAGAGCCTTCGACACGATGCGCTCGAGTTCGGCGGGGATGTCTGGATAGACCGACTTCGGTTGGGGGATTTCGCCTCGAAGGACGCGATTCATCACGTTGGCTTCCGAAACGTCTTGCCACATTCGTTGCCCCGTGGCGGCCTCCCACAGCATCACGCCGACGGCGAAGACGTCAGCGCGCCGATCGACTCTTTCGCCAGCGATCTGCTCCGGAGGCATGTATCGCAGCTTGCCTTTGATTACGCCGGTCATCGTTTCAACCAGCGACTTTTCGAGCTTGGCGATCCCGAAGTCGAGGACCTTCACCTGGCCCTCGTAGGTGACGAAGACGTTATGAGGGGTCATGTCCCGGTGAACGACGCCGAGCGGCGTTCCATCGTAATCCTTCAGTTCGTGCGAGTAATGGAGGCCGGCCAATGCTTCGGAGAGGATGCGGAGATGCATCTCCCGGTCCAGACTCGCGCCCATGCGAGTGCGGATGTCACTCAGAGCTTGGCCCTGGAGGTACTCCATCACGAGGACAGGCAGCCCGTCCTGCTCGATCACCTCGTTGACTTGCACGATGTTGGGGTGATTCAGACGAGCGGACAGGCGAGCCTCGTTGAGGAACATTCGTCGAAACTCGTCATCGGTGGCGAGAGACTTCTTCAGAGCTTTGAGTACGACGAGCTTGTTGAAGCCGACGGGACCGTGGGCAACACCAAGGTACACGTTCGCCGTGCCGCCTTGCCCCAGCTGGACGAGCGCGCGGTACTTCTCGGCGGTGTCACCAAGTTCCTCGGTCATCGGACCAGTTGGCATAATTGCGGAAGGATGGTGACCGGACCACAAAGAAATGTGGTTCTGTCGGAGAGATGCAGGCCGAGCGGAACGCTGAGACCGGGCGACGTGAGCCGAACACCTACGCGTCGCACAAGCGAGCGGTTTAGCGCACCTCCAGCGCGAATCACTCGTGCCCATGACCTTCACGAAAACCGCCCCCACCTCTTCTCGAAGGGGCGGTTTTCGCCTCCTCGGCTTCGGCGCGCTGCACGAATCGGCGCTCCAGTTGCTTGTTTGGTCGCGACAAACGGTAAACCGTTCGGCGCTCCAGGCGCTTTTCGAAGTGTGAAGGGGGGGCCCAACGGCAGGTAGGGCCGTCTGCTCGGGGGTGTCGGGAGATAGCTCACGAAGAACTCATAGCAGGAGCGTCTGATACCGGGTGTGCGGCGCCGTCTGGGAAGGTCTTCCGATGAATGGCTCGGGTGGAGTGGCAGCGAGGAGGGAGGGGCTCGGTTGCGTGGCAGTGGCGACGACGGACCACCTCGCGCACCTGACGAACTGTGCTCTCGCATCGCCCGGTCGGAGCGATTGTGGTGCGCCGGCGGACGAGGTGTTCTTCGCTCTCAGAGTTGAGGGCAATCGAGCCGCACAGTAGAGTTCACTCATAGTGGCCTCGATTTACCCGCCGCCCAAGCTGCCGAACGGATCGGCCTATCAAGAGAGCGCGTTGCCCGAGCCCGCGGCAGCCGAGGAGTTCACGTATTCCGGGGCGGAATCGCTGTCCGGAGTGCGCTTCGGCAGCGTTCAGACGTGGTACGTCAGGGCGGTCGAGCGGTGTCCTCGGTTCACCATCGAAGCGGAGCGCAAGTTCCGCGAGCGTCTCGCCGAGGCGTACTTCCATGTGAGCGTCCCCTTTGGCTTTTCGGTCGAGGCCTGCAGGGTTCTCGCGGAGCTCGTGGTCGACAACCCGGCATCGGTCGCGCGAAGCATGCTGGTGCGCTGGCCTCAGCGAACCGAGCAGGGCGAAGAGCCTTTCGAGCTGGTTCGCATGAAGCTCGAGGAGGCCCTGGCCGCTCACGAACGCTTGGCGAGTGCGACGGACGGGGACGAGCGTGATCGCTTGGCCGAAGACGTGACTCGAGTCATCTACGAGTTTCGTCCTTCGGATGCCGCACTCGACATCGTCGAGCATCATCTGAAGAAGCTGGGTACTCCGGAGGCCGTCGAGGCGAGCGAAGCCCTTCGGCATCCTCGGAAGGCTCTGGAACGGCTGCGCAATCAGCTGATCGATTCCCACCTGCGCGTCGTGCTCCGTGAGCTTCGTCGCGTTTCCAGGAGCGGGGTCGAAAAGCGGGAGCTCCTTCAGGAGGGAAACCTGGGCTTGATGAAGGCGGCCGAACTCTTCGACGAGACCCGCAACGTCCCGTTCGGTGCCTATGCCCTTTCCTGGGTCCGAGCCTGTATGCGGCGCACGCTGGTCGAGCATCGTTCGGGCCTTCGCATGCCCCCGGGGTTTCGTCGGGAAGTCTCCGAGCTGCGGCACGCGGCGGACTCGCTGAGACAGCGGCATGGGGGTGAACCGACCGTCGAGGAGTTGGCTGCCGAGGTCGGGCTCGAGGTCGAGCGAGTTCGCAGCATCGTGCTCAAGCATGCTTTGGCGAGCCAAGTCAGCTCGCTTCACGCCCTGGGTGAGCACGAGTCCAGCTTCGACGAACGCCTTCCCGACCCGAACGGGGTGTCGGCGCTGGACTTCATCGAGCAGCGGCAGCTCCTCTCATGGTTGGAAAACGCAGTCGAAGGGCTCCCCGAGCGAGAGCAGGAGATCTTGAAAGCGCGGTTTGCGCTCGGTGGGGGCGATCGCAGCACCCTGGCTGAACTAGGGGAGCGTTTCGGAATTTCCGGCGAACGGGTTCGACAGATCGAAACGCAGTCGTTGGAGCGACTTTCATCGCAGCTCAAGCGACATGCGCCATCGACCATCCCGCCGCGTCTGACGTGATTCTGATTGAAATTGAATGTTCCTTCTTGAGATCTTGGTGGGCGGAAAGCATGTGTTGATGAGAGTCCTTTCGTCTCGACGGTGAGACATGCCGATGGCCCGTACACCCTCTTCCGTTCGCCCACAGCCTGACACCGCGAGCAGCCGCGGTGAGCCCAAGCGCGGTCGCACTCCCGCCGTGCTCCCTTTGGCGGGGCCCGACGACGAGGCGACGCGGGCCTTTGCTCCGCCTCCTGCACTCCTCGAGCAAGCGCGGCGGGCGCAACAACTTAGAAGGCAATCCGCTTCGCCGGTGCCTCCACCGCCACGCAGACCAGCCCCGCCGAAACCGAGTCGGCCTCCGTCGTTGCCGAAGAGCGATGCGTCGGGAATTCGGGTTCGAGGAAATGCCGCGAGCGCGGAGCGATCAGAGAAGGTCGAGCACGTTGGCTCGGTGTTGGTGCGCAACTTGGCTCCCGTTCATGACGCGAGCGAAGACACCAGGTGGACGTCGAAAGCCCGGAGAACCTTCCTGTCCAAGAGTCGCGCACGAGCGCGTGCTCCGGCGCTCGCGTACTTCTTGGTGTTCTTGCTGGGTGCCGGCTTCGTCCTCATCGTGCTGACCTGGTTCGGCTTCATCGTCCCTCGCTGACGCGCATCTCCCCACGCCGTCGACCATCGAAGCCTGAGCGCGGACCGGTGAGACTGCGAGTCGCCCGCGCGGGTAGCGCGCTGGCGCGGCGTTCGCTACCGAGCCTGAAGAGCAGGGAAGCCGACTCCCATGTGTGACTCCATGCCGCGGCGGGCGTCGACGATGCGAGATGACTGAAGGGTCGCGCACCGAGGGTACCATCGGGACCGCCGAGGCTTGCTACGAGTTCGTCGGTACCATCTACGGTGTCTATATGAGCGGTCGCTCCTTGAGCATCAACGGCACGGCGGTGAGCTGCAACGGGCAACTACACGCCGCCCGCTCAGGTCAACGGTGGCTGCTGCCCCCACGCCACCGCGGGTGGGGTCGACTGGGCCTACGCTCTTTTGTCCGGTTTCTCGCGACGGTCGTCCGTGACTCTCAGAAATCGTCAGTAGGCGCCTTGTACCGGGCGCCGGGGCGAGCACTTAACAAATGTAGCCGGGAAACCGGCCCTCTCTGACAGTGACAGTGCCCGCGCTGTCTCGGGAGCCCCGTGTCGACCCCTCACCCCTCCCCTCTCCGGGTGACGAGTTCCCGGCCTCCCGAGGCAGCGCCCCTTTTTTTCGAGGCGGTCGAGTTTTCCAAGTCGTCCGGCGTCCCTGGTTTCCGCGGGAGGAGAAGCCAACCTGCTGCGCCTTGTGATAGATGGCCCCTCCATGTCGGTTGGTGGATTCAGACGCTCGATGCTCGCAGCGAGGAGCTCGATCTTGGCGCTTTCGCTAGTCGGGCTCGGGGCGTGTCGCGGTCCGGGGGGACTCAGCTGGGCGGAGTCGAAAGCCCCCGAGGTTCGAGTGAATCAGGTGGGGTACTTCCCGAAGGGGCCCAAGTGGGCGACGGTGCGCTCGGAGCGCCCCGAACCCCTGCCGGTCCGACTGAAAAGTGCCGACGGCCGCGTCGTTTTCAAGGGCATGTCCGTCCCCCGGGGGCTGGATGCTGCGTCGGGAGAGCGGGTTCACCAGGTCGACTTTTCGAACTTTCAAGGCACCGGGACGGGGTTCGCGCTCGAGGTGGGTGAAGCCGAAAGTTTCCCCTTCGACGTCCGCGCTAATCTCTACGAAAGGCTGAAGTTCGACGCGCTCAAATACTTCTATCACAACCGCTCGGGGACCCCGATCGTCGAACCGTACGTCGACGACAGAACGTGGAGTCGTCCTGCGGGCCACTTGAGTGACACGTCGGTTCCGTGTTGGAAAGACTGCGACTATGCGCTCGACGTGAGCGGTGGGTGGTACGACGCGGGAGATCACGGAAAGTACGTCGTGAACGGTGGCATCAGCGTTTGGACGCTCCTGAACCTGTACGAAACCGCCAAGTACCTGGGGAAGGGCCGGGATGCGTTCGGTGATGGCCCTCTGCGCATCCCCGAAAGTGGCAACGGTGTCCCCGACGTGCTCGACGAAGCGCGTTGGGAGATCGAATTCTTGCTGAAGATGCAGATCCCCACGGGGCTCCCTTTCGCCGGCATGGCGCATCACAAGATTCACGACGACGCCTGGAGCGCCCTCGGAATCGAGCCGCCTCGCCACGCGATGCACAGGGCGCTGCACCCACCGAGTACGGCAGCTACCTTGAATCTGGCGGCGATCGCGGCGCAGGCGGCGCGCATCTGGAAAGACATCGACCCGTCGTTCTCGGAGAGGTGCTTGCGTGCAGCACACATAGCTTGGGCTGCGGCTCGAAAGTACCCTGAGAAGTTCGCACCGAAGGGCGACAACAAGGGTGGTGGCCCCTACGACGACGACCACGTCGACGACGAGTTCTACTGGGCCGCGGCGGAAATCTTCGTGACAACCGGGGATCCGGCCCTCGGAAAGTTCGTCGAGAACCACCCCGAGGCGCGCAAGTTTCCCATTCGGCTCGACGGGGAAGGCGACGGGCCGACCACCAGCATGACTTGGCAGGGCGTCCTGGCGCTTGGCTGGATCTCGATGGCCGTGGTGCCGAACCGTCTACCCGAGCAGCAGATCGCGCGCCTTCGCCAAGGCATCGTCGAAGCGGGTGACGCTTACCTCGATATCCTCGCCCAGGAGGGGTACCGGACCCCGCTCGGCACTGGCAAAGACCGCAAGTACCCTTGGGGCTCCAACTCTTTGGTTCTCAACAACATGGTGGTGATGGGCCTCGCCTACGACTTCACGAAGGATCGAAAGTACGCGGCCGGGGTGGCCGAGGGGATGGACTATCTGCTCGGTCGAAACCCCATGGTGCAGAGCTACGTCACTGGGTATGGGTCGATTCCACTGAAGCGGCCCCATCACCGCTTCTGGTCGGAGAGCTACAAGAGCAACTTCCCGCCGCCCCCTCCGGGAGCCATCTCGGGTGGACCGAACTCGAGCCTGCAAGACCCGCAGACGCGAAAGAGCGGCCTCTCGAGAGATCTGCCTCCTCAGAAATGTTTCGTCGATCACATCGAAGCGTGGAGCGTGAACGAGATCACGATCAACTGGAACGCGCCGTTCGCCTGGACGGCGGCGTTCCTCGATGAATGGCGCGGAGGGTGACCCGAGGGAGCCTCCTTCCGCGGGAGTGGGCGCCAGCGTTGTCCCGTGCGCCTCGTCTGCGCGCCTCCCGTGATGCGGAAAGGGGGCCGGGGTTCAATCGTAACTCGCGACGAGTTTTTCCGCGATCCACTCGGCCAGCGCGGAAATGGTCATGACCGGATGGCAGCCGAGGGCGGTGGGGATGATCGAACCGTCCGCCACGTAGAGTCCGGGGTGACCGAATACCTCACCATTGGTGGACACGACTCCGCGCTTCGGTGAGTCGGAAATCGCGCATCCACCCAAGTTGTGCACGGTGATGATACGTTTGAAGAGGAGCCAGGTATCGAGACTCGCGAAGGTTCCTCCAGTCCTTTCGGCCCACGCACGCATGGCCGACTCTTGTCGCTCCACGAGTTCGGCGTTCTCGCGGGCGTAGTCCCAATCGATGTCCAGGCGCTCCTTCTTCAGATGAATGACCCCGTTGGCATTGTCTTGGCCGATTGCGAAGAGATTGGTCATGCGCCCGGGGGGGCCGGCACCGGGGCCTCGATGAGCGAGCGGTTGGCTGAGAAGTCCCTTCTCCATGGCCCAGGGCAGGACCTTGCCCAATCGGTCCCAGAAAAAAGGCGCGACCGTTCTGATGAAAGGGGGAGGCTTGCGCTGTCCGAGGGATGCAAGCACTTCCATCGTGGCCTGGTTGAAGGTTGGAGCGGCCAGGACGAACCCCGGTTTTCGATCGTAGAAGGTCATCACGGTGGTCACGTCAGGACCGCGCCAAGGCTGGATGTCGGCGCCGATGTTCTGAACGTTGCCGAGAAAATCTCCATTTGCCGAGTAGCCGCGCCCTAGATTCTTGGGCAGTGCCGGCAGTGTCTTCGTGACATCGCGACTTCTCAGCAGGATCTCGTTGGTGCCCAGGGTGCCCGCTGCAAGCACGACGCGTCGACTATGGATGACCTGGGGGACCCCATCGCGGGTCCCTCGCGCGTGAACGGCCCAGCCCGAGTTTGCAGGCGAAATGTGGCTCACCAGCGTCTCGGGCCAGATTTCTGCCCCCGCACGCTCGGCGTCGGCGAGATAGTTGAAGTCGAGAGTATTCTTGGCTCCGAAGTTACAGCCAAACTCGCATTCGGCCACGTACTGGCAGGGGTTGCGCCCGTTGGTGACGGCGCCACTGACGTGCCGCCAGCTCACCGCCTGGGGTACGTCGAAGTGAGGACGTTCCAGTTGCCGAGCGGCCGCGACGAAGAGTCGCCGCTTGGGAATGTCCTCGTCTTCGGGGAGTGGCGTGACCCCGAGGGTCTCGGCAACACGCCCGTAGTAGGGATCGAGCGTCTCGAGATTGAAAGCAGAGGGCCAGCGCGCGTCCTCGAAAATGACTCTGTCCGGTCGATAGTGGATGCTGGCGTAGATGAGCGAACCGCCGCCTACGCCAGCCGCCGCTACGGTTCCGACCCCCGAGAGGAAACGGACGTCGTAGAGACCGGTCGAGCCGTTCTTTTGCGGATGGCGCCAGAAGATTTCGTCGGACTTGGTGACGTCTCGGGGAAATTGACCGGGCGCATAGCGCTTTCCTCGCTCGAGGACGACGACGCTCTTTCCCGAGGTGGCGAGTCGGCTGGCGGTGATGCTTCCGCCAAAACCCGAGCCGATCACGATTGCATCGTAGAGTTTGGTCACGTTGGTTTGCTCGCTTCCAAGCTGGCTTCCGTTTGCAGGGTCGCCTCTGTCTGCAGGGCGGCTTCCGCCTACAGGGTGGCTTCCAAGTGAGCGAGGATCTTGGGGTAGACGTCCTTCACGGCGTTCTTCCCGAAGATGCAGTCGATGTGCCCGTAGTCGTCGATCTCGTGGCGCGTGTAGAGCGCGGGACGGTTGTTGCGGCGCAACCACTCGTAGGTTCGTTCCGTACTCTTGGGGAGGTAGCAGGCATTCTCCGCTCCGTGAATGAAGCAGATGGGCAGAGCCAAGCGTCGCACGTGGGGCAGGTAAGCGTCCTTGCCCCGAGCATTCACGAGTTGCTTCGCACGCACCATCTCGGCCAGGTGCTTGAAAGTCGCGATGTTGCCTACTCCGAAGAGCTCGTGCAGATGATCGTGCGTCAACGTGTTCAGTTGGGCGTGTTCGTAGAGGAGCGAGTACATGAATGTGACCCTGTGGCAAACACTGCTCTTGCACCGCTCTTCGCGTTCGAGGGGCTGAAGGGCGAGGGCCTTGTTGTAGAGCCCGTCCAACCACGAATCGTCATTTTCGGTGTGCGTCGTGAGTGAATTCACCCCGAGCACATCCAAAATCTTGGGTAAGTGAAGACCGGACTTGAGCACCACCGGGCTCGCTGCATCGACGTGACAGGCAATTTGGGAACTCACCACGGAGCGAACGCCTTCGAGCCCGGCCAACATGGCCATGAAGAAGGTCGTGGACCCGTAGCAGTGGACGATCATCTGCACGGTCGAGGCGCCGCTCAGAGTTCGTACCCTGGCTACGGCCTCCGGGTAGTCGATGGTTGCCACCTGATCTCCGGTCGACGCTTTGGAAGAAGCTGCCAGGGCGGAGCTGCAGCGATAGTCGAAGAGCCAACAGTCGTATCCGTGCCCGTACAGATACTCGAGTAGGTTGGTATCGATCAGATCGGTCGAGAAGATGGCACTGGAAACCCCAAACCCGTGACAAAGCATCACCGGCCCTTTGGAGCCCCCTCTGTAGCGAGTCAGACACAAATTCACGCCATCGCTCGTCGTAAAATAGTGAACTTCCGGAGCCTCCACGCGCAGGGGGCGCTTCTTGCGGGGGGGCGCGTCTGGATCGAAGGTGGTGGAACTGGCGAATGTCCCGCCATACGTGTCGAAGAGGCTGCCCGCGAAGAAGCGACCGAAGCGTGCAGCTGTCAGGAGGCGCTGGGCGCTGTCGCTCGCGCCGGTCACCTCCATGGTGGTGAGCTGCCGGGCGAAATTCGTCGCCCCAATACGCAGGATTCCTCGACCAAGCACGGGTCCCGAATCCTCAGCACCCTGGTGAACGGTCGTATACAGGGTCGTCGTGTCGCGCCACAGATCGGGCCCCACGTCGTCCCGGACGACCTTGTAGCCGGAGAAGTAGTACTTCTTGTCGGAATCGGTCTGGGATGTGAGGGTCATCGTGTAGACCATGGTGCGAACACCGACGTTCTGTGGGTCTTTGCTGAGAAGCTGGAAAACGCCTCCCGAAACGATCAGGGGCAGCGCGTCGAGGGCAGGAGCCTCGACCGTGCCGGTCAGCTTCATCGCCTTTTTGGGATCGTCCAGCGTTGCTTCCAGATCATCGGTGATGATCGTCAGCACGAAGGTCAGGCGTGATTGATCGGCTTGGCCGCGCTCGCTCGCTGCTTCAAAGGTCGATGTTTCCTTCGTCGAGAACCAGCCCGTCATGCTTTCTGTGAAGCGGACTCCTGGAGCTTCGACACGTCCCCGGCGAGTCGGTCTGGAGGGCAATCTGTAGTCGATTGACCATCCGCGATCTTTGGCGGCAAGGGCGATGGCACGTTCTGCGATGGCGCAAATGGTGAGAAGCGGATTGACTCCCAACGAGCGTGGAATGACGGCTCCGTCGGTCACGTAGAGCCCTTCGTGAACCTCGTTTCCGGTGGTCGCCGAAAAGACTTGGCACTTGTGATTCACCACCCCGGCCGCAGCGTCGCTGCCGATGACGCAGCCGCCGAGCGGGTGAACGGTCACCAACTCCTTGTCGAACATGTTGCTCCAGGTCGGATTGGGAACGTACGTGCCTCCATTTTCAGCCGTTGCCTCCGCGAGCGCCGCGTTCACCCTGGTGAAGATCGGGGTGTCGGAGATGCCAGGCCAGTCGATGCACAGACGATCGTCTTTCAGCGTCATCGTTCCGTCGCCACGATCATGCGCCATGACCAAGTAGGTCTGCGTGTTGCGCGTCGCGCCGTGATAGGGGCCTCTCACCAAGCTCTCGGCAACCCGTCCCCCCTCCTGGATGAAGTCCGAAACGGAGGAGTCGGTGTCGATTCCCCAATGTTCTGCCGCGGCGGCGAGCGTCAAAGGCATCAGCCCGGAGACGGCGCCGGGTGCGGAGCCCTCTTCGATGATCATCGCATCGGCGAGTCGGTTTTCGGAGCGAGCGTCGACGGCGCCAGTAATGCAAGGTCCCACGGGCGCGCGTCCGGTGTGGGGTGGGGTTCCGTAGCCGATCCCGTCGACCTGATGGTCGTCGTTGTACCCGAAACCGAGAACGTCGGCGTTGCCGTTGAATCGTGCACCGAGCCGCTCAGAAAGGGAGAGTCCCTCGTTGCGGGAGCGAAGGAGGATCTCCGTGGAGCCCAGGGTGCCGCCAGCCAAGACCACGAGATCGGCCAAAACAGTCAACTTTGGAGCGTGGAACTTCTCGCGCCCTGCTCCAACGACGGTGCAGTGAACCGCCCACTTGCCGTTTTCCGTTTTCTGCACGTGAGACACGGAAACTCCGCAATAGATCTCTGCTCCGTGATTCCAGGCGTCCGGCAGATAATTCATCGCCGTCGTGTTTTTCGCGCCGTCGTTGCAGCCGCTCACACAATCGCCGCACAGGGTACAGGCATTCTGTTCGACCCCGACGTGATTGACGCCCGGCTCGAAGGTCACGTTGATCGGAACGAGGCGATGCGGCTGACCCAAACGTTTCGCCGAGCGCCGGAGCGCCTCGGTCTTGCGCAGGACGGGCCAGGGTCGGTCGCTCCCCGGGCGAGGTGTTCCCTCCGGATATTCCGTCGGTTTCAGCATCTCGCGGGCGAGCTCGTAGCCAGAACGGAGTAGGGGATCGTGTCCACCGCGGAGCTCTTCGGGCCAAAGCTCGTCGTCGAAGACTCGAGGATCTGCCTCGAGGGATACGTTGGCGTTGACGAGGGAAGTTCCTCCCAATCCACAGCCCCGAAAGACGTTGATGTCCTTACCCAGATGAAAGTCGTAAAGACCGATCTTCGAGCCCAGGTGCCCAGCCGGCGTCTCTGCCTGGAACTCTTTGGTTGCTTCGGCGTGCGTGTCCGGGAACTCCCCGGGGAGCCACTCTTTGCCGCGTTCCAAAACGCAGACGCTCTGGCCAGCTCGCGCAAAGCGTGACGCCGCGATACCACCACCGTAGCCACTGCCGACGACCACGACCGCGTAGGCGGCCTTCATCTCACCGATAGGTGACGAGATGCGCTTCATTCCCAACCCTCCCCATTCTTCGGATCAGCCTCCGAAGGATCTCGGGCGAGTGTGCCCCAGTGAACGGGTGCCGAGCAACACGCGTGAGGTCGGCTTCGTGGTCAACGAACTCGGATGGGCTCGGAGGTCGGCCCCTTGGCCAGGCTCATGAACCACCAACAAGGGGGGAGGCGAATTACGAATCAGGCGGGGTTTCCGCGAGTCCGGCGCAGCTGCTTCGCGCCCGCATTGCCAGGTGGACCGCTCCCTCGGAAGAAAGGCCACCGGGATTCCTAGTAAGCGGGGTAGAGTGGTTTTCCTCAATCGTCTTGGCCCTCGCCCCCACCGCCTCGAATGGTACTCGCCCTGAACCGCCTCGCTTCGAACCGGGTGTGGTGAGAATCGGTGGAGGGGGCAATCAAAGGAAGTGGGTCCGCCGCAGCTTGAAGGTGAATGCCAATGCAAGATCGCGACCGAACGGAGCATCGATCTCCCTCTGACGGCGTGCGCACGAACATCGTGCTGGTCCCCGGTTTCGTGGGGTTCGATGCACTTGGTCAGCTCGGCTACTACGCAGGCACGAGCGACGTGTTTCACGAGTGGCTCGTGCGACCTCGCCGCGCGAGCCTTCACTACTTCGACAACCTGCCCACCGCATCGGTACCCGAGCGGGCACGGCGCCTCCTCCACTTTTTGGCAAAAAAATGGGTTCGGGGAGAGTTCGGTCGCGACGACCGCGTCGCCCTGGTGGGCCACTCCACGGGTGGACTCGACATTCGCAAAGCCCTGTACGAGCTGACCCGAGCCCCGGATGCCAACATCGTCGTGGATGGCGGGTCCGCGGTTCGACAGGGCGACATCTTGGCGCGGGTGGAGCGCATCTGCTTTCTCTCCACTCCCCACTACGGCACGAACTTGGCCGACTTCGGCTGCCAGTTCGCGGACACATTGCGGGCATTCCTCAAGGCGGCGGGCTTCGGACTCAGACTCAACCGCGAGTCCGTTGCGCGTGTGCGGCGCATGCTCATGCGTGCGGTCCCCGCTTCTGGTTCGAGTCTGCTCCTGGCCATTGACGATGCGCTCAACGAAAGTGACGAGATCGTTGCTACCGGGCAATCGACTTACGGAGAGCGGGAAGCGCGGGCGGAGTTCGCTCTCTGGCTCGAGCACATGGCGCGCGACTTCGCCATCTTGAACGATTTGCGCAGCGCTTCAGCTGCGAATGGCACACCGGAGAGCCCAGCGCACTTTACCCAGGAGCAGCGGGCTGAAGAGCTCCGCGCCTACCGAACACTCGGGATCAAGACGCGGTCGTACGCGACCCTCGCACCGACCGCCTCCGACAAGCCGAGCCCCGTCGTTGAGGTTCTCCTGCGTGGACTCAAGGCGACCGCACCGTTCTTGAACCTCGGCTCCAGTGCTACCAGCACCGGGACGAAGCTTTGGATGCTGCCCCCGATCGCGGTGCCCGCGCTTCTGGCACTGCTGGGCGCTCCCGGGATGTCTGCGGCGGGTCTGCTGGTTGCGATTCACACCAACCCGCGCCTCCTGTTCGAACTGTTTGCAGCGGCGTGTGCCGATCCAGACGGTCCGTTTCAGCGTCCCGAAACGTTTGGCCCACAAGCGGTTGCGCCCTCGTTCGCTGATTTCGTCACGGGCCAGGTTTCGTCCACCAGCGCGCTCGACAAAGCGGAAAGCGACGGGGTCGTGAACACCCTTTCGATGATGTGGCCGTACGAACCGGAGCGCCCGGACGCCCACAGCACGGTGCTCATCAAAGCCGACCACGGGGAAATCATCGGGCACTATGCCCCCCGCGAGGTGCCCGCACCTGACCGGTTGGGCAGGCGCTACTACGCCTACGACTTCTTTCAGTCGGGAACCGAGTTCGGCGAAGCGGAGTTCCGGCGGGTATGGCGCGACGTGTTCGAGTTCTGCGCGGCCTAGTTCAGGCTGGCTCCCAGGCTTGAAACGAGAGCTGGCTCGGGCCGGTCAATCCGTGCCTTCCGGCTGAATGGCGACGGCGACGTGGGCGAGGCTGAGGTTGAAGCTTGCGCAGCTCCAGCCGACCGTCGACGAGCCGCTGACGTTCGGGGTGTAGCCAGTGACGGTCGTGGTTCCATTGTCCTCCAGCTCCGCGTACGCGGTCTGGGCGCCGGTCACCGTGAAGGTGTACCCACCACCGGCGACTGCGAAGGTGGAAAATACCCAGCTGTCCGCGCTCAGGGACGTCAGGGTGAGTGAGACGTCGCAGGTGATATTTCCACCCTGATCCATCGCCGCTGTGAACGGCGCGCTCTGATCGACGTTGGTGAGCTCGATAACCCGCGCGGTGTGACCGTGGGAATTGGAGCTATCCCCCTCGACGACCACATTCTTCGTGCCCGCCGTGGCAGGAAGAGCGGTGTCTCCAAGGAAGAAGATCCCAGTCCACGACTGATTTCCGGAGTAGCTGTTCCCGATGTTCTGCATGGGCGTGCCAGCATAGGTCACACCACTCGGAGTGGTGTTGCCGTCGGATCCGACCAGCACCAGCACCGCCCGCATGTCGTTCGTGGTGCGTGACGTCGCCAGATCGTGGGTGAAGGCGAGATCACCATTGCTGACGCCGGTGGCAGTGGTGGAGTCGTTGACTTTCTCGATGATCAAGTGATCGCGACAGCCGAGCGGCGTGCAGAACTCGCCCGGATCGCACGCATCGCCGCAGGATGCGCAGTCGAGCGTCGTGCCAAGAGGCGTTTCGCAGCCGTTCTCACGGCTCGTGTCGCAGTCCGCCCCGACGGGGGCCGAGGTGGAGCAGCTGGGCACGCAGGCGCTGTTCGTGCAGGTGTTGCTTGCGGTGGTCGATGCGCTCGCGTCACACGCGTTTCCGCACGAACCGCAATGGGCCTCGGTGATCCGGAGGTCCGTCTCACAGCCGTTCTCGGTTGCTGCGCCGTCGCCGTTGCAGTCACCCCAGTTGGAGTTGCAGCCGACGAGTTCGCAGGTCCCGGCGTTGCAGTTCCCCGAACCGTGCAGGTAGCGGGTGGTGCAGTTCACTCCCGAACCCGCCTTCGGGCCCACCGTGCACCCACCGCACTGGACGTCATCGGTGAGGACGTTGACCTCGCAGCCGTTCGCGAAGGTACCGTCGCAGTCGGCGTAGCCCATCTCGCAAGCAGTGATGACGCATCCGCCTGTCTGGCAGCTGACCTGGCCCACGTGCTTGGAGGAGTCGTTGATGATGGTGGAGCAGTTGTTCCCGCAGGCTCCGCAGTGAAACTTGTCGCTGAGCAAGTCCCGCTCGCATCCGGTCACGTAGAGACCGTCGCAGTCCTCCCAGTGGTTGGTGGCGTTCTGGGTGCAAGCTGCGATCTCGCAGAAAAAGCCGCCGTCGCCACTGGTGCACCCTTCGATACCGTTGGCGACAGTGCAGCTGATCCCGCAACCACCGCAGTTCGACGTGGTCGTGAGCAGGTCGTCGCACATCTGATCGCCGCTGCAGGCGCCACAAGGCTGGCTGCCGCCGCAGGCCATGGCCCCGCTGCACGGGATGGATTCACACGTCCCGTTGTTGCAGCTCGCTGACTCGCCGGGGTTGGGGGTACACGGCATGTTGCAACCACCGCAGTGATTCACGTTCGAAAGAACGTTCGTCTCACAACCATCGGCGGCGCCGTTTTCGCAATCGGCGTAGTTTGCGTCGCACGAGATGCCGCACTCTCCGTTGCTGCAGCTCGGAGTTCCGTGGTTGTCGGAGCAGTCGGTCTGGTCTACCCCCTGGCCGCAGTAGTCGGGATCGCTGTTCGTGTTCACCTCGCAGCCATCGTTCGGGTCGTTATTCGCGTCATCCCAAGGCGCGACGCACCCGTCGGCCGCAATCTGGCAGTTTCCGCCGTTGCAACTCAGCCCACCGCCAGCGACATCGACGTGGCTTCGGTTGCAAGCCACGTCGCAGCCGCCGCAGTGATCGATGCTGGAATTGAGGTTCGTTTCACAGCCATCCGACGCGTCATCGTTGCAGTCGGCCTGCGACGTTTCGCAGATGAGCTCGCACATGCCACTAGAACAGTCGACCTCGATATCGGTGGGCTGGACGCAGTCCTGAGTGACGACACAAGAGTCGCCGACGTCGCAGCCGTCGCAGTCGCCGCCGCAGTCGACGTCGGTCTCGGTGCCGTTCTTCACCCGGTCCGAGCAGCTAGGCTCAGCGCATCGCCCACCGGAGCAGACGCCGCTTTGGCAGTCCGTCGGAGCGGTGCAGACCTTGTCCGGACCGCAGGCCGCGCACTCCTCGCCGCCGCCGCAATCGACATCGGTCTCGGTGCCGTTCTTCTCGCCGTCGGTGCAGCTGGCAGCCTGACACTTCCCGCCGTTGCAGTCGCTTTCGGCGCAATCGCTATCGGCATCGCAACGCCGTCCCAGGGCGCACGGACTGCAGTCGATGCCGCCGCAATCGGTGTCCGTTTCGTCGGCGTCTGGAGTGCGATTGGCGCAATGGCCGGAGACGACGGGACCTGCGCCACCCAGGTTCGTGCTTGCCCCGTCTCCGAAATCGACATCGGGGGTCGTGCAGGAAGTGGAAACGAGGGACGCGGTCGAGACGACGGTCGCCGCAAGCGCGACCGTTCGCAACAAGCCAAGAGCACTCATGAGGGGCTCAGAGTACCACGAAGGACCCCGCGCCAAAGTTCGCGACCGGCGAGTGGGTGTGGTGGTGAGACGTCCATGAGCGGTGTTGGGCGTTCACTTACCCACATCGCCCCTCGATGTCCTGCGTCATGCGGTGCGGCGCCGACAGGCCTTGCCGCCCCACCTGAAGGGAGGCCTCGATGCCGACCGCGTTGCCGCCCCGCGAGCGGTAGGTGAGCCCAGTGCTCGACTCGCGCTCGAGGCGCCGGGCCCCTACTTGGCAGGCGCCGTGCGGTCTCGTGACCGCACGGCTGCTCCCTCATTCGTCCTCGAAGCCGTCGTCCCCGTCTGCCCCTTCGAGGATCTTGAACTCGACGCGGCGGTTCTTCGCTCGCCCTTCAGCCGTGTTGTTCGGAGCGATGGGCTTGTCGGGGCCGAAGCCCTCGGACTCCAAGCGCGAATCCTTGATCCCCTTACTGGTGAGGTACTTGCGCACCGAGGCTGCGCGGTCCTTGCTCAGCTTCAGGTTCATCTCGCGTCCACCGACGCTGTCGGTGTGACCGTGCACGGCGATGCGAAGCTCGGGACGAGCGTCCATCAGTGTCACGACCTCGTCGAGGATCGGGTAGCTCACCGGTTTGATCGTGGCGCGCCCCGTCTCGAATTGAATGGGCTCGAGGAGAGCCACGGTGCCCTCGGAGGTGACCTTCGTCAGGCTCGGGCAACCGTTCTTCTCCGCGATCTTCGAGCGCGGGCCGGGTTCGGTCGGGCACTTGTCTTCGACGTCTGGAACCTTGTCGTTGTCCGCGTCCACTTCGGGGCAGCCGTCTTGGTCCTCGATGCCGTCCTTGTCCTCGGGATCGTCGGGGCACTTGTCCTCGCTGTCCGGGATCCCGTCGTTGTCGCGGTCCTTCGGGGCGGGACAGCCATCGGTCGGGTTCGGAGGCTTGCCGTCTTCCTTGATCGTCGGGCAGTTGTCGACGGAATCCGGGTAGCCGTCGCCGTCCGTGTCCTTGTCGTAGTCTTCGGCGTCGGGCACGATGACCGTGAGCTGATGGGGAGCCTTCGGTTCGAAGTCTTCCATTGTCCAGAAGTAGCCGATGTTGGCGAGTAGGCGGACGTCCGGAGCGCCGTAGCCATCCGAAAGGCGCGTTCCGCCGCCGATGTTTGCCCAGAGACGGTCTCGCTCGTCGAGCAGGAAGCGAGCCTGCGCGAGCCACTCGATCGTGGTGTTGTTTCCCGCGAAGAAGGTCGACTTGCCGTTCAGGCTCTGAATTCCGGTCGTGCCCCAGAGTTCGGCGCCGAGGCGCACCTTGTCCTCACGCAGGGGCAAGAACGCACCGATCGCATAGCGAAGTTCGTTGCCCACGAAGAGATCTCCTTCGTCGCCACCGATGCTGTTTTGGGGGCGAAACTGGGGGCCCAGCATGCCCGTGAGGAGAAACTTTCCGAAATCGTGCTCGGCCGAGCCGTAGATGAATCCGGACGAGGCATCGTCGCTGGCGAAGCCGCTTTGGTTGCCGGTGGGGATCCAGACGGCGCCGCCCAGACCGAGGCGGGTCTTCCGGTCGTCGGATTCCCAAGCGAGAAGCCGCATGTCCAACCGGAGATCCATCAGCGCGACGTGCGTGCCGGTGATACCGCCGTCGCCGACGCCCTCCTGGATGGGGTCTTCGCCGGTGAACTGGTAGGCGATGAAGGGCAGCATCAGGTTGATGCCGAGGCGCCGCGTGATCTCGGTGCCCACCGACGGGTACAGAATGAACTGGCCCTGGACGATGTTGTCGATCTCTCGCTGGACCTGCTCGTCGTCCGTCACCGATGAGGCGCGCAGGGGGTTCACGGTGAAGCCCGCGGCCGAGTGCGCGTAGAACCGCGTCTCTTCGTACATGTAAGGACGCCAGACCATGAAACCATCGTCTGGCGCGCCCGAGATCTGCGCTCGATCGAGATAGAACGTATCGGTCTGTGCAGCTGCGTTCCCACTCCAGGTGGCGAGCATCAGGCCGGTCGCAGCGACGAGCCTGCCGGCTCGACTCCGCGAGCTCGCGCCCCAAACCGTAGAAAGGAGGTCCATCGCCCTTGCAGTTCCCACGGCGGTGAAACTACACCGACGCCGGGCAACGCTCCAAGGAACCTGATTTCCTTGCCGCTTTTTTTGGGCTCCATTCTCCTGCAGAGGCGTGAGTGGATACTCAGGCGAACCGTCCGTTGTGTGAAGGGCGCTTCGGAAGTCGCGTCGTCGCGCGGCCCCGTCGTTCGGGTATCAGCGTGAGTCCACGAAGACCTGACTGACGAACAAAGTACCATCGGCGGAGCGGCTGACCCCGATTCCGACCTCATCGTAATGCGGGTAGAGCAAATTGGCCCGGTGCGAAGGGCTGGACCAGAGGGCGCGATGGGCACGAACCGTCGACGGCGCCTTGGCCACGTTCTCGCCAGCTCGACGCGCGTCGATGCCCGCAGCTTCGACCCGCGCCGCGGGGCTACCGAAGCCGGCGTCGTGGGTGATCCGACTGCTGTCCAACATGCGCTTGGCGTGCTCCGCCGCGAGGCGGTCGAGTGCGGGATCTCGACGCAGGGCGGAGAGTCCTGCCGCTTGTCGAGCCGCGTTGAGCATCGCCAGGAGTGCCTCCTCGTCGGTGTGATTCGTCCGAAGTGCGGTTTCGCCCGGAGCTGCCAGCTCGGTCGGATCGTCCCAATCGAGGCCGCCCGGGTGCAGCTCGGCTTCAAGCACGGGGAGGGCTCCCCCCTCGTGGTTGGCGAGGATCTGCACGACCCAGCGCCCACCTTCTTCGACCGGGAAGCGAGCCTCGAGCTTCCCCCCGTCGAATCGGGCTCGCACGGGGCGGGGCTGCCCTGTCGGCGGAAGAACGACCACGTCGACGTCCGAGACGGGAACCAAGAACCGAGCGCGGACAGCCACCCATGTGCCGAGAGCGGGCGCGGTCGGCAGGGCAGCGAGATCGGCGAACGCATCGACGCGAACCAAGCTCAAGATGCGGCCGTCGTCGCCTCGGTCGACGAAACCGATCCCACAGCGCGCCTCGCCCGTTGCTGGGCGTTCACCAGCCCAGGCGGAAATGCGCGCTTCGACCGACGCTTCGGTGCGAGGCTCCGATGAGCCCGCTGCCTCTCCCGATCCTGGAGGGAGCGGCACGATCCACACGCGAGGGCGCATGTACGGCGCGCCGTAGCGACGCATCCAGAGGCGAATCCGATCGCTCGACGGAGGTGTCCCGATGCTCTCCTGGTGGAAGGAGATTTCTCGAGCCACTTCATGAAGGGCTTCGTCCCCCGCGCCGCACGCCTCGAGCCATGAGCCTAGGGAAGGATCGGGTGGCGATCCGAGTCGGGGCGACAACGTCTCCGGCGCCCACTCGGGGCGTGCACGTTCCGCCCCGGGCGGCGTCGGGCCCGCGGGTGAGGGCTTCGGGGGCTCGACCTTCGTGCTCGCTGGGGGCCGTGCGCCCGCGCTGGGCGGGGAGGCGGCCGAGATAGGAGAACAGCCCGCGCACGCCGTCCCGAGCGCGACGAGTCGGAGCAGTCCGAGCCGCACCACGCGGGTCCGTTTTGGGGGCACCATCCGCAGCGAAGCCTTGCAAAAACCGCCCCCGCCGTCGACCCTCGGGCGCGTGTTCTTCCAGGCTGCGCGCCCCCAGTTTCCGTGCTCGAGCGGGTGCCGGGAGTCGCGCGCACGCCGTAAGGTGGTCGCCTGGGGTACCACCCTGGTAGGGTGAAGGTCACGGATGGTTCGGGTCACGACAGCGGCCAAGGTCGGCGTCTTCATCGTCGTGACCCTCGTGGCGGGATACTTCATCTTTCGCTTCGTCAAGAAGGGTATCGGAACGGGCGACGGGTACGTCGTCTACGCCTTGATGGATGACGCCACGGGGGTCGCCAAGCACTCGCGGGTGCGGGTCGCGGGCATCCCGGTTGGGACCATCGAGAGCATTCGTCTCCAGGGCATGAAGGCGCGCGTCGACATTCGCATCGACGAAGGGGTGGTGCTGTACGACGACGCCGCCGTCGCGAAGGTCGCCTCGAGCCTGCTCGGAGAATACTTTCTCCGCATCATTCCCGGCACGGAGGGCAGGGAAACCCTCGAGGACGGGGATCGCATTCGATTCGTGATCGAAGGCACCTCGACCGATCAGATCATGAACGAGGTCGCCCAGATCGCCAAAGACGTGAGGCGTGTTTCGAGCGCTCTCGCGGGCACAGTGGGGAGCGATCAGGGCAAGGAGAACCTGAAGGACACGCTCCAGAACCTCGCCGACGTGACAGAAGCCCTGAACAAGACCGTTCGGGAGAACCGCGAGAGCATCAAGAACATCCTCGCCAACGTGGAGCGGATCACCCAGCGGGGCGGACCCGAGGTCGAGCGGATCCTCGAGAACGTGCGAGTCACGACCAACGAAGTGCGGACGATGCTGGCCAAGACGGACGGCGCTCCCGGTCAGGACGGCGAGGTGCGTCAGATCGTCGACAAGGTGAATCGCGCGAGCGACAGCCTGGAAAATGCGCTCTCCGATCTGGAAACCGTGAGCGACCGCCTCGAGAAGGGCGAGGGAACCCTCGGGCGCCTGAGCAAGGACGAGAAGCTGATCGACGAGGTGGAGGGTATCGCCGAGGGGGTGGGTGAATTCGTCGGGGGACTCAATCGGACCCAGACCATCGTCTCGCTGCGCGGCGACTACCAGTTCCTGGCGAGCACGGTGAAGAGCTACGTCGAAGTGCGGATCCAGCCGCGCGAGGACAAGTTCTATTTGTTCCAGGTGGTGAACGACCCCCGAGGCAACACCCTCATCGAGCAGGTGGACGTGACCACCACGAACCCCAACGAACCCAATCAGTTTCGCGAGGTTCGCACCACCACCACGAACCGCTTCCGGTTTTCCCTTCAGTTTGGACAGCGGGTGGGACCGTTAGTGGGTCGATTCGGCGTGATGGAGAGCACCGGTGGAGTCGGTTTGGATGCGCTCCTCTTCGAGGATCGCTTCGAACTCAAGCAAGATCTCTTCGGTTTCGGCGAGCGTGTCCTTCCCCGTTGGCGAGTCTCTTTGGGCTATGAGTTCGTCAAGCGGTTGTGGCTACTCGGCGGCGTCGACGACATCTTGAGCGATTCACGACGCGACTACTTCGTCGGGCTGCAACTGACCTTCAACGACCGAGACTTGAAGAACATCTTGCCCTTCGCGGCGGCGACCAACCTGTGAGCGGGCGGAAGCCCGAGGAGTGACGAGGCGTTGAGCACCGCCGCCGACCAAGTGGGAGGCGCCGGAGCGCAGACGGGAGTTGGGGGTGAGGAGCCCGAATTCATTTCGGGCGACGAGGGGGGCCGGGAAAGCCCCCCTGAAAGCAAGGTGAGCGCGCCTCGCGCTGCTTGAGGCGGCCCCCTCCCTGAGGGATAACGAGCCCAATGACTCGCTTCGAGAGCGCACGGCGCTTCGCCGCAGTGGGAGCCCTCCTGCTCGCTGCGGTGGCGGCGTTCCTCGGTCCGGGCTGCAAGCGAAGCGGCTCGAAACCACCAGCCAAGGCTCCGGAAAAGCCTGCGCTACGCCTGTACGCCCTCGCGGGCGCCGCCGGCGCAGTGGAGCCCTGCGGATGCGTCAAGGACATGCTCGGCGGAGTCGATCACGCTGCAGCCTTCGTGAACGCGCAGAAGGGCGAGGCGGCCAGCTCGCTCGTGGTGGGCGCGGGCCCCATGCTTTTTGGCGAGCCTCATCTCCCGAACGACGAGCACACGCAGGCCCTGTTCAAGGCGGAAGCCCTGGCTCAGTCGATGAAGGACATCGGCCTCGTCGCCTGGGCGCCGGGAGCGAACGACTGGGCCCTCGGTGAAAAGGAGCTCGCGCGCCTCGAAACGGAGAGCGGTGCGGCTCTCTTGGCTGCCAATTTGAGCGGCGACACGGCGGGAGCCCAGGCCACCAAGATGGTCGAGGTCGGTGGATACAAGGTGGGGCTGGTGGGGGTCAGCGTGCCCGAGGCGCGGGGCCCCGACGTCGAAGGCTTGAAGATTGGATCGGCCGCGGAAGCGCTCCGGGCCGGGCACCAGGTCGTGACCAAGAAGGGGGCACAGATCGCCGTGGCACTCATTGCAGCGCAACGTGGCCAAGCTCTGCGCCTCGCGGAGACGGTGGGTGGCTTCCAGGTCGCGGTCGTGGGCAAGGGGTTCGATCAAGGAGACGCGAACGATCCGACGTTTTCGCCCACGATTGTCGGTGACACGCTGGTCGTTCAGGCGCCGAACCACGTGCAGCGGATCGCGGTGGTGGATCTGTACGTTCGGGACAACGACTTTCAGTTCGCTGACGGATCGGGGCTGGCCGCAGCCGAGGAGCGGGAGAGTCTCGCTCGGCGCATCGACATCTTGAAGCGGCGCATCGCGCGCTGGGAGGCGCCGGACAGCGGCGTCGCGTCAGAGGAAGTCGCGGCGCGCAAGAAGGACCTCGGCGCGCTCGAAAAGAAGTACGCCTCGCTCGCCAAGCCCGAGCCTCCGAAGGAAGGGAGCTACTTCACCTACGAGCTCGTCGACGTGCGGGAATCTCTGGGAGTGGACCAGCGTGTCGGTGCGCGGCTCGAGGCCTACTACAAGCGCGTGAACGCCCACAACGCCAAAGCCTTCGCCGATCGAAAGCCGCCACCGGTCGAGGAGGGTCAGAGTCGCTTCGTGGGCGTCGAGCAGTGTTCGAACTGCCACCTGGAGGAGCGCGCGTTCTGGGACAAAACCCGACACGCGGGGGCGTACGAGACGCTCGTCGTGGGACACAAGGAGTTCAATCTCGATTGTGTGTCATGCCACGTCACCGGTTACGAAAAACCGGGCGGTTCCACCGTGACGCACGTGGAGGACTTCAAGGACGTGCAGTGTGAGGTGTGCCACGGACCCGGCTCTCGCCATGTGGCTGACCCCGCAGACAAGTCGCTCATCACCCGCACGCCGGCGCTCACGCTGTGCGCTTCGCAATGCCACCATCCGCCGCACGTCGCAGACGACTGGAATGTAGGGGAGGCGTGGCCAAAGATCATCGGTCCCGGCCACGGACGCTGACGCGGCGAGCCCTCACGCGGCGAGCCCTCACGCAGCGAGCGCTCACTTTTTCAGCATCTTGAACGCCTGGTTCCAGTTGCCTGCGAGGGCTCCCGAGATCACCCAGACGAGGCACATCCCCTCGAGGTAGCGGGAGCTCTCGATGCCACCCACGTCGACGACTCCCCAGCCGAACTCCTCGAGGAGCTTGGACACGGTCTTCTTCGCGTCTCGGTGGTTGCCTGCGATGAACATGTCGGGACGGCCGCCAGGAAACTTGGGGCGGAACATGAAGGCGTTGCCCACGGTGTTGAACGCCTTGACGACATGAGCGCCGGGCAAAAGCCGCTGCACCTGTTCGCCGCCCGAGTCGTTGCCCGAGAGTGCGAGCTTCGGGGGCATGCCGCCGGAAAAGTCGAGGGGGTTCGTGGCATCGATGACCACCTTGCCTTCGAAGGGTGCCGGACCGGTCCCCTTCAGGATCGTCTCGTTGGCCATGCCGAGCGTTGCGAGCACCACGAGCTCGCCATAGGTGGCGGCTTCCTCGAAGTTGCCAACGGACGCCTTCGGACCCTGCGCTTCCGCCCACGCCACTGCTTTTTCGTTCGTCGCGCTGCGCGAGCCGAGCATCACGTCGTGGCCAAGCGTCAAAAACGCCTTACCGAGCGCCTGCCCCACATCACCCGTACCGAGCACTCCTACGTGCATTGATTCTCCACCCTCCGTTCGAGTGCGCCCAACCGGCGCCTCGTCCTTCGACTATCGCTTTGGAGTGAGGCGGTGTCGATGGGGGGCGGGTGGTCCAGTGAAGATCGGTCGCCTGCCCGAGGCTCGGGGCGCGGCGGAGGGCCAAGGGACGGTGCTTTCGCTATAAGGCGCAGCGATGTCGGTCCACGATTTTCGCTGCATGGTGACGGGTGTCAGTCTCGCTTCCGCCGAAACCGCCCTGATCTTGCTGGCCTCCGACTCGGGGGGCTTCGTGCCCGCCTCGCTCCCCGTCTGGGGAACCTACGACCGGCGTGGCGCCTTGACTGACGCGGGCGAGGGGCCGAATGCTGATCTGATCACGGCAGCGCTTCAACCCGAACGAGGATTCGCCGCGTTCGATTGGGCGCGCCTCGGACTGACGGAACGCGTCGTCGATCATATCGAGCTCGTCGGGTCCCTCCTCGCGTGCGCCGCGGTTCACGCGCCGGATGCGATCACCTGGCGAGGCTCTCCCATTTCCTACGCACTCGTTTCGGGGCACGTGGCTGCCGGTCTGATGGAGCTCGAACCCGAGGGCCTCCCCAGTGACGCTCATCTCGACGAGCTACCCGACTTGGTTTTCGACGATCTACCGCTCAGCCACGCCATCTATGCGCCCCTCGTCGGCGCGCCGCTCCGGATGCGTTTTCGTTTCGGAATGACGTTCGTCGGCTTTGCGGCGCTTTGCCAAGCGCTCCGGGCTCGAGGCATTCCCTGGAGGCCACCGGAGGGTGCCGCCGAGCACTCAGCCGACGACGTCGCCCGCTATCTCGAAGAAGCCAGGAACCGTTTTCGAGAGGACCGATGCATCGCGGCCGCTCTCGAGGAGTACGCGGGCGATTCGGCTGAGGAAGTATGAGGCGGAGATGACCGCTGGGGCCATCACCTGGATGGTGGAGGAACGGTTTGCTCTGGTGGTGACGCTAGAGCGCCGATCGGTTTGCCTTCAGGGCGCCTACAAAACCCGCCCCCACCTCTTGTCGAGGGGGCGGGTTTCGCCTGCTCGGCTTCGGCGCGCTGCACGAATCGGCGCTCCAGTTGCTTGTTTGGTCGCGACAAACGGTAGACCGTTTGTCGCTCTAGGCACGCTTGCACGGCCTTCCGCAGTGCTGGGTCATCGGACGGCAGCAGATCAGGACGATGGTGATGCGCGCCGGACTCAAACTTGAGTCGCCAGGAAAGCTCCTCGCTTGTACACGAGACCATACACCCCTGCGAAAAGCGCGTACGTCAGGCCCACGACGAGCCAGAGGTGCGTGAGTCCGCCGCCGAGGACAATCACCGCGAGGCTCAGCGGTAGCTGAAAACCGAGGATGACTCCCGCATCGACGGCCAAGGTGAGCCGCGTCGCCCCGGCTCCCTGAATCGCAGATCCGAGAGCAATGCCCACGCCGAGACCAAAGTACGCGAAGGCCACCGTCCGCAAATACGAGAGACCGACCGAGATGACCTCAGGCCGCGGATCGAAAAACGCGATCACACCGCGCCCGCAGTTCCAGTAGAGCACGGCGAGCCCCATCATCATCAGGGCGTCGTAGGCGGCGACGCACCACCCGCTCGCCTGAGCTCGGGCGCGGTGACCCGCTCCCAGGTTCTGCCCGACGAAGGTCTGAGCAGCGCTTCCCCAGCCCAGGCTGACGAAGAGCGCCATCGTCTCCAGGCGAAAGACCACGCCGAGGGCCGTGGTGGCCTGTTGGTTCGTCTCGGTCGTGAATTTCCACGCCACGAGCGCTTGCGTGATCAGCATGCCGACGATGCGCACCACGAGCTGGGTGCTAGAGGGCCAAGCCAAATGCGCGAGATGCCGAATGATGTCGAACGCCGGTTTTTCGCGGGAGTCGACCGAAAACAGTCCGAAGCGACTCCGAACCAAGTGCCACGTCGGAAGCAAGACCACGAGGCGCGCGAGCACCGTGGCCCACGCGGCACCCATCAGACCCATGCGCGGTATCCCCAGCGCCGAGGCGATGCCCGTGCACCAACCGAAAGCCTCGGGAGCGGGACCCGGGCCGTACATCAAGAGCACCGCCAGGCCAAGGTTCAGGACGTTGGCGAGCAGCAGCATCGACACCGGGGTTTTGCTGCTGCCGAGCGCGCGCTGCAGTGTGGTCAGGTGGAGCAGCAGGAAGATGGTGATGCTTCCTCCCATCTGCACCTGCAGATAGTTCGCTCCCAGGCGGGCGACATCGCCTTTGGCCTGCATCACGTCGCGCATCAACAGCTCGGAGCCGAAGACACCGAGAAGCGCGAATGCGGCACCGAGCGCCATCACCATGAGAAGCGATTGGAATGCCACGCGGCGCACCGCGACTTCGTCGCCTTGTCCCCGCTTGCGGCTCACCACCGCAGCCGTCGCGATGCTCAGGCCGTAGCTCACGATGCTCCCGAGGGCACCCATTTGATCGCAGATCCCCACGGCCCCGAGCGCAGGGCCTGCTTCGTAGGGCTCGAGCCGGGCGATCAGGTAGGCGTCGACGAGGTTGAACGTCGTCTGGAGCCCCATGCCGAGCGCGAGAGGAGTGCCGAAGCGCGCCACCTCGCGTCCGAGGGGACCTTCCAGGATCCGCCGCGTGGAGAGTTCGCTCATGCGGGTTCAGGTGCCAGCGTCGTCGCTTCCGCCGACCTCGAACAGGGAGGTCTGCCGGGTGGACGGTTCGACTCGCTTCGAGTGCTGCCGGGGCGCCTGCGCGGTGGGCCCTCCCGGGGTGACATCGGAGGCAGGCGGGACGGTGCGGCTCGTGCGGGTGCCGTCGATCTGCCGTTCGAAGCAGGCCAGCGGGATGCGGCGCTTCTGGCGTTTCCCCTCGGTCTCCTCGAAAAAGCGGCTCGTCACCGGATCGTGGTAGCCGCTGGGCAGCCCCTGGGCGTCCGAACCGGCGTAGAAGATGGCGATCCGGCGCATGAGAAGCTCGCGGACGTATTTCCCCACGAGCGAAGCGATCATGACGAGTGGATGTTTGGCGTCCGCGTCCCGCACGAAGTGCAGTTCACCGAGCTCGGGGAATCGGTAGGCACTCGCACCCCTGCCTTCCTCGAGGGTGTTGTGGAGCCGTCCTCCGAGCGGTCCGAAGAACTTCGAGTACTCGCCGATGCCGCCCACCTTGCCGCAAATGGCCTGCACTTCAGACCCCGCTTCTTCGCGAAAACGCAGCACCAACCGTTCCATGGCGTGAAGATCCGCCACGAAGCGGTTCACCCCCTGGCTCTTGAGCTCGTTCAGCCTTCGAACGCAAAGCGCCGTGGTGTGCGTCGAGCGGAGGTCGACGCCCCGGCTCTTCAAGTACTCCACGTGCCCGCGGATCCGTCCGACGGTTTCCTTGTCGGCGGTGAACGCTTCTCCCCGCGTCGTCCAACACTGCGGTTTGGCCGCTTTCGGGCAGGGGGAGCGCAGATCGGTCGCGCTTTCAAGGCTGATCGCCGAAAAGGCTTCTTCCGGATTCTGGGCGTCCGGCACGAGCGCCCTCACCCAGGCCTCACCCAGCGAGACGTCGTGACACGACACGAGTCGCTTCGAGTCGTCGAGATCGCTTCTCAGCCGCGCTGGCAGCTTTCTGCCGAGAAGCCGCGCACCCCGCTCGTCCACCTCCGCCAACACCCCGGTGGCGATCATGGGGCCCAGGCGCGCTCCGAGGCCATTTTCGTCGATACCGATCCGAAAGGTCGTCATGATCCCGTGGCGCCTCTTCGCGGCCCTTCAGCCCCCCGACACGGGCGGGATGAAAGCCACTACATCGCCGTCCGACACGGAGGCATGCTCGTCGGCGAACTCTTCGTTGACCGCGATTCGCACTCCGTCGAGGCGCAGCGCGGGGTGTTTCTCACAGGCAAAGCGAGCTACCCGGGCGACGGTGTTCGTTTCGTCGGGCAGTTCGACCCGCTCTTCGGACACCCCGGCCAGGTCACGCAAACCGGCGAAGTACAGCAGCTGGACGTGCAACATCTCCACCGCTGGGCATACCGCACTCGCGCAGGCAGGACGACCGGGGACGGCTCGGAAAACGGCCTGCGTCGCCGCCTTACTGGAGGTAGTGGCTGCAACGCCGCGTGGCCTTGATGCACACGTACTGGTCGCCGCCGCTCGGCTCGGGACACTCGACCGAGTCCTCGCAGCGACAACTTCCGATGGGGACGCATTCGCCGTGGCACCCGTTCACCACCGAACGAACTTGTCCCTCGGGGCAGGGCTCGGGCGCCACGAGAGGGGTGCAAACGATGTCGGCGGGATCGCAGTTCACTCCTTCTTCGCAGCTGCCGCGATGAAGGTAGGCCTGATCCGGACAACTGCCGGAAGCCGTGAAGTTCTCGCCGTCGCAGCCACAGTAGAGGGCCTCGTCAGCTGTGCAAGCGCGCGGCGTCGTGTCACAGGTGAAGCCGCCGGTGCAGTCGCCCACACAGGTGCCCGCACAAGGCTCGTCGTAACACGGGCCCGAATGTCCGGGGCCACCCCCCGAGGCCGTACCTCCGGAGCCACCCGTCGAAGTTCCACCAGCTCCGCCCGAGCCGACGCCCCCCGTGCTCGGGGCACCACCGTCCGTCGTGCTGCCGCCGGATCCCGGCGCGCCGCCCGATCCACCAGCGGAGCCACCGGTCGAGCTGCTGGCTCCGGTCGACGTCGAGGAGCTGCCACTTCCCTGGTCGCCCTGGTTCGAAGCGGTCCCGAAGTCGTCACCGCAGCCGAGTGTGAATGCGCCAGAAACCGCGATGGCGGCGGCGCGCGAAGCGAAGGTGGAAAAGCGAGTGAACATGACATTCATCATGCCCGATTGGGGCCTCATCGGCTGAACAAATTGGGGGAGGGGCCGCGAGACCCGGCGCGCAGCAACGTCCGCGCCGATGAACTGACTGGATTTCCCGAAAAAATCCGGCGAGCTCGATCCCCCGCGCGGAAGGGCGCTTCGAGCGCAGCGCCTTCGGGCGGGATCGCGACACCCTCCGGAAGTACCCCTGTCGCCCTTGGCCCCCGGGCGATCGCGGCGACAGACTGCTGTGTGACGCGACGAACGGGTGGGCAGGCTCGCTGGGCGGTGTCACCAACTCGGGGGGGATCATGGCGAAAACAGTCGACGAGATCATGAACTCGGACCTGTTCGGCCTCCGGCCGAGCGACACCGCGGAAACGGCGCTCGGGTACTTGTCGATGCTCGGAGTCAGCGGAGCCCCGGTGCTCGACCGCGAACACCACCCGCTCGGTGTGGTCTCCTTCCGCGACTTGGAACCGGCCGAGCGTGACGAGCCCGTGGAAGGCCTGATGACTTCGCCAGCCATCACGACGCCGGTGGGGACCGACATCGAGTCCGTGGGTCGCTTGATGGCGGAGCGCAACATTCATCGCGTGCCCGTCGTCAACGAATCGGGCTGTGCGGTGGGCATCGTGTCGGCGCATGACGTCCTCTTGGGAATTCTCGGCTATCCCGCGTCTCACCCCGACACCTTTCCTCACCACGATCCGGAAACCGGTCTTTCGTGGACCAACGATCTTCCGCTCGACACGCAGCACGCCGAGCGCGCCCCCTCCGGTCCGGGTGTCCTGGTTCTTCGCGTCGGTGGATCGCATCGCGCCGAGACGGACGTGTGGGCTGAGGCCGCGCAGGACGTGCGCGCGCGCATCGACGACCTGTTGAACTCTCCCCAACCAGACCGCTGGCTGGCGCGGATCCTCCGGGAACAGCAGGGGCACTTGCGCTATCGCGTGGGACGAGGCGCAGGCACCGAGCGTGGCCTCGAGGACCTCGCTTCGGACATGCGGGGCAGCATCTTGGAGAGGCTGAGCCGCGTTGCCCATTGAGGCGTCGTCCGGATGGATGCGTCGCGTGAATAGCGGCCCCCGCGGGATCGGGGCCGGACCGGCACCTAAGCTGCCAGCATCCGACGTGCTTCACGCGCATGGCCGCGGTTTTGGCGGCGGTAATGCTGGGGAGCATCATCGTATCGGCGCAGAGCGACCCGGAGGATCTGCGACGCTTCGTCGCCTTGCCCGGCCTTCCGCAGATACGTGGCGAGGAGCACGTCGTGCCCGATGCGTGGATGGGCCTTTGCAAGGTCACGCAACAACTGGAGGGCTTCCTCGACCTCGCCGAGTGCCGCAAGAGCTTCCGCCAGTTCACCGTACACGGAGCAGTCGCGGTAGGTCGGAGCTTCCTCGACGATTCTTCTGAGTGGCGCGATCGCCTCACCCGCATTGCCGAGCTCGATGCAGCACACACCTATCCCGAAGAGCGCATCCAGTTCCTTGGGGCGCACGCTCAACACCTTTTCAAACTCGGCCTGCGCCTCGGCGTATCGTCCGGCATCGGCAAGCCCCTGCCCGTACGTCAACCGGTTGTTGATGCTTGGGGTCTCGTCCAGTGCGTGCTTCAGGTCTTCGACGGATGGGGGACGTGACAAGTGGTTCAGGAGCCGTCTCTTCAAGATCTGAGCGTCATGATCCTGGGAGCGCACCATGACGAAGTAGAGGAGCGACCCACCGGGAACGGCAATGATGATCCACGGCCAGTACGTCTCCGCACGTCTCCGGATCGCATCGACGCACATCCAAGCCTTGAACGCCAAGGCGAGCAAAAAGAACAACCGGACCACCGCGGGAGCTTATCGAAGCCAGCCCTCTGGTGCATCTCCGGTTGGGATTCTTCGCTACTCGGCCGGGTTGGCCCAGGAAGACGGCCGCGCCTGGCAGCTCGTTGGACCACTCACTCCGGTGTCTCTGGGCACGATCAGTCGTTGCCCTTTGGTGCTCGCCCACGTGAGTGGTCGAGGAACCACGCGTAGAGGTCGTCCCCCGCATAGACCCGGGCCCAGACGTCGTGGCTCATGTCGGCCTCGATGGTGAAGCGAACGTCGGGGTGCCCGAGCGCTTCCAGCCGATTGAGGCCCGCATAGAAATACCGAAGCTCCACGGCACGATCGCGACCGCCAGCGAAACACCACACCGGGAGGCGTGCGCGAGCGATGGGCTCCATCAAGTCGGGATGCCCATAGCCCACGACGGGCGCCATCGCAGCGAACCGCTCCGGGTGGCGACTGGCGATGTACCAGGTGCCAAAACCTCCGTAGCTGACGCCCGTGATGTAGAGACGCGACGGGTCGACCGCGTGGGATTGCTCGACCTCATCGAGGATTTGCAATACGTCGTCTTCGAGCAAGGGCCAGCCTTGCGGCAACCCGTCGGGGCCGAGGGGGAGGGTTTCCGCGGCACGCACGCCCGTCATCGGTCCTTGCGTCGGAAACTCGGGGGGGCGGGGCGGCACCCCATCGACACGCTCGGGGATCTCGGCGCGCGTTCGATTCTTGAGGTAGTCGGCATGTTCCGCTCGGTCGTAAAGGGGCAGCTGGGGAGCGACGATGACGAAAGGAAGGTCGCGTCGCTGGATCCACGCTTCGAAGAGCGGGCCGTTCCTGAGCAGGTAATCGAGGTCATCGCCGCCGTCGCCACGCTCGCCGTTGCCGTGCAGGAACAGCAAGACGGGCCACCGCTTCGAGGAGTCATCCCCATAGCTCCGAGGGAGATAGAGCAGGTACCCTCGCTCGGAGTTCGTCGATGGACTTGCGTACGTCGGACGAAGGAGCCTCGGCTCGGCAGCTGGTTGCGTCGTGCCGCGATGGGCCTCTGAGTGGGCCGCTCGTGACGGGGCCTTTGGTGAAGCCTGGGCAGGGCAACTGGCTTCTAGCGGGGATGACGTCGTTCGACAGGCTCCCAGCGAGAGGAGCAGGAGCACGAGAGCGCAGCGCAGTTCGTTCACACCCAACGGTAATGCGAGGCCCGCTAGAGCGACAAACGGTTTACCGTTTGTCGTGACCAAACCATCAACTCGAGGGCCGTGTCGTGGAGGACGTGTCGACGGCGTCTTTGACCTCGGGGCGCAGGCCCAGCGCAAACGCTGCCTCTGCCACGAGGAATAGGGGGCCTACCAAGAGCCCGATCAGGTCGTCCACGAAGGCTGGCTTGCGCCCTTCGAACACGTGCCCCACCAGCTGAACCGCCCACCCGATGGCGAATGCACCGAGGCCGAGGCCCAGCCAAATCGCCGTGCTCTGAGCTCCAATGCATGCGCCCAGCGCGGTGGCGCCGCCGAAGAGGCCGGCCATGACCAGTCCGAAGCGCAGATCGAGGTTCAGGTAGAAGAGGACCGAGCCCAGTGCGACGAGAACGGTCGGAGAAAACGGGAGCGCGCCAATGAGCCACCTCGGCCGCGAGAGCAGCGTCGCGACGCCCGTCACGATGAGCGGAATTCCGAAGAAGTGTGTGACGATGTTGCGCCGATCCTGGTGGTAGGCGCCGTACGCCGCCAAGTGACTCGCGAGCGACCTCATGCTTCACCCCTTGGAGAAAAGCATGATGGCAGCGCCAAGCCGTGGCCAGGAATGCGGCCACGGCAGTGACGGGCGCTCCCTGAATGCCCGGACCCTTTTCGTTTGACTTGCTTTTCTCGACGAGGCAGGGGGCGGCGACTCATTCGAAGGCGAATGACTTCCGCTTTGGCGATCACTTGCGGTGAGTCATCGAGCATGAGACCGATGACCGCTTGCGGTGATCGCCGAAAACGTCAATGCGCCGAGTTGTCGCTGTCGGGCTCGCGCCCGTTCAGCTGAACCTTCACCGACTGCGCGTGCTCGCGGGACGAATGGCTGGCTGTCACCACGTACGCTCCTGAAGGGAGGAACCAGCCAGGCTGTTTCTCCGTCCGATAGACGGAAAAGGCGCGGGTCGAGAGCGGGATTTCGACCGTTTTTGCCTGCCCAGGCTCGAGCGCTACGGACACGAACCCTGCCAGCTGACGGAGCGGGCGGTCATCGGTCTGCTCGGGTGCCGCGTAGAGTTGCACGACGTCGCGGCCCGCCAGAGGGCCTGTGTTTTTGACGGTGACTCTTGCCTGAAGGTCGCCTTCTTGGTCGACCCTCACGCTGAGGTTTTCGTATTCGAACGAGGTGTAGGAAAGCCCAAAGCCGAATGGAAACAACGGCTCGGTTTTCGCTCGATCGAATCCTCGGTACCCGACGAACACGTCTTCGCAATAGGGCGAAAGGTAGAGCGGGCCCTCGTCTTTCTCGGTCCTCTGAGGCTTGATGCTGCCCTGCGGCGGCACTGCTCCCGCGCACGCTTTCAGGTCTGGCGCTGCATAAGGATGTTCACTTGCGAGAGGCAAACCGAGACCGTAGGAGGTGGCCGCGGGATGATCGGCGTAGTTGCGCGCGAACGTCACCGGCAGGTGTCCGCTCGGATTTTCCTTGCCCAAGAGTACTTCGGCAAGTGCCGTTCCGCCCTCCTGACCGGGATACCAGGCCCAGAGCAGTGCGGGGACCTTCTCGAGCCAAGGTTCGAAGTTCACTCCTCCCCCGGCGAACCCGACGACGATCGTTTGGGGGTTCACGTCGGTCACAGCTCGGATCGTTTCGACCTGTGGTGCGGGGAGGGAGAAGTCGCGGTCGTCGTCCTCGGCTTCGACGATGCCCGCTTCACGGGCCCAGCCTGGTGGCCAGAACGGTTCGAACGAAGTTCCGAGCGAGTTTTCGCTGCGGCTCTGCCCGTAGCCCACGGCCAGCACGACCACGTCCGCTTCGCGCGCGAGCCGGACGACCTCGTCCCGTCCGTACTGCTTCCCTGCCGTTTCGTCGCTGCCGAAGCCGAACTGACAGATCGCACCAAGAATGCCTTGGAAGTATTCGATGATGACGTCGTGCTGTCCTGCCTTCAGCGAAACCTCTGCGGTGCGGACCCGGGGTGCGTGATCGCTCCAATCATCGAGGACCTTCTGCCCGTCGACGAACACGCGTACGCCATCATCGGCGTTCGTGAGGAGCTTGTAAGAGCGAGGCTCTTCGACTCGAACCTTCCCGGTCCAGCGGATCGAGTAGTGTTCGGCACCGATCCCCTCGGCCGGCGACTTCCCACTCGGCTGAAAGTCGACGCGATCGACCTCGGCGACGTGCTTGGGCGTTCCCGAAAGGTCCTTGTTTGCAAAAATCTCCTGCTTGACCGGACCCGCGAAGACCGGAGCACCCAAGGAAGAAAACCCGGTCGTCTGTCGGATCCCTGGATGGGTCACGACTTCAGCCTCGGGAAGCAGCTGTCGGAGCCCCTCGACGAGACTCACGGCGTGACTCGGAGTGACGTAGGCGCTGCCTGAACCGCCGTGAACGGCTGGATGCGCGTTCGGTCCGATGACGGCAATCTTCTTCGTCGTGGGAGGGAGGGGCAACAGGGCGGAGCCATCCTTCGACTCGTTTTTGAGGAGAACGAGGCTACGTCGCGCGGCCTCGAGCGCCACTTTTGCGCTTTCGGGATCGTCCACCGGTCGGTCGACCTTCTGCTCGTGGTCGAAGAAGCCTGCCGTGATGAGAGTCGTGAGAAGGTTTTCGACTTTCTCGTCGATCTCTTCTTCCTTGATGGTTCCGGCCTCGAGTAGCGGCAACAGCTTCTCGCCGCTCATGTAGGCGGCCCTCGGCATCTCGAGGTCGGTTCCGCCGCGCACCGCTCCCAGCGTGTCGTGCACCGCTCCCCAATCGCTCACGACGATCCCATCGAATCCCCACTCGTCCCGCAGAATCGTGCGAAGCAAATAGGAATTGTGCGACCCGAACGACCCGTTGATCAGGTTGTAGGAAGTCATTACCGCGCCTACCTTCGCCTCTTTGACGGCCCCCTCGAAGGCGGGCAGGTAGATCTCGCGCAGAGCTCGCTCGCTGATTTCGGAGCTCACGTGGTGGCGGTCCCACTCCTGATTGTTCGCGACGTAATGCTTGACCGTGGCGAGCACGCCCTGCCCTTGGACCCCTTTGATCGTTCCGACCACCGTCTTTTCGGCGAGGAGTGGGTCCTCTCCGAGGTACTCGAAGTTCCGGCCGTTCAGAGGGGAGCGTTGAATGTTGACTCCTGGGGCGAGCAGGATGTGAACGCCGCGGGCGCGACAGTCTCGCCCGATCGAGGCCCCGACGCGCCGGGCCAGCCCGGGGTCGAACGCAGCGGCGATTCCGATCGAGGCGGGGTACGCGGTGCTCGGTCCCCAGTTGCGGCAACCCGACGGGCCATCGGACATCTTGATTTCGGGGATCCCCAGTCTTTCGACCGGGCGAATGAAGAAGTCGCGGTCTCCGCCGAGGTACGCGATTTTTTCCTCCAGGCTCATCCGAGAAACGAGCTCTTTCGCACGCTCGCGGGGATCGCTGGGATTTTGGACGACGTCCTCTTTCGTCGAGGGTGTGCTCCCTTCGTCGGGGGGCCTAGGGGGCGTGTGGCACGCTAGAGCGCCGAGGAGCAAAGCAGTCCATGGTGTGGACTTCATGAAGCGACGCGTGTTCGTCCAAAACTCGAAGCTCATGCCGCGCATCTTAGAATCGGGTGCTCCGCTGGCACAAACGCCGGGGAGCCACCGACGCGCGCACGGCTGGGGTCGGAAGCCTGTCCAAAAGTGAGAAGTTTCTTGCCGCGAAATGAGAAGCCTGTGCCGCCTCTCTCTGGGTGCTTCGTCACACGGGGCCGTGACCCATGGCGGCCGTGACCCATGGCGGCCGAGCGCCGAAACGGTGACGCGCGGCGGTGAGTCAGCGCTTCAGCGAATCACGTCGACGGGGAGGATCACGCCGCAACCGGTGAAGTCGAGCGTCGTCTCGAGTCGGAAGTTGGAACCGCTTGGTTGCCGCTCCGCCTGGAAGAGATCGAAGGTGTAGACGTTGCCGATCTCGAGCCCGAACTCCGTCGCCTTTTCGTCGAGGGAGACCGAGTCCTCCTGCGCGTCGTGGACCCCGCTGAGGTTTACGGCGAGATGCCCGTTGATGAAGACGAACACGTCGTCGTCACCGCGGAAGGTGAAGACCTCGCCGCCCTTGTACTCGAAGTTCGTGTGGAGCTCGGTCGTGAACAGATACGAGTCGCCGTAACCCCAATCTTTCAGAGGGAAAAACGCGGTCGAGTCGAATACGAAGGTCTCGCCGACGGGTTCGAGCCAGAGGTCGACGGCAAAGGGCAGGTTCACCGTCTCGAGGTTCTGGTACCACTCCTCCAGGTGGAGCGGGCCATTTTCGCTCGTCTTTTCCGGTTTGCGAGATGCACCGATGGGGCTCGCCACCGCATAACTGCTCTGATCGCTGGCATGTTCGAAGTCGTCGTGCGTACCCTGGAAGTCGCGGAGGATGACTCGGAGAACGTTCGCGCACTCTCCTTCGGGAGCGGGAACTTCGGCGAGTGGACCGAGCACCTGGTATCCCCCCTTGCTCGTGTCCAGGTGGTCGGGGTCGGCAGGTGAAAAACCATCCGGGAGTGTCTCGATGATCGTCACGGTGCTCTCCATCGGGAGCGACCCGCCCATTCCCACAGGGATGTCGATCCCGGTCTGACCTCCGGTCGAGCTACCCCCGGTCGCGCCTCCACCTTCGGTCACGCCGTCCATCGAGCTCACGGTGGACGCTTTGGTGCGGCTCTCCGGCCCAGGCGCGACCGAGCAACTCGAAAGGCCGAGCGCTGCGCAACCGGACAGCAGCTGGGCGAAAAGGAAAACTCGGCTCTCGCAGATCGGAT
>JBNKGC010000020.1:0-48530 GCA_050289625.1 Polyangiaceae bacterium | reverse complement strand
CATTGGCGGATCGCGTCAGCTTCCGGGCTGTCTTCCTCGAATATCACACGGGGATGCGCGGCCCGTCCGGTCGGACGATTGAGGAGTGGCGCGCCGTCCGGGTCCGTCCGCATGCGCGCTTGAGCGCTCTGGTAGTTTTGGCGTGCCGCCTCCGGAACGCTTCCCACGGCCGGCGTGCTTCCAGTGCACCCTTCGGCCACGAGCGGCATGTAGCCGGTGAGGCGAAAACTCGTGACGTTGAAGTGGCAACCGCCCGACGCGTCCCCCGCCGAAGGATCACCTGGCCCACAACTGCTCTCGAACAGCACGGGTTCGACCTGGCAGTAGTAGAAGCCTTCATCGAACACGACGTCAGCGACGGCGAAGTCGACACCCGGATCGATGGTCGTCGGCAGTGGCCCTTCCGGTCCACATGCAGAGAGAGCGGCAGCGCAGCAAAGCGTCGAGATGACGAGCCTGCGCTCTCGAGATCGAACGCGCGCTCCGTAGGGAAGCCCCGACCACCCTCTGAGTCCGCCGCCTCCGAGCGTAAGCCAGTCGCGCATGCGCTGCACATTACAGCGGAAACCGGATCCGCCGAATGTAGTTTCCTTGAAGAAATGACCCAGCAACCCCACCGCAGCTGCTCGGCAACGCAATCACCCTCGCGATCGCGCCGAGGACGGGCTGCCGCGACGAGCCAGCACCCGAACGGCGGGTTCCATAAGGCGTTGGTGAAGCGCCTTGAGAACGACGCATGGAGTCGCTAACAACTTGCCCGTTCGTCACGGCCTGTGGCAGCGTATCCTACATCGTCGCACCTGAGACCACATATTCTCGGGGCGACACCGCACCCTGGCCCGAACCGGACACCTCGCGTAACCGCGGATACCGATCGGAGGGCGTCGGTAAACCCCAGCCCCCCTGTTCATCGGAGACAAAATGAGCCTGAAGCCTTGGTATCTGACCTTTCCTGCCGCTCTTGCAGTTCTCGCGTTTGCCGGCGGCACGATGGGCGCGCAACTGGCCATCCTCGGTGTGACCTTGGGAATTTTCTTCGGGACTCTTTCTCTGGGCGGCGCCCAAGCGGGCGACGCGACTTCTACTCACCCCGGTCACTGAGTGAGCTCCGCCGCCTCCCCCGCCTGGCCGTCGGCGCAGCGGCCACCCACCACAGGCTGATCCAAGTTGGCGCGCGAGAAATCGGTTCGCGAACGAGCGGCCCGGACCCGCTCCCGGGCACGACAGCGCTCGTCCCTTCCTCCCCCGCGGATGAAGCGTCTCGACGAGTTCGACCTGCACGATCTCGAGTCGATCCGACTCGTCCTGCGCGGAGGGTCGGTCATCGACTGGCACCGCCTGGATTTCAATTCCGAGGAAGAGGCCGTCCGCCTGATCGAAAATCACGAGCTCAGGCTCGATGATCCCGACGACGTCGCTTACATCGAGCGCGTCAAAGAAGACGCCATCGCGTACCTCCGCCGCCACTTTGCTTTCGCAATTCCGAAGCCGGTGGAGAAGGCCTCGCTCATCGAGCTCTTGATGATGGCTTCGGGGAAGGGGCATCGGCAGCTCTGCGCCTGCACCATCCTGAAGACCCTCCACATCATCAATCACATGGCCGGGCGCGAACTCCTGTTCCGCCTCCCCGTCAGTGATCACGACCTGTTCCATCTGGTCGAGGAAAAAGTCTATCGAGTCGTCGGCGCGATGCTCAGCGGCGGTTTCCCCATCACCGAGTTCATCGGGGGGCGGAAGAACCTCGACTCGACCTACACCAAGTTGCTGTCCAAGCCAGAAGCCACCGCCTCGGCCCTCTACGACAAGCTGCGCTTTCGCATCGTCACCCGCACCGCGGACGACATTCTGCCGATCTTGCTCTACCTGACGGAACGGCTGTTCCCGTACAACTACGTGGTCCCGAAAGAGAGCACGAACACGCTGTTTCACTTCCGCAGCTACTGCGACAAGGTGCCGCGGCTCGCGCAGCTCGCCCAGAGTTTCCAGGGCGAAGTGGATGAGTCGCTCGTTCCGGCCGACAATCGCTTCAGCGCGCCGAGCTACCGGGTGATTCATTTCGTGACGGACGTCCCCGTCCGCGTCCCGGACCACATCATGGAGTCGGCGCCGCCCGGTTCCAACAGCCTCGGACCGATCGTGTACATGCTGTGCGAGTTTCAGATGCTCGACGCGGAAACCGACGCGGCCAACGAGGTCGGCGACGCGAGTCACGACGCCTACAAGCGCCGTCAACGCGAAGCAGTGTTTCGTCGGCTTCGTCTCGGAGCACGCCAAAATACGCCTCCCTCCGGAGACGGCCCGGACGGGAGTAGCAAAGGGCGCACCAACTGAAGGGGCCCGTCCCGCGCGAAAATCGCGACCGCGAAGGCCCGCGGCGGGCCCCACCCTTCCTCTAACCCGTCCCCTCGGGGGACCCAGCCCAGCCGGACCACGAACAAGCGGCTCGAGCGAACGCTTTGTGCCTCCGATTGCGCCGAAATCTGCTAGGAATCGCGCATGCGGCTGCACAGCGCGAGAGTCCCCCTGATCGCAGGGGAAATGGTCGACCTGCTCCTCGAGGGTGACGACATCGAGACCGAGTCCCCCCGCGAGGTGAAGCTCGATCTCGAGGCCGTCCTGAACCAGTACATTCGCGACGAAGCCGAAGTCACCGAGCGTGCCAAGGACATGGTCGCGTCGCGAGGTCTCGGGCAGTCGGAGTATCGCCGTGCCCGCGCCATGCTCGCCGAGCAGCGGAAGATGAAGGTCGGTGAGGAAGCCATCGACTACATCCTCGATCAGCTGGTCGAGATGCTGATGAACTCCGGGAACGTCGACGAGGTCTACGCCGAAGATCACGTCCTCCGGCGGAAGCTGCGCGTACCACTCCGCAAGGAGGAGGGCGCGGAGGCGGAGTTGGATCAGGCCGTCCGCGCACAGCTCAAGCACGTCCAAGAGGGGTCGAGCGTTTGGGAAGTCGAGTACCGACGCATGATGGAAGAGGTCAAGCGTCGGAAGGGCCTCTGAGGCCGCTCGCAGTCGCGCCATGCGAAGCATGACGGGGTTCGGAGTCGGACGGACAGAGCTGGGCAGCGGTCATCTCAGCCTGGAAGTTCGCGCCCTCAATCACCGCTACCAAGACGTTCGGGTGCGGGTCCCCTCTGAGATCGCCGACCAATCCTTCTTCGTCGAGCAACTCGCTCGCTCGAGTCTCGGGCGAGGCCGGTACGACGTCGCCGTGCGCCTCGAGGGCGACTTCAGCGGAAAGGGGGGAGCGCCGCGCATCTCCCTGGACCGCTTGCGTACCGCATACGAATCGGTCGCGCGCCTCAGGGACGAGATCGCTCCGGGCTCCGAGCTCTCGCTGTCGGCCTTCGTGGGCCTGCCCGAGGTCCTCGAGTCAGGCACCACCGACGCCGACGCGGTGCGCGCGGCGCTCACCACCGCCTTCGAAAAAGCAAAGGTTCGACTTGCGGAAATGCGCGCCCGAGAGGGAGAAGCCCTGGGCAAGGAACTCCAGTCTCGCCTGGAAAATGCTCGAGCCCTGTGTGACGCCATTGAAGCCGGCTCGGCTGAGCTCGTGGAACACGGCCGCAAGCGCCTCCGCGAACGCGTGGAGAAGCTGCTCGCCGACGTCGAAGCTCAGGTGGAACCCGGTCGCCTCGAGGTGGAGCTTGCGCTTTTGGCCGACAAAAGTGACATCACCGAGGAGCTCGTGCGCCTCCGTTCCCATTTCGACCAACTCGCCGACTTCTTCGCCTCGAACGACAGCGTCGGTCGGCGCCTCGACTTTCTTCTTCAGGAGGTGGGTCGCGAGGTCAACACGATTGGCTCCAAATGCCAGCACGCATCCGTGTCCCACGTGGTGGTCGCCATGAAGGCCGAAGTCGAACGGATGCGCGAACAGGTTCAAAATGTCGACTGACAAGCCCCTTCCTTTGATCGTTTCGTCCCCGTCGGGGGCGGGAAAGACCACCCTCACCACGCGCCTGCGTGCGGAAATCGAGAACATCGGGTTCAGCGTCTCCCACACGACGCGCAAGCCGCGGCCCAACGAACAAGACGGCCGCGAGTACCACTTCGTCGATCGCGCACGCTTCGAGGAACTGGTGGCGGCCGGTGAGTTCCTGGAGTGGGCCGAGGTGCACGGGAACCTGTACGGCACGAGTCGCGCCGAACTCGCGGCGGCGCAGGGCCTGCGAGGCATCATTTTCGACATCGACCATCAAGGGGCGCGCCAGATCAAGTGCGCCGAGCCCGACGCAGTCGCCATCTTCATCCTCCCCCCCAGCATGCATGTGCTGCTCGATCGGCTGCGGGGTCGCGCCTCGGAGGATGAAGCAACGGTCCGGCGGCGGTTCCAGGTGGCTCGGGACGAAATCATGCACTACGGCATGTTCGACTACGTACTCGTCAACGACGACCTGGACGAGGCGACGAAGCAGCTCGTGTCGATTTTTCGAGCCGAAGAGTGCCGCCGACGCCGGGCAGCCCGCCTGGCCGAAGAGCTCCTGGCCGAACCGGGACCGGAAGCCACCCCCGGGGTACGTTGATCTCCCACCTAGCGCCGTGATACGCCGCAGGCCGTCATGAGGGCGCTCGGCATCATTGGGGGCAGTGGCATCTACGAGATGTCCGGCCTCACGGACGTGCAGGAGCGGAGGGTCGACACCCCGTTCGGGCCGCCGAGTGACGTGATCGTCGAGGCGACACTCGACGGCACCCGCCTATTCTTCCTCCCCCGACATGGGCGTGGACACCGGGTGCCGCCTCACGCCATCAACTATCGGGCAAACGTCTGCGCCCTGAAAATGCTGGGGGCCGAGCAGGTGGTTAGCCTCTCCGCGGTCGGATCGATGCAAGAGGCGATCTCCCCGGGGCACGTCTGCATCGTCGACCAGTACATCGACCTCACGAAGCGACGGATAGGTACCTTCTTCGAAGACGGCGTGGTTGGCCACGTCACATTTGCCGATCCGGTCTGCAAGCATTTGGCCAGCGCTGCGGCGCTGGCAGCCGAAGCCGCGGGGGGAACCGTCCACCGTGGCGGCACCTACGTCTGCATCGAAGGACCCCAGTTTTCTACGCGCGCGGAGAGCTTTCTCTACAAGAGCTGGGGTGCGGCCGTCATCGGCATGACGGCGATGCCCGAAGCCAAGCTAGCCCGAGAGGCCGAGCTCCCGTACTGCACGATCGCGTTTTCAACCGACTACGACTGCTGGCACGAGACGGAGGACGACGTCTCGGTCGAGGCGATCCTCGCGGTATTAAAGCAGAACTCTGCTCTCGCGGAGCGGATCGTCCGGGAGCTCTGTACTCGCCTCCCCGACCCGGCAGAGAGTGAAGCCTCCTCAGCACTGAAATACGCCGTGATCACGCCGCCAGATCACGTCAGCATCGAGGCTCGCAGACGCCTCGACTGGCTCATCGGAGATGGCTCCGGCACCCGAAACGAACCCAGCGCCTGAGCGCTCACAGGAGAACTTACCCGATGTCGAAAATGAATGGCTCCTCCCCCGTCCTCATCGTGGGCTCGATGGCTCTCGATGATCTGCAGTTGCCGAGTGGCGACTTCAAGGACGTCGTGGGTGGCTCCGCGACCTTCTGTTCGATGGCGACGAGCCTGTTTGGCCCCGCGCAGATCGTGGCGGTCGTGGGCGAGGATTTTCCGAAGCGAGCGCTCGACGACCTGTCCCGCCGGGGAGTCGATGTGGCGGGCGTGGAGATCGCCGGCGGACGCACGTTCAAGTGGGTGGGCAAGTACGCCGACAATCTCGCGAGTCGAGAGACTCTCGACACCCAGCTGAACGTGTTCGCGGATTTTCAGCCCAAACTTCCCGCCGAGTTCCGTCGCGCCAAGTACGTCCTTCTCGGCAACATCCACCCTGCGCTGCAGCTCGACGTGCTTTCGCAGATCGAAGCACCCGAGTTCGTGGCAGCAGACACGATGAACTTCTGGATCGAGGGACAGCGGGAGCTCCTCCTCCAGGTCCTGAAAAAGATCGACGCGCTCGTCATCAACGACGAGGAGCTTCGACAGCTGGCCGAAGAACACAACATCCGCAAGGCCGCCCGCAAGGTGCAGGCGATGGGCCCCCGGCGGCTCGTGGTGAAGCGGGGCGAGTACGGTGCGCTCTTGTTCGACGGCGATGAGCCCTTCTTCGTACCGGCCTACCCCCTGGAAGACGAAAGGGATCCGACTGGAGCCGGTGACAGTTTTGCCGGGGCGCTCTTGGGCTACCTCGCGCGCGCTGGGAAAGCCGATCGGGACACCATGCGCCATGCCCTAGTGCATGCTGCGACCGTAGCTTCGTTCTGTGTCGAAGGGGTGGGAACCGCTCGACTCGATCAAGTCGACGGCAAGATGCTCGAAGAACGGCTCCGTGCGCTGCGAGCCCTCGGCCGCGTCGAGGCCTGATGCGCGAAACGCCGGGTGAGCGCGCTCACCCGGCCTCACGGAAGCCTCAGGCAGCGACGACAGCGACGTCTTCGTCAGCTCGGATGGGTGCCGAAGCGGGTCCGTCCACGCCACGACGAACTTCGCTCACGAAGGTGAGGAGTTCGCGCTCGGTCATCATGCCCGCATCGATCATCATGCGGATGTAGCCGTCTGCGTACCCCTGAGCATGCGCGAGACGCGCGTAGGGCACTCCGTCCCGCCTCATGTGCATCGTCTCCTCGAGCAGCCGCCGAAGCGTCGACAGGACGTGGCTCTTGTCATTGAGGGGGGTATCGGGACCGATCGACTGCACTGTGACCATGGGCTCTTCCTCGCCAGTTGGATGAAGCCGAGCTCAAGCTGGTCTCGGCCTCTCACTCGTCGTATCGGGACCGGCGTAAGTGGGCCAAATAAGTGATGCTCCGTCTCGCGAACCGGGCCTACCGACGGCCGGGGTGGGTGGGATTGACCCGGCGGCGAATGCGAACCAAGTTTCACAGGTGGCCTGGTGGGCATTCGGGCTTCTCAAGCCTCACAATGTCCTCTACCGTCTCGCCCATCGGGAGGCTTTCCCGAACCGATCCGTCCCAAATACGTCTCCCAGGGGGACCCATCTCGGGCCGCCATGTGGAGCTGATAGGACCCACGAAAAATGAAGCTCCGAATCTTCAAGTCGAAGATCCATCGAGCCACCGTCACCCACGCCGACCTCGACTACGAAGGCAGCGTAACCATCGACGAAGGCCTGATGGAGAAGGCGAACATCCTCCCCCACGAGGAAGTTCACATCTGGAACGTCACTCGCGGCACGCGTCTCAGCACCTACGCCCTCAAGGGGCCGCGTGGTTCTGGGGCGATCTGCATCAACGGCGCAGCCGCGCACCTGAACGAACCGGGCGATCTCGTGATTTTGGCGACCTACGCCGAGATGACGCCCGAAGAGGCGCGGGAGCACGAACCCACGGTGGTGCGCGTCGACGGCAAGAATCGCCCGGTTGCGGACGACTCGCCCGAGCTGCCCGGACCGCTCTTGGTGTCCGTCCAGCTGAGCTGAACGACCGGGCGAGCCCGCACCTTCAAAACATCACGCCGGCACCGAGGGCGGCCGATGGAGTCCACTGGTCCACGACGCCCTCATCGATGTCGACTGCGGGAAGCACAGGCGCCGTGAGCTGGGCGAAGGCAAACGCACGCGACTCATACACGCGGTAGAGCTCGAGCCCTCCGCGCAGGCCCAGCGTGGGGGACTGGTGGAGCACTGCGCCCTCGGGTTGCGCTCCCGTAGTCTCGTCGGGCGGGGCGAACTGGGCAGGCCCCTCGAAACGCTGGAGCTCGTAGCCGACGACCAGGGCGCCGAACCAAGACGTGTCGGCTTCTGGCCTCGCGTAGAACCCGAGTTCCAGCTCGGCGTCCACCTGAAGTCGTAGCTCGAGGGTGTCGCCTGATTTTCGGGGAGGTGCCGCTCCCCCGACCCGCACCCCGATGTGGAAGTTCTCCGCCTCACGACGAGCGGACAGCGCGGCTCCCCCGAGGGTCTGCACCGACGAATCGAGGACTACGGTGCGCTGCAAGATCTCGGCTCCGAAGTGCAAGGTTCCGCGTTTCAGGGAGCGGGAGGTTCGAATGAACCACGCTTCGCTCCGAGGGCCGTGAAGCCGCACCGGGTCGTTGTGCAACACGACCACGAGCAGCCGCTCGACCGCTTGGGCCAAGCCCGCCGAACCCAGGCGCTCCCGATGAGGAACCTGGGCATCGATGCGTCCGGTGAGCCAGCTCCCCTCCCCCGGTACCTCGATCAATTCGACGGTCAGATGGGAGTGACATGAGCTTTCCACAGCGTAGTGGCTCGCGTGCCGGTCGACCTCACTTCGCACCAGACGCAGCAGCCCCTCTCGCGCTTCTGACTTCGCCTCGACTGCGATGCACGTGCGAATCCTGGGTGATCCAAGCGCGGGCGAGGTGCCCGTCCATGCGACGAGGAAGCTCAAGACCGCGAGCCACCACGGCGAAGTCCGGCCACTTCCCGGCTCACTCATAGGATGATCCCGATCTGCGCCAGCGCACCAGGCAGATAGGTCTGGAGTTTGACGTCGTTGGTCTCCGTATTGAACACGTAGGCCGGAAGGGTGAGCTCGACTTGCGTAAAGAAATGGGTCGCGCTCGTCCGCATGAACTCGTACCCGACAAGCAGATCGAGATTGAGCCCGCCGCCCGTGAGAACGTCTCGGGAATCCGACCCCCGGTTTTCGAGGGCACGAATTCCCTCGAAGAAAGCAAGTTCGAAGCTCGCGCCGCCTCCGTAGTAGAGGGAGGTCACCCCCGACGCGTCGAAGTAGCGAAGGAAGTGCAAGCCCGAGAGTAGGCTCCCGGAGTAGTCGACGTGACCACCCAACTGGTTGGATCGCGTCGCTGTCTCGTCGATACCCACGCTCCCGCGAACGAACGCATCGAGACCCCAGGCGCGGAGCTTTCCGCGATAGCCGATATGCATGCTGAGCGGGGTGAGAACCCGCGGATCGTCACGAACGGGTTGGTCCGCGCCTTGCTCCGTCGGCAAGCGCCCCATCCTCACGGCGGTGCCCATACCGAGGGCAAAGTGGCCAATCCCGCGAATCGATCGCAGCCGCGTTTCGCTATCAGCCTCGAGCACGGTTTCCCTCGTGATGGTGTCGCTGATGGGAACGTCCCGCAGAAGGGAGGTCACCAGGCGCTTGGAGAGGGGAACGAACTCGACGAGCTCGACCTCGTCCACCTTCTCTTCCCGGTCGTACTGACTGAATCGCGCGAAGACCGTCCACCCCTTCTTCAAAGGATAAAGCTCCACCATCATGCGCTCCGCGCAGCCGTCGGGGACGGCTGCGTACCCCACCTCGTGGGTCACTTCGTACTGGAGCATCCGGCGCAGGAAGGCGGCTGGATCGATCTCGTGGGGGTCGGGTTCGGATGACGAATCCAAGTTCTTCCGACTCTCCACTCCTCCAGTCACCGAGATCTGCGTCGACTCCCCCTCGCTCTGCCTCGCCTTGGCCGGCTCCTCGGCGGGTCCAGTGGGCTGCGCTTCCGGATCCGAGCCCGGAGGTACAGCGTCGGTGGCTTCTGGGGGCGATTCCTCATCCAGGACGGTCGACCGCCAGTCGCTGGGTGCCGCTTGGCCTTCGTTGCTCGCCGCCTGGACCCACCTTTGCCGACGGTATGGCGTCGAGAGCGTCGATTCGAGGCGAGCCGCAGTGGCCTCGCTCGACGACGCCTCTCCCTCCTCCCTCACCGGGGCGTCCTTCTTCGCCCAGGTTTTCAGCTCCACATCGACGCACACCGTAGTGGTGGCGGCGTGCGCCAGGTTCGACAAGAAAAAGAGAAATCCTCCGACCACCCAGGTCCGCATCACAAAGCTCTCCCGTCGTCGGCGCTCCACCCGCTTTCGACGCAACCCATTCACGCCGATCGGTTCGCCCGACACGCGGCCCCATTGCAGAGGTCGTACCAACGTGACCTCCGACTCACGATCCACTGCGATCAACCGCTGCCCGCGCGAGCCGCGCGAGTGCATGCGCTTCCACGGAGCACGCTCGCCGGGAGGAACCAGGCTCGGCTGTGACGCCTGCGACACGCCTCGTCGCGTGACCCTGTGGCAGACGAGCGCCACCCCGCTACAGCGGAACCACTTGCGTTGATTGCCCTCCGCACGTTCCGCTCATGTTTTTCTTTGATCATCGCAAGCGATGATCGCTGCGACGCCGAATCGTCAACGACCAGGGTTCGACGACGCTCGGTGGGCCCCTCCGAAACCACACTGGAGACGATGCGGGAGCGTGTGCGCCCAGGTGCGCGAACTCTCCAGCCTTCATGAAAACATCCATCCGGACTGCAAGCCCCTGGGGCAAATACCGAAGAAGCAAGACTGATCCGACCTCACAGCTGATTTACGCTTTGACACTTACTCAAGCAGCCGGGCTGCGAGCGCGCGACTCGCCCGCACCTCGGCTCCCAAGCTCCGTGAGGTGTTCATGAGAAATCGGCCGCTCTGGATTCTGTCGGTGTTAGTGTTTGCCGGATGCGCATCGGATCCGGTCGTCGAGGCCCGATCGCCGGAGCAGGAGCCCGAGCCGGTCACCCCGCGAGCCTCCACCGAAGTCTCGCCGGGTCCGTCCGCCGAGCAAATCCGAGCGGTGATCGAAGGCAACTTCGACATGTTTCGCCAGTGCTACGTGGTGGGGATGATGCGCGACTCCCAGCTCGCGGGACGCATCGAGACTCGTTTTTCGATCGCCACCGACGGTTCGGTCGACGACACCGAGATTCTCGGAAACGACACCGGAGACGAGGAGTTCGGAGCTTGCGTCGCGCAGAGCTTCACCAAGCTCACCTTCTCCCCCGCCCCGGGCAGCCCCCTGGATGTCGAGTACCCGCTCACCTTCGGGCGGCAAGCAGCCCAGTAATCGGTCGGCCCTCTCAACCCAGCGTCGCGGACCGAGAGGCGAGCTGCTCGTGCACACGCGCGAGCAGCTCCTGACGACTGAACGGCTTGCAGAGCAGGTTCTGGGTCCCCCGCCCAACACGGCTGAGAATCGTCTCATCAGCCAAGACTAGCGTCCGGCTTCCACGTCGGATATCTCGGGCCTCGTGACGGACGCGACTCGAGCGGAGCACCTCGACCAACTCGCGGCACATCCCGAGGTGGTCGCGTTGATGCGCACGACTCGGCAAGCCGCATCGCTTGCTCGGCAGCAGTCGCTCGTGAGCTTCCCGACGAGCCCGGCAACGAACTCCGATTTGGAACGAGTCCTCGCCGAGCTGGATGACGACGCCAGCCGCACGGGCCTAGGCAGCCTCAAAGCGGTGCTCACCCGCGGCGCCGGGGACCCCTCCGAGCACGAGCTGGTGGAAAACATTCTGATTCTCTCCGCCGCCGCGTGTTTTCCGTCCGCACCCGAAGAGGAGCTCGAAGTCACGAAGCTTCTTGTGTGGCTCGAAGCCAACACCCGCCTGAGCGTGCTTGCTCCCTTGGCTCAGCGCTTGGAGGAGGGACGCGGCGCCTTCTGGTCGTCCCTCGGTGGTGTGTGCGTCGACGCCAACGTACCGCGTGGGGAGGCTCTGATCGCAGCCGTTGCGCTCTCGAGCGGGGACTCCGACGAAACCCGACCGGCCCGCGAACGAGCCAGTTTGGGGGCTCCTCCCGGGGTTCTTTGCTTGCTTTCGGGTGCTCTGGAAAGCATGAGCCCTCTCCAGATGGACAGCCTCGAGGGGGAGCTCGGACCGACCCCACGGAGCGCGCTGGGAACCGTCATCGCCACGATGACCCTGTGGCTCTTCGTGTCTCATGCGATCCGGGCGATCGGTCGCATGGTACTCGGTTACCGAAGTCCGGCGCGACTGCAACTGACCGACGTGGGGCTCGTGCTCCACCTCCACACGGAAATGCTCGGGCGGAAACTCCGGGAGCGCTCGACCTTGGTGCCCTACAGCGAGGTGGCGCAGCTCACTCGGGAGACTCGTTTCGCGCGGGCGGGTCTGTACGCCGGACTGGGGGCCCTCATCCTCGGCACGTACTTCGGAGCTGGCTTTTTTGTGGACGGCATGCGTGCACCGGGTGGCTCCCCGTCTCTTCTCGGCATCGCGCCCCTCTTGATGGTCCTCGGTCTCGTCGCCGACTTCGCTCTCACTTCGCTCACCGACGGAATGCGCGGGAAATGCAGTCTGATCGTGTCGCCGCGGCGCGGTCATCGCTGGGCCCTCGCAGGAGTCGAGCCGACGCGAGCCGACGCCCTCCTCGCTCGGGTGGTTCGGCCGCCGGCCTCGCCTTCGCCCCCGCCTCCCGGTTCCTGAACGATCCCAACCGTTCGCGAACGAAGAAAGGAAAGTCCATGCTGCGTTTGGCTCTCTCCGCTCCTGTTTTGATCGCACTCGCCGTGACCACCGGGTGTGGCTGTCGGCACGGACACTACGCCCATCCATACGCCGCGCCGGGGGTCCCCGAAGGGCTCCGGGTCTCCGGTCAGGGTGAAGTTCGGGCGGCGCCCGACGTAGCGCGCGCCACGCTGGGGGTCGAGGTACGAGCAGCGACACCCGAAGAAGCGACGCGTCTGCTCGGCGAACGCATGGCTTCGGTGATTGCGGCGTTGAAGAGCCAGGGTGTCGCCGAGAACGACCTCCAAACGGCGCAGCTCACCCTCTACTTCGAGCGCACGGACCGACCGGAACCTCCTCCTCCGACGCCCGGTAAGGAAGAAGCCGAAGCGCGCCCGACGACGACCCCGCCCGCGGGGTTCCATCGCGCCACGAACACGGTCCGTGTCACGATTCGTGATCTGGCGCGAGCCACACAAGTGATCAGTGCTGCCACAGCAGCCGGGGCGAACGCAGTACGCGGGATCCAATTCGAGCTCGAGGACCAGAGCGTGGCAGTCGCCGAAGCGCGAGCCCTCGCCATGAAGGACGCCCAAAAGAACGCGAGCCAGCTCGCGGAGCTGGCCGGGGTCGAGCTCGGTCCGGTGATCGCCATCACCGAAGGCGCGAGTTACCCCATGCCCCAGATCGCGCCGATGGCCATGCGAGCTGAAGCTGCGGGAGCCATGCAGGTCGAGAAAGGCGAGATGACCATCACGCACCAGGTCGAGCTCGTGTATTCCCTGAAGACCGACGAGCCGTAGTCCCGGCGCGAGTTCTCGGCGGCTCGCGCCGCCGTGGATCAATCCGGTCCCTGAGCGGGGCTCGCTCCCCGGGCTCCGTCGGGGGTCGTGTGCGGAAGCGCACGAGGAGCTTCGGCCTGCGCTGGAGGCACTTCGCGGCCCGGCGAAGGTGGCCGTGACAGAGCCCTTTCGCTGGAAGGTTCCGGCTTGGGCGACGCCGCCCCGGAGCGGTCTTCACGGCGACGCTCGGGTGGCTTTGCGAAAACGGCAGCCTGGCGCGCACGCGCGCGCGCCGCCCTCTCGCTGTCCTGGAATTGGAGAACGGTTCCGAGGAGGTCGGCCAGCGCGGACAGCTGTTTACCGGTCGCAGCGATCGTCCCCACGATGCGATCGCTCTCGCCGCGTAGAGACACCTTCTCGATGACCTTGTGCTTCTTGCTCCCGAACATGAACGAAGCGACAGCGCCCATCGGCCCCAGCTCACCAAAGTCCACCTCCGTGGCCGCCTGAATGAGGCGTTCGAGCGCGAGCGCGTTCTTTTCGGCGTCCTCTTCCGAGGCATCCTGAGCCACGATGCGCGCGACGCCACCACCGTCGTCGGTCGGTCGGACCTCGATTCGAACCCATTGGATGCTCTTGGGCACGCTGATTGGAAGGCCGATGAAAACGCGCCACGGGGTGATCAGATAGGCCTGGACCGCAACGCCCGGCGGTCCAGGCGGGAACTGCGTCTCGGGTCCCAGAGCAAGCGCCGCCTTCTCGGCGCTCGGCGGCACCACGGCGACCAGTCCGTCACCTGGAATCACGAACAGGCGTTCGGCGCGATCCGCCCGAGCGCGAGCGACCTTTGCCTTGCCAGCGAGCCATTCCCCGCCGCCCTTGTTCACCAGAGCCTCGAGGCCCCGCGCGATACGCTCCTCGGGGAGGTGGTGCGCTACGACGGCCACCACGTTCGACGAGTCGCGAAGCTGCGGACCCGCCACGAGAACACGATCGATGTCGCGAATGGGATCGATCTGAGCGGGGCCGAAGAAGTCCCGCCACTGCGGCGTGTGGCTCAAGAGTTGGCCGATGCGCGCGCCGAGCGGGTGCTTCCGCACCTCCTCGTTGTAGAGCATGAGCCTCACGTTCGCGTTCGCGTCGGCGATGTCGCCTGCCGTTCCGCTGAGTGCGACCGGATCGCCGATGCCCCCGTCGTCCTCGGTCTTCGCCTCGGGAGGAGGCGTCGGTTTCGGCGTCTCCGGTGGCTTCGCGGGTTCCGGCTCGGGTGGAGGCGGCTCGGGTTGAGTGGCCTCTTCGACAGGCTCGGGTTCGGGCTCGGAATCCTCGACGGGCTCCGCAGGTTCGGGTGGGGGCTCCGGCGTTTCGGCGGGGAGGATCTCGACGGGAATCGCGTTGACCTCCTCCTTCGGTCCCTCCGGCTCGAAGGGAGTGAGCCAGCCCACGAGGCCAAGCAACGCCGGCCAGGGCGTCAAGAACGCGTGCAGCAAAGCCGAAACGGCGAGCAAGCCGATCAGACGACGCGTCCGCGTGTCACGACGGCCACGCCACTGGGTCTCGGTGTCCACGAAACGCACTTTGCTGAGGGGGAAACTCGCCGAGGAAACCGGCAGCGGAAGGATGGCACGGAGCTCGCACTGAGCACACCTTCGTGAAACGAACTTGCCGAGGCGAGGATTTCTGGGGCATCAGCCGAGCGCCGGCGGAAATGCCTGTGACCCGCCGCGAGACGTCCTTGCCGCGGGGGAGCCGGCCGCGGGGCCCGGAAAGCCGAGAACTGGTTCGACAAGGCGCCTCCCAGGTAGTACGCGGAGGCGGGACGAGCATGAAGGATCGTACGCTGGAGCCGCTCAATCGCTTCCTTTCCTGCCCCTCGAGGGGTCCCGACCACGGGCATCGTGGCGGCGAGGTGGGCCGCACCGTGGCGCGCAGTTACGCCATTTTTGCAGCATTTTTCAGTTTGAGCCTGCTCGCGGGATGCAAAGAAGACGGGCGGGATGAGCCTTCGGCCGGACCGAGCCCGAGCGCTGCTCCGCTCCCCCCGCCCAGTGCAGCCCCCCCGGAAAAGGTGGTCGAATCGGAGCCGCCGAAGGAGGAGGTGAAGCCCGAAGAGCCTCCCCCCCCCCACCCGGGCCCCTGGCTTTGGGTCAAGCGTTCGAGCGCGGGCATCTATCCGAAGCCCGAGGCGAAGCGGAAGGCCAAACTCGGTTACGCCCAGCGCGGGGCCAAGCTGCCGATCCTCGACGGCAAGATCGACGGCTCCGACTGCTCGTCGGGTTGGTACCAGGTGGTCGGCGGCGGCTACGTCTGCAGCCTCGTGGGCACCACGAACGAGAAGGACACCTTCGTGAAGTTTCGGCCGCGGCAGCCGAACATCGACGAGATCTTGCCCTACCCGTACGCGCGCAACGCCAAGAACGGCACGCCCCTCTATCGTTCGATGCCATCGCGCGAGCAGATGTACGAGTACGAACCGTACCTGCCCGGAGCCAAGGAGGCCGCGGAACAGGCCACCAAAGAGGTCGTCCCCGTGGACACGACCTCGATGGCGAGCAGCTTGGGCGCCGGAGGCGCCCCGCCGGAGCCCGAGAAGCGCTGGTGGGAGAAAGACAGCGAGGACGTGAAGCTGCACGAGGTCACGCTCGATCAGCTGACGGCGGAGGCCGACGGCATCCTCGCCAAACGCCTCGTCAAGGGCTTCTACGTCGCCATCGACAGCACGTTCAAGTGGAAGGGGCGCACTTGGTACAAGACGACCAAGGGCCTGGTCGCCCCCTCGGAGCGCTTCTGGCAAACCGAAGGTTCCGACTTCAAAGGCGTCGAGTTGGGAGTCGCACCGGGTGGCGCTCCGGGCAACGCGGCCGAGGGCTCTGACCAAGCAAAAGACGCCCAGGTCTTCAAGCTGCCCGTCGGTTGGGTGTTCGGCGGACGTAAGAGCGCAACGACCTACGAGATCGATCCGGAAACGCAGAAGATCAAACCGAAGGGCTCCGTGAAGAAGTTCACGGCCGTGCAGCTCACCGGAAAGAAAATCGACATCGGCAAGAAGACCTACTTCGAGGCCGAAGGTGGCGAATGGCTCCGCGACCTCCACATTCGCACGACGACGCCTGCGCCCAGGCCCAGCGAAGTGGGTGAAAACGAACGCTGGATCGACGTCGACATCAGCGAGCAGACGCTCGTAGCCTTCCAGGGCGACACCCCCGTTTACGCCACGCTGATTTCGAGTGGCAAGGAGTCCACCGTCAAAGAAAAGGACCACAGGACGCCTCGCGGAATGTGGCGCATCCGTGAAAAGCACGTCACCGCGACGATGGACGGCGATGGAAGCGCGGCCGGAGACCTGCCCTACAGCATCGAAGACGTCCCCTACGTCATGTACTTCCACAAGTCGTACGCGACGCATGCCGCGTTCTGGCACCGCAACTACGGCGTCAAGATGAGCCACGGCTGCGTCAACTTGGCCCCCCTCGACGCGAAACACTTGTTCTACTTCGCGGAGCCTCGCGCGCCCGAGGGCTGGCACGGCGTCTGGTCGCGCGACGACCAACCCGGGAGCATGGTGGTCGTCCACGATTGAGCCGCTCGCCCGCCCGCCCTTGACTGAGGGCGCGGGAACGACCAATCAAGCGGTATCCATGGACCAGTTCTCGGCCCACCTCGATCGTGGTTGGGACCTCGTGCAGCGCGGCGATCCCCGCGGTGCGGCGGTCTCGGCGCGGCGTGCCCTCGAGCTCGACTCCCAGTCGCCGGAAGCTCACAACTTACTCGGCTACGTCTCGGCGCTCGAGGGTGAATACGAAGAGGCCCTCGAATGCTATCGGCAGGCCATCGCACTCGACGACACATTCCTCGAGGCGATGTTGAACGCGGCGGAGCTCTGCATCCATCCGCTCGGGGATCTCGAGCAGGCATTGGCTCTGTGTGAGGAGGCTCTCGAGCTCGTCGAGAACGACGAGGAGCTGGTGGACACCCTCCTCTTGCAGTTCGATGCCCTGGCCGGGCTCGGTCGCGAGGAGGAGGCGAAGGCCGTTTGTGGTCGATTCCCCGAGGGTCCCTACGAGAACCCTGGCCACACCTTCCTGGTGGGACGCGCCTTCTACGAGATCGGCGATTTGGAACCTGCCCAGGCGCTGCTCAAGGAGGCAACCAAGCGCGACCCGCAGAACCCGGAGGCGCCCTACTACCTCGGCATGTTGCGCGAGGAGCAGGGCGACGCCGCCGGAGCCGTTCAGGCCTTCCTCCACACGCGGGAACTCGATGCAGCCCTACCCCCGCCACCATGGACTCTGAGCCGTCAGGCATTCGAGGTCGCTGCTCGGCGGGCAGTAGACTCTCTCGCGCCGCGCTTTCGCGCCTTCGTTCGCGAGGGCGAAGTCTACGTCGCTGACGTTCCCGGCGTGGAGGTCGTCGTCGACGGTGTGGATCCACGCGCTCTCGTGTTGGTGGATGCGGTGGACGAAACCGGTGCCGGAGAAGGCTCCACCGCACGAGTCTACGTGTATCAGCGCAGCGTCGAACGTCTCGCCGGATCCATCGAGCGCATCGACGAGGAAATCCGAAGCGCGCTCGAGCGCGAGATCGCCGCAGCAATGGTGGATCTCGGGCTCGTCTCCGCGCCCGAGGGGACCGCCCTGAACTGATGCGGCCCCGTCAGGGGGCTCGCGATGGCCAGAGCCCTCGCCCCGTCAGGGGGCCGCGATGGGCGGAGCCTCGGCACGCGCCGGGAACTAGCCTACGCCGAGCGCTTCGTCATCTCTCGAGCCACGATCTCCAGAAGGCCGCGCGCGGGAGACTGGGGCAACACACGGAGCGACGCCACTGCGCGCTCCGTATACTCCCGAGCTCGCCTGCGAACCTCGTCGCAAGCGCCGCTCCGTACGACGGCGCGACTAACCTCGGCCACCAGGGATTCGTCCCCCTCGTGGATCCGTCGGATCTTCTCGTCGAGACCCGGAACCTCACCCGCAGCCAAAACGAGCGGCAAGGTCAGCTTGCCCTCGCCGAGGTCAGCGAACAGCGTCTTTCCGGTCTCCTCGCCCGCGTAATCGATCACGTCGTCGACCAGCTGAAATGCGATGCCCAGGGCTTCGCCGAACTGACCGAGAGCGACCTCCGCCCGTGAATCCGCTCCTCCGAGATGGGCCCCGGCTCGGGTCGCGAAAGCGAACAACGAAGCCGTCTTGTCCAGCAGGATCTGCTCGTAGGTTGCCTCCGACACGTCGAGTGCGGTTCGCCCACGGAGCTGCACGATCTCCCCGTTGACGAGACGACTCAACGTTCCGATGAGGTCACCCAGGAGCTCTGGAGCAGCACGACGGGTTCGCTCCAATGCGTTGACCAGGAGCAAATCGCCCGAGAGAACGCTGACACCATTGCCCCACATCATACGTGACGTGACGGCGCCACGCCGCTCCATGCCCTCGTCGACCACGTCGTCGTGAAGGAGAGTCGCCGAGTGCACCAGCTCGACCACCGCAGCAATCTCGTGACACGCTGGAACGAGGTCCCCGAAGCACTTCGTGGACAAGAGCAGAGCGAGCGGCCGCACTCGTTTGCCCCCTTGAGCCACGAGGTGCTTGGCAGCCTGGGTACCCGGCTCCTCCCCCTCCTCGACGGCTTGGGCAAGCACCACTTCCACCGCTGCGAGGTCTTCGGCCAAAAGGGAACGAACGTCCGAGAGTCGCCGCTGAAAGCGCGAATCGGCGTTTTGGGCGTCACCGCCCCGGGAAAGCGCCGTGAGGGCGTCATCAAGCTGAAGCGACATAGATTCGCGACGTTTCGTTTCTTTCAAATTCTTGTGAAACTATGCGACATCACCCGGCTTGAGGTCAACGGGCGACCGCCGAGGTGGCCCGCTCGGGCCGGGTGCCTGTAGCAAGGTTCTCGAAGCAGGGCGAGCCCGATGTGGGCGGATTGACTGGAAGGGGGCAGCGGCATTAGAGCAAGTTGCGCTCATGTCGGCCCCCGCCGGATCCTCTCCAAAGCTTCACGAGCGGCCCTCGAAGCGGCCGGGAGCCGGCCGTCGGGCCGGTATTCTCGTCGCAGCCGCCCTCTCGGTGTCGTTTGCAGCCACTTGTACCTGGCAAATCATCGCCGCGGTCTGGTTCCCCCCTCAGCCCGCCACCGACCTTTCGTGTCGAAGAGGTCTCCTGAGCCTGATTGACAGCGTGGAGCGCGCCCGGAGGCTCGCAGCGCAGGAATCCAGCGGCGAGCGGGCGGCTCTTGCAAACTTTCGTGACGCCGTCGAGCCCGAATGGCGCTATCTACCCACCATTCGAGCCAAATGCACCGAGGACCGAGAAGCCCTCGATGCCCTGCGCACCGTCGAGCTCCTGCGCTATGCCGAGGAGCGCGCGGTGCGCTATGAAGCGCTCGACCTTTCTCGCTTGCGTCAGCAGGTGCCCCTGCTCCGGCGCGAGCTTTCCGAATGAACCTTTCAAAGCAATCGGCAACCTTTCGTGAGTGAAGCCCAAACCGGTCCGGCGATGGACCCGGCAGAACCCCTACCGACCTTCGACGTGCTGGCCCTCTCCACCGAGGTGCGCCGCGCGGTCGACGAGCTCGGATACATGAACCCCACTCCCGTACAGCGAGCGGTGTACGAGCCTGCCATCCGTGGCGGCGATCTCGTGGTCCAGGCACGCACCGGAACTGGAAAAACGGCGGCCTTCGGCCTGCCTGTGGTCGACAAGCTGGTCAAACGGGACGTAGCCGCGGCCCAGGTGCTGGTTCTCAGCCCCACCCGGGAGCTGGCGTTGCAGATCAGTCGAGAGCTCACCGCGCTCGGAAAGTATCGGAACGTCAAACCTGCGGCGGTGTACGGTGGAGCACCCATGCAGCGGCAGATCGACGAAATCCAGGCTGGTGCCCAGGTCGTCGTCGGTACCCCGGGACGCGTGCTCGATCACCTTCGTCGAGGCACTCTCGACCCGGCTTCGATCCGCGCGGTGGTGCTGGACGAGAGCGATGAAATGCTCTCGATGGGTTTTTTGCCCCAAATCACCGACATCCTGGAAATGATGCCCACCGGGCACCAGACGCTCCTGTTCAGCGCCACGGTGCCCCCCGACGTACGGCGCATCGCCGAGACTCGCCTCAAGGATCCCGAGTTCATCACCCTGAGCGGCGACCACATCGGCGCCCTGGAGATCGACCATTTCGTCTATCTGTGTCCACGCGACAAGACGGGCACGCTTGCGCGGATCATCGAGATCGAAAATCCAGAGAGTGCCATCATTTTCTGCAACACCCGTGAGCAGACGAAGCGCGTGGCGGCCGCACTGCAACAGCAAGGGTTCGCCGCCGACTGGCTGAACGCTGACCTTGCTCAGAGCGATCGCGAGAAGGTGATGGCCGCCACTCGAGAAAGCCGCTTGCGCTTCTTGGTGGCCACGGACGTGGCGGCGCGAGGCATCGACATCTCGCACCTCACCCACGTCATCAACGCCGACTTCCCCGAGTCGACGGAAAACTACGTGCACCGAACCGGACGAACTGGGCGCGCCGGGCGCACGGGAACCGCCATCAGCCTGATCACCCCGCAGGACGTCGGCAACCTGTACATGCTCAAGTTGACGTACAAGATCTTCCCGATCGAGCGTCAACTGCCCACAGCGAGAGAGCTCAAGACTCGGGAGGAAACCGACCTGGTCAACCTCTTCGCTGAAGCCTTCGGAGCCCGGCGAGCCCATCCCGACGACTTGGGGCTGGCCCGGCGTCTGCTCACCCACGAGCAGTCAGAGAACATCATCGCCGGCTTGATTCGCGATCATCTCGGGGCTCGACCCGAAGTGCAGCGCGAGGCGGAGTCCGCCCGACGCCGCAAGCAGCCGCGAGCGGCTCCTCTGGACGCGAAACCCCAGGAACCGTCCGCGCCCCGCGCCGATGAGGTCAAGGAGCCGCCCCCCAAGCGAAGCGCGACCCCCGAACGAGAGGACCGCTCCCGACCGCGGCGCGACGAAAACCGCCGTGACCGCGACGAAGGCCGCCGCGACCGTTCACGGGGTCCGGGCGAGGCTCACGCCGAGGAGCGCGAAGCTCGCGCAGTGGAGCGACCACGCCGACGCCCGATCCGCGAACGCGATTTCGAGGCCCGCCGCCCACCGCGCCCAGAGGATGCCGGAGAGCGAACGAACTCGAACGAGGCGGCGACACGTGAGGAAACTCCTCCGCCGTCGGAGCCGAGTTCACTCGAGTCCATCTCCGCCGCCGATCTCCTCGCCTCACCCTCCTCGGAAGACGTGGTGCGCCTGTTCGTGAACGTGGGTCGCAAGGACGGCGCGCGGCGTGAGGACTTCGCCGAGGTTCTGGAGGAACAGGGGTTCGAAGAACACGACATCGCCTTCGTGAAGGTGCGGGAGCGGCACACTTTCATCGGAGTCCCATCCGACCTCGAGCGCCGTGCCATTCAGGCCCTGGACGGGACCGAGATCAGCGGCCGTACGGCGATGGCCGAGCGGGCTCGCGAACGAGCGCGCGACTGACCCCGCCGCCCTCAGTAGAAGGCCTCGGCATGTCGAATCCGCGGCCTCATCGTCCTCCGTGGGTGAGTGCATACCGCTCTCCCGGACGGGTCTGACACGAGCGTTCGCGCGTATCCGATCCCCCGACTGGCAAAATTTCCTCAAAAATCAAGCCCGCTTTTGGCCCGCTTTTGGTTTGCGGGGAGCACCGGCGGAGGTTACGGATCGGGGAACGTGACTCAGCGAGCTCCGAACGTAGACCGCCTCTACAGCGACATCGAATGGGCGCTCGCTCACGATTTGCCGCCGCGAGAGCTCGTGCCCATGCTGGAGAAGCTGCTCGCACACGCCGAGCCCCAGTCGGCCCACGCCGTCTACGCTCAGCGACAACTAGCCGAGCTCGTCGTGCAAAGGGACCCCTGGCGCGCTGCACGCCTGGCACGCGAAGTGCTCGCCGTGCAGGACGACGATCGGGCGCATGCGGTGCTCGGCCTGGCCCACACTTTGCTCGGGAACTACCGCTCGGCGGAGCGAGCCTACCGAGAAGCCCTGTTTCTCGCCCCGTGTTCCCCCTGGTACTCCCACAACCTCGGGCACCTGCTCGACGTTGCCCTGAATCGGCCTCGCGACGCGCTCCGTTACCTCCGTGCGGCCCATCAGAGCCTGCCGTTGGAACCGGAGATCGCCAGCTCCTACGCGCATGCTTTGGCGCGAGCCGGGCGCCGTGACGACGCGGTACCGATCCTGGCCCGTGCTCTCGACCGAAACCAGGAGATCGCTGAGGCATTGCTCGACGACTGGCTCACGCGCGATCCGCCGGGCTCCCTCCCCGAACCCGAGGGTTCGACGGCGACCGAGGTGACGTCGCCCAGTGGACACGGCGAAGGCTGCGTCGGCGATGGCCTCCTCGGCGAAGAGGCGTCGGCCGCTCTGCTCACCGAACCGTCAGAAAATTGACGGGCGAGCATTTCCGCCCCGTCGGACCGTCACTACGAAGGAGGGCATGCGCGCCCCCATCGAGCTTGTCTCGGTAGCCTTCCTGCTGCTCCAGCTCGCCCCGGCGAGCACCCTGGCCCAAGACACGCGTTTCCCCACGCCCAAGGAAGAAGAGGAGCGCGAGGGCGTCATCGAGCCTCCAGTGGACACAGGCCAGCCCGGGTCCGGCCCGGATACCGGCAGGCCCCCCGGGAGGGCTCCCGAGCCCCTTCCCGCACAGCAGGGCGAATTGCCCGACACCATCGTCGACGTCGAAGACCCCATGCTGACGCCTTTGCCGCGGGCGAAGAAGGTCGTTTCCCGGTGGCAAGACGCGCTTGCGATGGTTCGGGACCGCAATACGGACCTCCGGACCGCCTACGCCCAGGTCGAGGTCGCGCGAGGCCAAGCCCGGCAGGCGCTCTCCGGTGCGCTCCCCACCCTCACAGCCACGAGCTCGCTGAACCATCACCTGTTGCGCAGCGACGGATTCGATATCTTCTCGGGCACCCTTCGCACGATCCCCGATCCGGCCACCACTTGGTCCGCTGACGTCACTCTGCGCGTCCCCGTGCTCACCTCCCGCACGTGGTGGGACTACGGGACTGCTCAGGATCGGATCGACCTGGCGGAGCTGGACGCCACGGAAATCGAACGGCAAGTGATCGGCGCGCTCGCCGAATCTCTGGTTGCCGTCATCACAGCAGAACGCCTGGCAGAGGTCACCCGCTACACGCTCCGCGCGGCACTCTCGACCCTCGATCTGAACCGCCGTCGTGCAAGGCTCGGTTCGGCGAGTGCGGTCGACGTGCTCCGGGCCGAGCAGGAGGTGTCGCGCTCGAGAAGCCAGGTGATCGAGGCCGACGAAACGGCTCGGCGTGCCCGCGAAGCCCTCGGTCTGGCCCTCGGGCACCGCGAACAGTGGGGGGTGACTCCAAAAATCAAACTGGACCAGCTCGGCCAGGACGCGCGGGAAACCTGCACGCAAGGCACCAGCATCGACCAGAGACCCGACGTGCGGGCTGCGCGCGCGAATGCGGAAGTCGCCGATCGCGACGTCACCTCGGTCGACTTCTCGTACGTCCCCGAAGTCCACGCGGAAACATCCCTCACCTACAACTCGGTCGCGCGCTTCAGCGCGAACCAAGAACACTTCACGTGGACCCTCGGTGGAGTCTTGACCTGGCGCCTCTACGACGGCGGTCTCCGCTACGGTCAGCGCACGACGGCGAAGGGTCAACAGGAGATCGCCCAGCAGCAGGAACTGGCGACCCTGCGCAGTGCTTCGATCGAAGTCGAACGGGCGTTCCGCAACGTCACCGTCGCCAAAACGAACCTGGACGTCAGCGTCCACACGCGCAACGTGGCGCGTGATTCGGCCCGCCTCTCCCAGGTGAAATTCGTCAACGGCACGGGCACGAGCTTCGACATGGTCGACACTCTTCGCAGCTTGCGTGAAGCGGAGATCGACGTGACGATCAAGCAATTCGACCTCCTACGGGCCGAGATCGCCGCCTACCTGGCGATCGCTACCTGCGACATCTAAGCGAGCGAACCGACCTGGAAAAATTGCGAGTTTGCCGACGACGAGCTGCGAAATTGCTCATTGCTACGGCTGAGGTCCGGGTCTAGCGTGACACCGAAGCGGATGGAGCGAAAAAATGCCCTCGGGGCGGCGCTGATTGCGGTCACCGCGGCGGTGTTTGCCTATCACATTTGGTTCATCTTCACGCAGACGCCCAACGCCCAACTCGCCGCTGGTGGGCTCGCTCAGAAGATCTTCTACTTTCACGTCCCGTCCGCGTACGCGATGTATCTCGGCGGAGTGGCGTGTTTCCTGGCGAGCGCCGCCTACCTCGTGGGAGCAACCGACCGGCGCGACGCCTGGGCGCGAGCTGGTGCGGAAGTCGCGGTCCTGTTCGGCATCATGGTGCTGACCAGCGGTCCGCTGTGGGCCAAAAAGGCCTGGGGCGTGTACTGGACGTGGGATCCGCGATTGACCACGTCGATGCTAACGGTGCTCGTGTACGTCGCCATCGTCGTGCTGCGGAAGTTCACCGGTAACGGAGACGCCGAGCGGAAGTTTGCCGCTGCCTTCGGAGTCCTGGGGACCTTCCTCCTTCCCATCATCCACTACTCCGTCCGACTCTGGGGCGGAAACCATCCGACCGTCATCACGAAGGGAGGTGGCGGCCTGAGCAGTCCGGACATGAAGCACGCACTTCTCGTCGGCTTCGTCTCGATGACGCTCCTCGCGCTGCTCCTGCTCATGGCCCGAGCGCGGTTGGCCCTGGCCGAATCGCGCTTTCGTGAGGCAGAGGAAACCGCCGCTACCCTGGGACTCTTGGACGAGGAATGACGATGATCGAAATGACGGCATTGGCCCGAACGAGCGTACAGGCCCCGCCCACGCCGGGAGAAACCACCGTGGGAGATCGCTCGACGGAATTCGTGGCTGTCGAAGGAGGCCAGGAGACGACAAGCGCCGGGGGGCTCTTGGTCGCCGCCTACACCATCATGTGGGCGCTGGTCTTCCTGTTCGTGTGGTTCTCCTGGCGGCGCCAACGCACTTTGGACGCCCGCCTCGACGAGATCGAGGCAGCTCTGCGGCGGCGCGCCGGCGACGCTCCCGAGGGCGCTTAACCTCCGTGAACCCATGACGTTCGAACACGTCATCTACATTCCAGGCGTGCTGCTGATCGGCATTACGTTAGGCTACGTACTGGGGGCACGAGCCGTCCGATCCGAGATGGAGCGCATGCGCAAACGCGCACGAAAGTGAGGGAACCGATGCTGAGCTTCGATACCACCGACGAACAGAACGCACTCATCGAGATGGCGCAGCGCTTCACCAGGGAGCGCATCATCCCCGTGGCGGCCCAGTGCGACCGCGACGCGAAGTTTCCGAAAGAGGTGTTCAAGGACGGTTGGGAGCTCGGCTTGGTCAACCCGACCATTCCCCCCGAATACGGCGGCGCGGGGCTTGGTGAGCTCGACAACGCCCTGATCGCGGAGCAGCTCGCCTATGGCTGCACCGGGATTCAAACGAGCATGCTCGCCAATACGCTGGCGCTGACCCCGATTCTTTTGGCGGGGAGCGAGGACCAGAAGAAGAAGTATCTCGGCATGCTCACGTCGGAGCCGGTGTTCGCCAGTTATTGCACCACCGAGCCCACGGGTGGCAGCGACGTCGCCGGGATGCGAACGAAGTTCGACCAGGTGGGGGACGACTACGTCCTGAACGGGGAGAAGTGCTGGATCACGAACGCGACCTTCGCCGGCTTCTACGTGGTGTTCGCGACCTCCGCGCCCGAGAAGCGCCACAAGGGGATCGCCGCCTTCATCGTCGACCGTGACACGCCCGGTCTGAAGGTGGGCAAGCACGAGGACAAGCTGGGCCAGCGAGCGAGCGATACCGCAGCGGTTCACTTCGAGGACGTGAAGGTGCCGAAGCAGAACCTGCTCGCCCCCGAAGGTCAGGGGTTCAAGCTGGCCATGGAAACCTTCAACCAGACCCGCCCCGACATCGGCGCGATGGCTACGGGGCTCATGCAACGCTGCCTGGACGAATCCCTTGCCTACGCGAACGAGCGCAAAACCTTCGGCCAGCCCATCATCGAGCACCAGATGGTGCAGGCGATGATCGCCGACATGGCCATCAGCGTGGAGGCAACGCGCCTGCTGTACCGCAAGGCTGCTTGGAATTTGGACCAGGGCTCCCGGAACCCCATCGTGTCCGCCTACGCCAAGGCTTTTGGAGCCGACCGGGCCATGCAGACCGCGATTGACGCGGTCCAGGTGTTCGGAGGGAACGGCTACGTCAAGGACTACCCCGTGGAGAAGCTCATGCGGGATGCCAAGGTTTTGCAAATCTACGAGGGCACGAGCCAGATCCAGCGCATTGTGATCGCCAAATCCCTCGCCCGAGCCTGACCCTACCGGCGGCCAATTCGAGATCGGCAAGCTCCCCCGGGGTCGAAGTTTCGCGGGGGTCCCCGCGAGCCCGCGAAACCTCGCGCTTTTTCCCGCTCGCACCGTTCGACAACGCCCGGCCAAAGCACTAGCTTCACGCCGTGTTCGGAATCTCGTTCACCGAGATTGCTCTCGTAGCGATAATCGCCCTTCTCGTCGTCGGTCCGCAAAAACTGCCGACGATGATGCGAAGCATCGGGCAGTGGATCGGGCGTCTTCGCCGGTTGACGACGCAGGTGCGTGCGCAAACGGGTATCGACGAGATCCTGCGCGAAGAGGGTATCGACGGCGTCCACGAGTTGCGCTCTCTGCTGCGAGGCGAGATCGCTGGGGCGCGCGGCACCAAGCGTCACGACGCGTACGAAGAAGCCGTGGAGGTCGACGCGGGTCAGGAATACCCGCCGGAAGGACCCGACGCTGCCGGCGCACTCGCGGACGATCTGGTCGGTTCGGACGAAGGGCGTACCGCCCCCGCGTTGGCTGACGAGGATCCCGAAGAGCCTCCTGCTCCGAGCGCTCCTGCATCCTCACCAAGTCGGCCCGAGGCAGAGCCCCCATCACCATCGACACCAAGCGCCGCTCCGCCTCCACCGAGTCGACCTGCGGCGAATCCACCGGCTCCGTCGACGCCGAGCGCCGCTCCACCTCCACCGAGTCCACCTGTGGCGAAACCACCGGCTCCGTCGGCGCCAACTGCAGCCGCCTCATCTCCGCTCGCTCGAACGAGCCGACCCCCCCGTCCCGGTCCGAGCCCGAAGCCACCACCCCCAGCGGCGCTTCCCCGTCCGAAGCTACCGCCTCCCCCCGTTGCGAGCGGTCAATCCGCCGCGCGCGGGCCGACCGTTTCACGAAACCCGACGAACCCATCGACCCCGTCGAGCCGGCGCAGTGCATCACAGGCCGACGATGACGGGAGCCGCTCCGGAAACGAGTGATGACCGAAGAGCTCGAACAAGAAGGCACGATGACCTTCTGGGAGCATCTCGACGAGCTCCGCTCCCGGTTGATCAAGGCGGTGATCGCCTTCATCGCCGGGGCCGTCGTGGCCTGGTTCTTCAAACAAGATCTTCTGATCTGGTTGACCAAGCCATTCGTCGAGGGCTGGCACTCCGGCGCAGGTGAAAAGCCTCAGTTGCACTTTCCAGCGCCGGCTTCCCTGTTCTTGGCCTACGTGAAGCTTTCGGTCTTGGGGGGCTTCGTGCTGGCGCTGCCCATCATCCTCTACCAGGTGTGGGCCTTCATCGCGCCGGGTCTCTACTCCCGCGAGAAGAAGTTCGCGATCCCGTTCGTCGTCCTTTCGTGCGGCCTCTTTGCTCTTGGCGGGTTCTTCGGCTGGAGGGTCGTGTTTCCCCTGGCCTTCGACTACCTCCTGAGCTTCGCCGAGATGCCCAGCGACGGCCCCCTCCAGGTGCAGCCGACGGTGATGATCGGCGAGTACATCGAATTCGTGACGCGCGCCCTGGTCGCTTTCGGAGCCGTTTTCGAGATCCCCGTGGTGGTGTTCTTCTTGTCGGTGGCAGGCGTGATCAATCACACCCACCTTCTGAAGTTCGCGCGCTACTTCATCGTGATCGCCTTCATCGTCGGCGCAGTGATCACCCCCCCTGACCCGCTCAGTCAGCTCATGCTGGCCATCCCGCTGTGCCTCCTCTACGGCATCTCGATCGGGATCGCGTGGATGGTGCACCGCGCGCGAGTGAAGAAAGCTCAACCAGCCTGAGGGCCTGCCCCTTCATCCTTCGCGCGCGTAGGGTTCGCCCCGGAGGATGGTCATCGCTCGATAGAGCTGTTCGAGAAGCACGACTCGAGCGAGACGGTGGGGCAACGTCATCGACGACAAGCTCAGGTGGAAGTCTGCGCGCCGGCTCAGAGCCTTGGGGATGCCTTCGGCACCCCCGATGACGAAAACGACGTTGCCTTTTCCAGTGCTCGACCAAGTCTCGACCTTGCGAGCGAACTGCTCGCTGTCGATCCGCTTGCCCCAGACCTCCAAGGCGACGATCACCGCGTCGTCAGGGACCGCTCGCTCCAGGGCAGCATCGTCCTTCACCTCGGTTTCGTCGGCACGCACGTAGCGGCGGAGCCGCTTCCAGTAGTCGTCCGCGACGGAACGCAGCTCCTTTTCCTTGATCTTGCCGCAGGCGACGATGCCGAGCCTCATGCGATCGCCTTTTCGAACGGGCGACTCAGTGCTCTTCCGGCAGGGGGACGCGACTCGCGTCCATCCACAGACCGCCGAGATCGTACAGAGACCGTGTGTCCTCGGCGAAGACATGAACGACCACATCGACGAAATCGAGAAGCACCCATTCACCCTTGGTCAAACCCTCGATCGAGATGGGGTGATTTCCGGTCTTGGACAGATCGGAGTCCACAGCCTTCGCGATTGCCGAGACGTGCCGATCGCTCGTACCCGTCATGAGCACGAGGAAGTCGGCGTAGTCTACCTTCCCGACCACGTCGATGATCTCGACCCCAATCGCCTTCTTGTCGAGCCCTGCCTGGGCTGCCAAGAGAGCGACCTTTCGCGATTCTTCGGATGTGGCAGCCGCTCGCGGTTCGGACTGGATCGTACCGTGGTCGCTCTTGCGGGGCTCACTCATGGGGACAGTGGTTCCTCAAACCTCGATCAGGGGGCCGTCTCGACCCGGGGGGCGCGGAGACTGACACGCTCGCGAGCCCCGGTCCAGCCTGACCCGAGGCGTTTCCGGATTCTCCGGACCCTGGAAGTCTAGCATCCGCACGAGGCTCCACACTGCTGGCGACGGCGAATTGCGTATCCAAAACGACCGGTTGGTCCCTCAATGAGTGGGGTTCGGATCCCGATTCCCCGAGCCTCCCGAGCCACTCGGTTCGGTAGAAGGCGCCTGCGGAGATCCCCTTTCCGGGATCGGCGGTGCCCCGGCGGCTCCCTCGGGCACGGCCGGACCGGCAGCGGGCTCTTCGTCCTCGACCCATTCGCCTTCGAGCGCGTCGGGATCGAGGGGCTCCTCCGCCGCCTCCCCCTCCCAGGGTGGTAGCTTCGGTTCTTCGTAAACGGGGGGCGGCAGATTGGACGGTGGCTTCGAGGACCCGCAGGCCACCCCGAGTGCAACGACCAGACTGGCCGCGGTAAGAGAGCCTAGAGCGCCGAACAGTTTGCCATCCGGACGCCTGCAAAAACCGCCCCCACCTCTTGTCGAGGGGGCGATTTTCGCCTGCTCGGCTTCGGCGCGCTGCACGAATCGCCGCTCTAGTTGCTTGTTTGGTCGCGACAAACGGTAAACCGTTTGTCGCTCTAGGAAGCCAGGCATGAGTGGCGCGCCGCGCCGCCTCGATGTTTCGTCGTTCACACCCATCGTTCTTCGTCCACTGCGCGCAAGGTCGTCTCCAAATCGAAGGCAGGGCGATAGCCCAACTCTTCCCGCGCGCGTGAGTCATCCACCATGCAGACGAAGCGAATGAAGTCCAGCTCCGGCGCCGGGAAACCGGTCATCTTGAAGCGAAAGAGCTGAGACAGGGAACCCTTCGCAACCGTGTACGGAACCGGAAACGTCGTTCGATTCAGGAGGGTAAGAGCCCGAGACAGAGGTACCGCCGGGGGGCCGGCGATGTTGAAGACGCCCTTTTTCTTGGGCACGAGTGCCCGCTCGATCGCGCTCACGACGTCGTCTTGGTGCACGGTCTGAATCATCGGGTCGAAACCGAGAAGCGTGGGCACCCGCTTCAAGCGCAGGTAGTTGCTCGGGGCGTTGCGCACCGTCCCCAGGATGTTGGCGGGGCGCAGGATCACGAGTTCCGTTTCGGGGGAACGCCAGAAAAACGACTGCGCGAGCATGTCCAGCTCGACGATGTCCCGCATGTCGCTGAATCGGCCTCCGGCCAGCAAGGGCGCCTCTTCGGTGAGAAATTGCGGATTCTCGGCCCGCGGCCCGTACGCATTGGCGCTCGACAGGAGGACTACCTTCGGAATGTCGAACTGCTCGGCGTACTCGAGGATCTTCTGAAAACCGACGATGTTCTGGGTGTGGTGCTCTTCGCGCTTTCCTCTCGGGTCGTGCAAGACCCCCAAGTGCACGATCGCTCCGATGTCGCCGCGGCGGAACAGCTGGCGAGCATGGCTGCGCCTGGGATCGATTTCGGCGTGCTCGATGTCCTTCGGCCTACCCAAGAAAGGCTTCGGATCGATACCGATGACCCTGCGCACGCGGTGCAGGCGCCGAGCGAGCCTCCTACCGAGCCGTCCGGAGACCCCCGTGACGATGACCGATCCCTCTGCGATGCGCTTCTGTCTGTCGCTGCCCATCCCCAAGTCGGTCCACTCCCAAGGCGACCAGCTCGAAGCGTACCGCCTTCGCCCGAAGGCCGATAGTGCTAGCCTCCGGCGCGCAATGGACTACCAGCATGGCAGGCCCCTGACGGGGCGAGGGCCCGCTACTTGCCAACCCGAGCCCTGGCTCCCTGGGGCGGCTCGCGACGGCCGGAGAGCAGTTCGCGCCGGGATCTCGCCTCGGCTGACGCGTAATGGTCAGTAGAAGAGGTGGGCTCGTTGAGCCAAGGCGCGATTCAGCATGTCCTGGATGGTCTGTTTCACGAGCCACACCTTGTCGGAAATGACCACGTCGTCGTCGTGCGGGTCGCCGCCGAAGCGCAGCGGTTCGCCAAAGTAGATCCGGTACTTCATCGGGAGGGGCAGCTGTCCCCCCGGAACCAGGAGCTGCGGAATCACCGGGAACGTCGGCATCTTCAGGGCGCGCGCTGCCCAATCGAGACTTCCGAAGCTCACGTACTGCTCCTCGGCGCCTACGACGGCCACCGGAATGATCGGCGTGCCCGTCTCGATGGCGAGGCGCATGAAACCGAGACCGAAGTCTTGCAGTTCGTAGCGGCGGTTGAACGGCTTGCTGATCCCACGGGTTCCCTCAGGGAACACCAAGAGAGCTTCCTCCATCTCGAGAAGTCGGCGGGCGTTCTCCGGCACTCCCACCACCTGACCCACGCGATTGAAGAAGGTCGAGGCGAACGGAAGGCTGTTCGCCCATTTTTCGACCATCGCGCGGGCAACCCGGGGCGGCTCAGCATCGAGAAACAGCGAGGTTCCGATAATCGCCCCATCGATCGGGATTTGCCCCGAATGGTTGGCGATCAGGAGGGCCCGTCCTTCAGGCACGTTCTCCAGCCCGTACGTTTCGGTGCGAAAGTAGATGCGATGAAAAAATGCCAGGATCGCTACCGCCGACCGCGCAACGTCGGGGTCGAGGCCGAAAGGATCGCCGCCGCGTGATTCGTAGCGGGCTCTGAGCCAGGCCACTCGTTCTTCGAAGTCCTTGCCCAGAAGTCGCTCGGCGAGCGCATCCGCCTTGCGCCGGGCCGCGGTCAAGACGCGTCCCAGGGCGGGAAGTGCGCTCGACGTCGCAACGTCGGACAGGCGGGCAAGCGAAGTGTTCGGCTTCATCGTGGGACGACCGAGGTCCTTGGAGTTCGTACGCGACGTTTGCGCTCAACGCTACTTTTGCGGTGCTCGAGTCACAATCCAGATCGGTCCTTGACGCCCTGACTCGCGGAGCCCGACGATGCCGGGCCCATGGCGTGCCCTCCCCCGCTCGTTCCGGGCGCTCGAATCCGCTTGGTCGCTCCATCGAGCCCGTTCGAGGTGGACCTCGTGAGGCGAGGTGTCGCCTGGCTTGCCGGTCGCTACGAGGTGAGCTACGCGCCCGATTTATTCGAGCGCAAGAGCGGTTTTCTCGCCGGGAGCGACTCAACGCGCCTGGGTGAGCTCCAGGAGGCCTTCGACGATCCGTCTGTGGACGCGGTGCTCACCGCGCGCGGCGGCTACGGTCTCACCCGCATCGAGCACGACCTCGATTGGAGTCGTTTCGACAACGCTCCCAAATGGCTCGTCGGCTTTTCCGATCTGACGGCGCTGCACCTCGAAGCAGTTCGGCGCGGACACGTCACCCTCCACGCTCACAACGCGGCCGGCCTCGGAAAGTGCGACGAAGCTGCCAGAAAAGCTTGGACGGAGTCCCTGGAATCACCTCATCTTCCGCGAACGCTGCGTGGAGTCGGCGCCTGGTCGAGCGGCGCGGCCGCCGGGCGACTCTTCGGGGGCAACCTGACCCTACTCTTCACACAAGCGGCCGCCGGGCGCGTGCATCCCCCGGAGAACTGCATCTTGTTTCTCGAGGACGTGACCGAAACCTCCTACCGCATCGACCGCATGCTGGTCGCCTTGGAGAGCGCGGGCGTTTTCGCTCGAGCCGCCGCGGTGATCCTGGGCGAATTCACGAACTGCTCCTCAGGCAAGTATCAGGTCCCCACGGACGAAGTCCTCCAGGAGCGACTCACTCGGCTCGGGATCCCCGTGGTGTACGGACTTCCTTGCGGTCACGGGCAGAACAACGATCCGCTTCACCTCGGGGGCCAAGCGGAAGTGGACGCTGCGAACAGCACTGTGGTGGTTCGGGCGCAATCAGCCGACTGACAGGCGCTTCGCGACGCCCCGGACCTAGCCTCCCTCGAAAAACACGAGGGAAAGTGGTCGAAATCGGAGCGCCGACCGAATCAGGTCTCAGCCCTTCTTCGCGTCGGGCGGCGGGGGCGGAGGACGACGCCCTCCGCCCGCACCTGCGGCCGCTGGAGGCGGCGGGGGCGGGCGACGACTCGGGGTCGCCCCACCGGGGACGGGCGGCGGAGGACGACTCACCGCAGCCGACGCGGGGGGCGGCGGCGGGCGCCCAGTTCCGGAAACGGAAATCGGAGGTAGCACCTGAGGCGGCGGCAACGAGCCCGACTTCGGCGGAGAGGACTGGCGATCCCCGGGCAAGGGTGGGGGCATCGAGCTGGGACGAGCTCCGGGCGGTGGGGGCGGAGGAGCGGACGTGACCGGAGCAGGGGCCGCAGCAACCTTGTCGACCGCGGCCGAATCGGGGGCTTCATCGTCCGGTGACTCGCCTTCGTCGGAGTCCTCCTCGATTTCCTCGTCGTCCGCGAGCAACTCGTCGACATCCACGTCCATCGCGTCGATGTCGTCTTCGTCGATGTCGTCTTCGTCGATGTCGTCTTCGTCGATGTCGTCTTCGTCGATATCGTCTTCGTCGACCATGTCGTCGTCGGAGGCGGACTCGTCGGTCGCCGCGTCGACGTCGGTCGTTGGGTCGGCCGACTCATCTACGGCTCGTGCGAGCTCGTCGAGGGCATCCGAGTCGCTGTCGCTGACCTCGTCTCGGGCCTCCGCTGCCGCAGCGAGCGCAGAATCAAGCGCGACCTCGGCCTCCGCATCGGGTTCCGTGCCGGCGTCCTCGAAAGCGTCGTCTGCATCAGTCGAGACTTCACCCTCGTCCGACACGCCACCGGACCCTGCAACAGCCTCGGCCTCATCGGACGCGACCTCGTCAGCCTCCGCCTCATCGGACGGAGCCTCGTCAGACTCCGTGTCATCGGACGCGGCCCCGTCAGACTCTGCCTCGTCGGGCACCTTGGCTTCGAGGCCGCTGTCCACGATGGTCTTCTCCGAAGTCGGAGCATCGTCGGCGACCACCGCGATCGCGCCTTCTGGAGCATCGTCAGCGACCACCGCGCCTTCCGCTGCGGCAGCTGGCTCCTCCGAAGCGTCCTCGGCACTCCTGTCGGGACTCGCCTTCTCCGCGCCGCTCGCACCAGTTGCCTTGACTTCGGTTGCGACGTCCGCTGCGGACGGGAGTGCATCCACCGCCGCTTCCGGAGTCCCGTTCTCGTCGGACGCCCCGTTGGCATCCTCCCTTGCGGCTTCGGGAGCCGAAGCAGGCTCGGGACCGGCGAGGGGCGCCGACGGAGGGGCCTTCGCGGCGGACCTCTCGAGCATGACCGCCTTGGCGCGTGCGAGCCCTTCCTTGGCCTCCTCGTCGCCCGACTTCATGCGCAGCACACGTCGCCACGCGTCAGCCGCCTCGCGAGGATCGTCGAGCCGACCCTCCCAGAGCAGAGCGACTTTACGAGCCAATTCGGCTCGGGCCTGCTGGTTTTTTCCCCGGAGGATCTGATCCTCGTAGAGGGCCACCATGCCCCGGTAGTCCTCGAGAGCCGTGTACAGCTCGGCCAACTGCTCGCTCACGTCGGAGTCGGAGGGCGAGAGATCGTGCAGACGCTTCAGGTCATCGGCTGCACCCGAAAGATCATTCAGCTTGTACTGGCGAATCTCCGCCCGCCGAGCGAGTAATTTTCGGACCAGCGGTCCGTCGAAGACCTCTTCGAGGGCTTTTCCGATTACGTCAGCGGCCCGCCCCGGGGTACCAGCCGCCTCGGTCACCTCGTCGAGCTGGTCGAGACGGTCTTCGTTCACGTGCGCCACGAGCGCGTCGCCCAACCAAGCGAGGGCTCTCTCCGTGTCTCCGAGCTCGTCGTGCGCGATCTTCGCGGCCCGCCCCAGCAAAATGCTGCGGGTCCGCCCTCCGTCGCGCGCACCCTGTCCACCGCCCGCGAGGGACTCGGCCAAGATGGTGCGGAGGGTCTTGTCGCCCGACGACTCGTCCGCGCGACGCGCCACGTCGACGAGCGAATTCAACGTGTCCTCCTGAACGCCGGCAGAAAGGGCGACATCGAAGAACTCACGCGACTTTTCGTTCTTGCCTTTTAGCGACGCAATCTGTGCAGCACGGGCCAAAGCCGCGAGCCGATCCGCAGGCGCCTTGCATCGAGTCACCTGCCGCTCGTAGATCGCGATCACCTGGTCGGCGTCGGAAGCCAAGTCCGACAGGCGCTGAAGCAGCGGCTCGACCTCGTCCGGAGCAACGCTCGTCAGGGCCTGCTCGCCGTGCCGAACAGCCTGGTCCGCGGACACATCGAGGCCGGACAAAACTTCTGCCTGCCGAACCATTTCCTCTGCGCGCGGCGGGCCGCACAGGTCTCGCACGAGAAGGTCATGGGCCGCGCCGAGGGCATCCAGGTCCTCCACGGCAACGGCGATCCTTTCGAGCCGTTCCGCTAGCTCGCCATCGGCGCCCTTCGTACGCACCAGGTCCAAACCAACCTGCACCGCGTTCTTCTTCTCTCCGACCTCGATGTATCGGTCGAAGGCTCCGCGGAGCGCTCGATGGCGCGTCTCACCGGCAGGCGCTTCCTTGTGCCACTCCACCAACTTGGCGGCAACGAGCGCCTTCTTGCCCAGGCTGTCGCCGAGGCGGACGAACTCCTCCCGGCAAGGCTCATCGCCCTGCGCGCCGACTTCCGCAAGCGCTTCGAGCGCTTCGTCTTTACGCTCGAGTTTTTCACCGAGCACTTCGGCGAGGCGCAAAGTCATGCGGCTGACTTCCTCCTCGTCGCCTTCCACCTCGACGATCAGTCGCTGGTATTTGGCGAAGCCCTCCCAGTCCTCGAGTGTCTCGCTGAGGTCGCACAGTCGCTGAACAGCGTCGAAGTCCTCCTCGTCGAGCTCGTGAACGATCTCGAGAACACGCACCGCGTTTTCTGGCTCATCGAGCGGCCCCTCGTACTGCTCGGCTAGCTTCAACGCCGCCGCGAGTTTTTCCCCACCTTCGGCGATGGTCAGAAGCTTCTCCAGGGTCTTGGCCACCCCGGCCGGGTCCTCGTCCCGCTCCTGGAGAGCAGCCAGGGCGCGATAGGCGTCTCGATTTTCCGGATCGAGCGTCGAGCAGATCAACTCGTACCGCTCAATCGCTGCGGGAACGTCGCCGAGGCCATCCGCCAAGACCTTTGCCTCGCGAATCGCGAAGGGAGCGCGCTCCTCGACCGACACCGCGCTCACGAGCCGCGCCAAGTGATCCGCGGCGGCTGCGTGGTCTTCGCTCCCCTCCGCGTCGTCGGCCAGGATGGTGAGCGCCTCCACGTCGTCCCCGTCCGCGAGCAGCTCGTTCAAGGTCTCTCGCATGGCGTCGAGATCGGCGAGCCGGTCACGCTGCAGCATCGCTGCGCGCTTGCGAATTTCCATCCGCTTGGGCACATCCGACAGCTTTCCCGCACGGCGGAGCAGGAGGCTCACCAACTCACCGTATCGCGCCGCCCCTTCGTAACTCTCTTCAAGTCGCGCCGACAGGGAGTCGTCCGCCGGCGCGAGGTCCACCGCCTGCTCGAGGCGGCCGAGTGCACTTTCCTCGTCTCCCAGGCGGAGCAGGTAGTCCGCCTCGGCTGCATACAGGTGCGCGCGCTGTTCTGGTGCCTCCGTCAACGCCGCCCGCTCGTTGACAGAGCTGGCCGCTTGTTCCCAGAGCTCGGCTTGAACGAAGCACTGCTCCGCGGAGTTCCAAAGCTCTGAGTCACGAGCGAGCCCAGCGGCCTCCGCAAACGCCTCGCCGGCGCGCGGGAGGTCTCCCGCGTCGCGGCGCAGCTCCGCGAGCTTGGTACCGAGCTCGATGCGCGCATCTTCGTCGGGAAGGAGCTCGAGCGCACCGGCGATGACTTCCGCCGCTCGGTCCTGCCGCTGTCCCGCCTCGAAATGCGCGACCGCCGTTTGGATGGCAGTCTCGTCTTCCGGAGTCAGGAGCGCGATCCGCGCCCACGTTTCACCTGCGGCAACCGGGTCCTTGCGCTTCTGTTCGTGGAGCTTCGCGAGGCTCCGCTCGTGCAGGAGCTTCTCCTCCACGTCGTCGGCCGCCTGCGCTTGACTCTCGAGCAGCTCCGCCAGCTCATCCCACCTGCCCGCCCTGGCAAGAACGCTCTTGAGTCGTTCCGCCGAAGCTTCGTCACCTGGGTCGAGAGACACGAGCAAGCGCCGCGCAACGATCGCTCCATCGACGTCCCGCAGCTGCCCCTCGCACAGGCCTGCCGCCTCGTTCGACCACCGAATGCGCTTTTCGGGGTCGACCGTGTCCACCTGAGCCGCGGCGAGGAGCATGTCGCGCAAGTCCCTGTACTTGCGCGACTGACGCAGCTGCAGCTCCAGAAACTCCACGGCTTCCTCGTTGCCCGGCTGGAGCTCCAAAACCTCCCGATACTTCGCCGCGGCCTCGCGCTTCTTCGCCTTGCGCGCGAGCCCCGTGGCCATGTCGAGTAGCGCGCTGGCTCGCTCGGCCGGATCCGCATCCGCCGGGGGTGCGAGCGCGTCCAGCAGACTGTCATTGCCGCCGGCTTCGACGATCCGAGCGACGAGGGCGCGCCCGTCGCTCGAGACGACACCGCTCGGGTTCGCCCGAAGATACGCGGCGACATGTGGAGCGGACTCCGCCTCGCGACCGAGTTCCCCTGCGTAGTACATCAGGAGCTGCGCGGCCCGGTCGCTTTCCGGCTGGCATTCGAGTGCGCAAGCCGCGTACGAAAACCCGTGCTCACCGGGATAGACCTCGGCGAGTTCGACGAAGAGTTGACCCGCTTCGAGCTTCTCGTCCTCGGGGACTCGCTTCCCGGCCTGGATTCGTTCGAGTACCGCGGAGGCGACCATCTGCTTGAGCGTGGGATCCTCTCCACCCTCGATCGTGCGAGCACTGCGGGCCGAGCGTGCGACTCCCTCGAGATCGCCAGCCGATCGACACACGTCGGCCTCGTCGTAAAAGAGCGCAAGCTGCCGCTCGGAGTCCCCTTGGATCAGTCGTTGCTCGGCTTCGAAGTACGGGATGGCGTCTTTCCACCGCCCCTTCGACTTCAGCAGTTCCCGCACCTGATAGATCGACAAGGCGTCGTTCGGGTCAAGCTCGACCGCCTGCTTGTAGGCCGCAATTGCCTTGTCAGGCAGGTTGAGCTCCTCGGACCACATCCGCCCGAGCTCGGCGAGGACTCTCGCCAGCTCCGGTTCCACGTCGGGTCGATTCGGAAGCAATTTGGTCATCGCCTTGGCGCGGCGATCCAGAAGAGCGGCGATCCCTTTGACGTCACCCTTGTCGCGATACAGGTCCGCCAGGCGATCCGCCGGCGCAGAGTTCGCGGGATCCTTTTCGACGGCGGACATCAAAGCGCGTGCCGCTCGGTGCGCGTCATTCAAACTCGCCGTCCAGACGTTGGCGGCTTCGGAGTACCAGTGCGCCGCGTACGTCGGATCCGTCGAACCCGCTCCCGCCTTTTCGAGGCACATCGCGTAAGCCCGTGGATCGGATTGTCCGTACTGGTACGCCGCGTTCAGCGCCTCGGCGTCTTGGGGGTTCTTTGCGAGTCGCTGTGCAAGAGCATCGAGCTGGCGCGGATCCATGTCGGGGGTGACGCTAGCATTTGCAGGGTCACTGTAGCAACGCAACCCACAGTGTCACGGAGAGCGGAATTCAGCGCCGGAGACGGATCCCCCGCGCCCTCACTAATCGGTGAACGCTCCCCTCTCGACTGAACGATCAGGGCCTAGACAGAATGGCCTGTCCGCTCCGCGCGCTGCTGGGGCTCGTCGCCTCCGTCGAATCGGTGTGCGGCTCAGCTCGCGACGACGTGGTGCGTTCGGACATCTCGCTCACACTCGCCCGGACGGAGGAAGGCCGCTCCTGTGGGCCGTCCGTCGGCTCTGCGACGCGCTTCAGAGGCCCGTCCCCCTCACCTCCGACTTGTCGAGAGGTCAGGGGCTTGGTCGGCCGCTCGGACTTCTTTTCGATCGCCGCGCCATTGTCGACCGGAAGGCTCGTCTCCACGGCGCTCCCCCGCCCGCCGCCCAACGACGCGTCGTGCGTGGCGGACGACTCCGCCGCCACCGAGGGCGACGCGTCCTGCTTTGTCCCAGCGGGGAAGGCCTCCGGTGTGGAGGGCCGTTGCCTCGGGGCTCCAGAGTCGACCGCGTCTACGACCGCGCCAGGGAGAAATTCTGGAGAGATCGGCGGTACGTCCGGGCCCCCTGACGACTCAGCGCCGGCGCTGGCGCCCCCGCCCCATTCCTCATGCTGAGCCGCCCATCCAAGACCCAACGAAACTCCGCACGCAGCTACCGCCAAAGACCACCAGGCCGTATCGGGTCGGGTTGGCCGTTTCGTGGAGCGGTGCGTGAGACCCACGGCTCCCGCTGCCGTCGTGGAGAGTACGGAGGGCCGGCACGAGGCTCCTGGCTGGATGGCCTCCTCGAGGCGCCGCAGGAACTCACCAGCGGTTTGAGGGCGATCCTCCGGGGACTTGGACAGCGCCACGCGAACTGCCGAAACCAGCTCCGGAGCAGACGCTAAGTGAGGGGCCCGATCCGTCAGGCTCGGCGGGAGTTCACGCATGTGCTTGGCCATCACCATGACCGCGCCGCGGTCTTCGAAAGGGACCGCTCCCGTAAGCATCTGGTAAAGAATGACCCCGACCGAATACAGGTCGCTGCGACCATCGAGCGGGAGGCCCCGGGCTTGTTCGGGCGACATGTAGCGAGGCGTCCCGACCACCGTCCCCGCGTGGGTCTCGAGGGGATCGAGTTCACTTTCGGTAGCCACCTTGGCGATCCCGAAATCGAGAACCTTGCACAGCTGCCCTCCGTCCGGTGCGCCGTTCACCAGGAACAGGTTGTCGGGTTTCAAGTCGCGGTGAACAATCCCCTTTTGGTGTGCCTCCGCCAGGGACTTCAGTACGTCTCGTGCGAAGCGCACCGCCTCTTCCGGAGACAAGGCGCCGAAGCGCCGCAGGCGGGCGCCCAACGTCTCCCCGACGAGCAGTTCCATCGCGAGGAACCAATGGCCGTGCTCTGACGCTCCAAAGCCGTAAGTGCGAACACTATGCGGGCTGACGAGGGCAAGCATGGCGCGCGCCTCGCGCTCGAACCGCACCCGGACGTCCTCGGACTGGGCCACGTTCGCCGGCAGCACTTTGAGCGCGACGTCGCGCTTGGACCGGACGTCACGCGCCCGGTAGACGGCGCCCATCGCACCCTTGCCGATGAGCTCGAGCGCAACGAACTGACCACCGAAGGTTCGACCGAGACAACCGTCGTCTCCTTCGGTGAGTGCACTCTCGGACACGAGGACCAAGCCATGCGTCGGGCAGCGCGCCCAGTCTTCCGGACCGAAGGGGCGTGCTCTTCGCTCGGCGACGCCGCGCGACCCAATCGACCACCCACATTGCGGGCAGCGGTGCGAACGAAAATCCGGATCGCCGTTCGGAAAACGCGTACTCAAGCGGAGAAGCCCCCCTTTCCCTTTTACTCCTCCGGCCCTCGTCGACCAAGCCCAGCGCTCGGAGCCGCCTCGTTCCGCACCGGCCTTTCGCCCGGGTGGGCCCCGCTCGAAGCGGCGCTATACTGCCGCGCAGTGACAGACGGACCCTTAGGGAACCGGCCTCGTGGCCCCGAGCGCCACGGGAGCGAGCCGCCCCAAGCCGCGGATCCCCAGGGGACCCGGCCCGATCCATTCCTGACGCGCCGCCGGCCCCGGGCCGCGCGCGACGAGTCGTCATCTCGACAGGCAAGCCCCCTTGCCCCGCTGGCCCTCGGCTTTTCGCTGGCGGGCTTCGTCTGCTTGCCTTTCGGGGGACTCCTGGGGCTTGCTCTCGGCATCGCGGCCCGGGGAGAGATTCAGCGCGCCGATGCAGCTGGAAACGGTTCCGGATCGGGCGGGCGAGGGCTCGCCACCGCAGCGATCCTGCTTGGTGGTGTCAACGTGATGGTCACTGTCGTGGCAGCCGCCATTGGTCTGTTATGGCTCAGTGACCGCGCCGGTCCCTGGCAAGACACCCCCGAGGCGACGCTGGCCGATCCATCTGCCCAGGAACTCCCAGGCCCTCGCCCCGTCTCCAAACCAGTCGCCGAGACCCAAGTCGGCGAAATCACCGTGGTGGACGTGAATCGGTCCATCCCGTCCCTGGGCGCCGAGCTCGAGCGCCAGCGCAAAGTGGCCGAAGAGCGAGGCGAACGTCTGCTCTTGTGGCTCGTCGTTCCCGAATGCGCGCCGTGTCAGGGGGTCGAGACCGCCCTGCACGATCCCCGCATGCAAGAAGCCTTGCAGAAGGTTCGACTCGTCCGCCTCAACGCCGCCGATTTTCAAATCGAACTGCACCGAATGCACGTTCCCACCCACGCCATCCCTGGATTCGCCCTGCTCGGGAAGAACGGCCGTCCAGTCGACTATGTACACGGAGGTGAGTGGGACGCCGACATCGCGCAGAACATCGCTCCCGTCCTCGGTGGATTCATCCGCGGTAACTACATCGACCGGCGCTATCCCTGGCGCGGCGGAATCCGACAAGACGAGACTGCCCTCTGAAGGCTCGTTTCGCCCTGGAGGCGTTTTGCTAGTATCCGCCGCCATCGTGCTCCGCAGGGGAGCCACTATTCAATCATCGATGAACGCACCGACCACTCCTCAGGCCGCTGAAGTCACACTTCGCCAACGCATCGATCAGTTGCGCGCGAGCGGAACACCAATGGGCCTCGAGCACGCGATCGGCGTCGTCGTTCCCCTGGCGGCTCTCCTCGCCGATCAACACCGCGCCGGGTACACCTTCTTCGTCTACCCAAGCGCCCTTGCGGAAGACCAGAACGGACAGTTCTACGCCAGTGCCCTTTCGGCCTCGCCGCCGACGGATGCTCGCGACGCGGCGTACCTGCCTCCCGAAAGCCAAGGACAGTATCCCGGCGACGCTCGCGGTTCCGTCTACGCTGTGGGGGCTCTGCTCTACGAGCTCATCACCCTGCAGTCGGTCGGTCCCAACATGCGGCGCCCCTCGGAGATCGTGCCCGGTCTCCCTCCGATGGTGGAGCTGATCCTCCAGAAGGCCCTCGTCACTGATCCACGGTATCGCCCGGACGACCTGAACGCCTTGGCGCAGGCTCTCTACGACATCAATCCAACCCACAGCATCGCGCCGCCGCCGGCGGACACGTCGTCGCTGCAGGCCGGCGGCATCGACATCGACGTGTCCCTGTCGATGCTACCGCCGCCACCCGTTGCCCAGGTGCCTCCCGGGGGTGGCGTTCCTCCCTCGGGCGTGCAGCCCGGCTCCGGACCGCACGCTGGGGGGTCGCCGTATGGGCTGGTCGTCCAGCAAGCGCCCGCGGCGTCCGCCCCGACACGCGGCCCGGAGGGAGAGTTGGCCGCTCTCAAGGCGCGCCTCGAAGCGGATCCGGCCGCTCGCTACGTCGTCGTCCGCGACGGCATGGATCACGGACCTTTCAACGCCGTGGAGCTCCTTCAGCAGATCGCGAGCAACACCTTCGAGCCCCAAGACGTCGTTCGCGACAACGTGAGCGGCAACGCAGCCGCCCTCGAAGAACATGCCGATTTCTCGGTTTTTGCCAAGCACGCCCAACTGAACCGGCAACAGAAAGCCGAGAAGGCAGCTCTCGAGCGGGTCGTGGCTCAAGAGTCGCGCAGCACCAAGGGCAAAGCTTTTCTGGGCATTGCCGTCGTGGGAGCGCTGGTGGCCGCCGGTGCGGTTTGGTTTTTGACCCAGCGGGGCGCCAAGAGCGACGAGATCGCCGTCCATGAGGAGACGGTTGCTAACATCGAAGCCGACGCGAACCTGAACGTGCCGAAGCGCAAGGGGGGCGGTGGCAAGCGCGTCGTGGGCAAGAACGGCAAGTACCCGATGCTCGCAGGCGGAATGAGCTGCGAAGCAGCCCAAGCGGCCTACGTCGAGGAGATGCGCATGGACGGCGGAGGCCCCGCTGATCTCACGCAGGGTCAGTTCCAGGCGGTCCTCAGCCGAGGCACCTACCTGAACGGATGCGGTGTTCCGGACAACATGTCCGTCAGCATCTGCGCGGCGGTGCAGAACGGCCGTGCCGTGGGTGTGTCGGTGACCACGTCCCCGCGCAGCGGCCGGCACCAGAGCTGCATTGCCGGCGCCGTACGCCGCCTCAGCTTCCCATCGAACCCCAAGCTGGACATCGCGCGCACGACGTTCGCGGCTCAGTGAGGGACGGAGGCAAACCGTGGAGGGCGGCTTGGGTCCGGGGCACAACGTTCAGTGTTGCGCCACCCTCGCGTTCCTGGCCGGCGCGCTCCTGATCTCCCCTGCGAGCGCGCAGGACATCGATGACGGAGCGCTCCTACCGAGCCCTCGGGTGGAGCGTGCACGGCTCGCCGAGCACCTCTCCAGGGAGCTCGAAAGCACCCTCCAGAGCCTCGACGGCGTCCGCCGAGCGCGAGTCCACCTCGCCCTTCCCCCTCCGGCCCCTCTCCTGGGGGACACCTCTCCGGAGGCGAGTGCGTCGGTGCTCCTGCGCACCGAAAACGGCACCCGAACCCTCGAGGACGACCAAATCCAACTACTGATCGCCTCTTCGGTCCACGACCTCCGCCCGGACCGGGTCTCCGTGATCCGCGCTCCCACGGCGCCCGTGCCTGCGCCCGTAGCAGCCGTTCCGGAACTGGTCCGGGTCGGTCCGATCCGCGTGGACCGCGAGTCGGCCGGCAGTCTCCGCGCCATCCTCGCAGTGGCCATCGCGGCAAGCTTGGCGCTGATGGCACTTGTGCTTAGTCTGTGGTTGCGTCTTCGGCGACGGATCGCGCGGGAGGAATTGCCTTTCGACGTGCCTCGTTTGCCAACCAGTCGGCAGCACAGTCGTTGATCCGCGTCCAAGGCATCTACAAGGCGTTCGAGCAGCCGATTCTTCGCGGCGTGGATCTGCACGTGCCGCCCGGCTGCATGTACGGCCTGATCGGCCCGGCCGCATGCGGCAAGAGCCTCCTGCTCAAGGTGCTGACGGGCCTGGTGATTCCAGACGCCGGCTCGGTGCGCATGGCTGGCGAGGAAATCGTGGGACGAAGCGACCAATCGCTCGGTCCGATCCGCTCGCGGATCGGCATGCTGTTCCAGAACAACGCCCTTTTCGATTTCCTCACCGTGCTCGAAAACGTGGCGTTTCCACTCCGGCGCATGTTCGATCTGCCGGAGCCGGAGATTCGCGCTCGGGCTCAGGAACGTCTCGCTTCGGTCGGGCTCGCTGGGTTCGAGGATCGGTTGCCCTCCCAGCTCTCGGGCGGTCAGCGCAAGCGCGTGGGGGTGGCTCGCGCCGCGATCACCGAAGCTCCCATCCTTCTGTACGACGAACCTGCCGCTGGCCTGGATCCGGTGACGAGCCAGCGCCTGTTCGAACTTCTGCGTTCGGAACAGCGAACCCGGGGGACGACCGTTCTCGTGGTTTCGAGCGATCTCGATCGGCTGCTCGGGGTCACCGACCGCGTGGGGATGATGTACCGTGGCCGGATGATCTTCGAAGGCACCCCGGACGCCGGCTTCGCGAGCGAGCATCCTCTCGTAAAGCAATTCGTGCACGGACTGGCCGATGGTCCCCTCTGAACCGCCGACACCGAAGACCTCGCGCCCAGCACCACGCTGGGTACCGGGGTCTCGCGACTCGGGCGGTGACACGAGGCCCGAAAGCGGTCCTCCGAGGCAGGAGCCCATCGAGATTCGGAAAACACCGAGCCAGCGCATCGCAGCGTCGCTCCTGCCCGAAGCTTCGGGCCGCCGCGCCCAAGTCGAAGGCGTCGGGCGAAAGGTGCTCGGGCTCGCGGAAATCGTCGGCGGGCTCGGGCTGGTCATGGTGGAAATCGTCCAGGCCATCGCTCGCTTCGAAGTCGAACGCAGCGAGCTCCTCCGGAACCTCCACCGCATGGGGGTGCGTTCCCTGCCCGTGGTGATGACGACCGCCCTGTTCGTTGGCGGCATCATGGTGGTCCAAGCGGCTCCGCTCGTGGAGCGCTACGGGGCCCACGCACTGCTCGGATGGGGGTCGGCGTTCGGCATCCTGCGCGAGATCGGGCCGCTCCTGACGGGCCTGATGATCTCGGGACGCGTTGGCGCCAACAATGCCGCGGAGCTCGGAACCATGCAGGTCACCGAACAAGTCGATGGCCTGCGCGCCCTGGCCATCGACCCGGGCGGTTACCTGCTCGCACCTCGATTTCTCGCCATCTTTCTCACGACGGTGCTCGGCACCATCTTTGCGATGGCCATCGCCTTGCTCGGAGCGGCAGCCGTGGGGCAGGTCCTCTTGGGCGTCCCCCCGGCGACCTTTTACCGGGGGATGACGGGAGGCCTGCTCAGCGCAGGAGACGTCCTGCACGGTGTGACCAAGGCGGGGGTCTTCGGCGCCGTGATCGGGATCTCGAGCTGCACCTTCGGCATGAAGACCCGCGGCGGCGCTCCCGGGGTCGGGCGTGCCGTCAACTCGTCCGTGGTCGTCAGCGCCATGGGCATCTTCGTGATGGACTACCTGATTTCGTTCGCGTCTCAGTGAAGCCGCGAGTCTCCCCAGAGCCCCTCGCACACCCGAGAACGGCAGCAAGACTCCGCAGAAGCACGACAATCACCGAAGCGCCATGGCCCCTGAACCCAGCACTCCGTCGAGCCGTCACTTCCCAAGCGAACGAGTGAAGACCGCCGCGCCACGCTCCATTCCGCCTGGGTTCGTTCCACCGGAGGTCACCGAAGACGGTGGCTCCTGGGGAACGTTGATGCGCACGCTCAGCGAATGCCGACACGTGTCGACCGGCGCGGTGCTCGAGCAGATGTACGAAATCGGCAATCGTTCGTTGCCCTTCACCTGCGTCGTGATGGGGTTCGTCGGAGCCATCCTCGTCTACCAAGCGGGTCTTCAAACCCTGCGGGTCGTACCCGACATGACCAACCTGGGTGCCACCTATCTGGAGCTGCTCGTCCGTGATCTGGCGGCGTCCATCTCCGGCTTGATGCTCGCGACGCGCGTCGGGGCGGGCATCGCGGCCGAGATCGGTTCGATGAAGGTCACCGAGCAGATCGACGCTCTCCGTCTGTGCGGGCAAAACCCTGTCGCCTACCTGGTCGCCCCGCGCTTTTTGGGCTCGGTATTCATGACTTGGATCGTAGTGGTGGTTGCTGGCTTCGTGGCCCTCGTCACCGGAACGGTCACCGGCTCGGTGGCGTTCAACATCAATCCCCAAGTCTTTCTCGACGTTCGCTACGTCACGGCCAGTGGTCTGGCGATTGGAATCACCAAGTGCTTCGCCTATGGCGCAGCCATCCCCATCATCAGCGCCCACGCAGGTCTCTACACTACGGGTGGCTCGCAGGGCGTCGGCGACGCGACGACTCGCGCGGTCGTCCGCTCGTCGCTCGCAGTCATCGTCCTCAGCTTCGTCATCAGCGGCCTCGGCTTCCTGCTGTTCGGCTGACCACCCTCCGGGTCCCCGTGATCGAATTCCAAGACATCGAAAAGCGCTTTGGTGAGCGAGCGGTCCTCCAAGGGGTCGGATTCGAAGTGAGATCGGGCGAGGTGTTCTTCATCATCGGTGCTTCGGGTGTGGGCAAGAGCGTGCTCATCAAACACGTCATCGGCCTGCTTCGCCCCGATCGCGGGCGGGTCTACGTGGACGGGCAAGACGTCACCGACCTCACGGAACGCGCCTTTGCTTCGGTTCGCAAGAAGTGTGCGATGGTGTTTCAGCACTCCACGCTCTTCGATTCGATGACCTGCGAGGAGAACGTCGCCCTCCCCTTGCGCAAGCACTTCGGGCTCTCCGAAACCGAGGCGCTCGAACGGGCGCGAAGTCTCCTGGAGGAGGTCCAAATGAGCGACTTCGCGCGCAAGATGCCCGCCGAGCTGGGAGATGGCTTACAGAAGCGCGTTGCGGTAGCGCGCGCTCTCGCCCTCGAACCCCGCTACGTGCTCTTCGACGAGCCGACGACGAGCATCGATCCGGTGAGCGCGAGGCGGATCGACAGCCTCATCCGACAACTCGCCGATCGCCGCGGGGTCACCTGCATCGTCGTGTCGCATGATCTGCGTAGCATCTTCTCAATCGCCGACCGGGTCGCAATGCTGTACAAAGGAAGAGTGAGGATACTGGGAACTCCGGCGGACTTGCGCGCATCCGACGATCCGATCGTCCAGCAGTTCATCAACGGCCAAGCCGAAGGCCCCATGGAGACCTGACCGTGAGCTCTGCCGTGTTCTGTTTGGGACGGACCGGCGTCCTGTCGCGAGCCTCGCAATGGTCGCTGGTCGCAAGGAGGCGCCGATGAGCCAGCGCTCCATGGAGCTCAAGGTGGGGGCCCTGATCCTCGCCTCCCTCGGCCTGCTCGTCGTGTTCGTGGTGGTGATGGGTGGCCTGAGCCTTCAGCCGACGTACCGCATCTTCGTCGATTTCGAGAACCCCGGCGGACTGCAGTCCGGTGCGCCCGTCCGCATTTCCGGCGTGCGCGTCGGACGGGTCACGTCGATCGAATTTCGCGGCGGCAAGGTAAACGAGAAAACCGGCGAACCCGCCGCTCCCATTCGGGTCGTCGCCAGCATCGAGCAGAAGTACAAGGACGCGATCTACGAAGATGCGCGGTTCTTCGTCACGAGTCAGGGCGTGCTGGGCGAGATGTACCTCGCGATCGATCCGGGCACGTACGGCAAGCCCCCGCTTCAGGATGAGGCAGTCGTGCCAGGTGTCAGCCCGCCACGCCTCGATCTCCTGCTCAGCGAGAGCTACGAGCTGCTCCACAAGGCATACGTAGGCATCATCGAAAACGAAGAGCAGATCGGCGAAATGTTCGACGGAGCCCACAAGACCCTCAAGGGCACCGGACGCTTCTTCGAAGAGAACCAAGACAAGCTCAACGACATCGTCAGCCGCGTCCAATCGATCGGAGAGGAGACGGAGAAGACCATCGTTCTCGCGCGGGAGCAGTACGTCGAGGGTCCGCGAATTCAACGCATCTTCTCGAACGTCGAGCGCACCACCAAGACTCTGAACGAGAACCTCGGTCCCCTGATGGGCGACGCCCGCGAAGTGCTCCAGAACACCGAACGCATCACCAAGGCGCTCGGCGACGATCAGCAACTAACCGCCTACCGGCAGATCACCGAGGACGCCCAGGCGGCGATGAAGTCCGTCCGCGCGACGGCTGGGTCCGCCGAAGCGATCTCGTCCCACGTAGAGGCCGGAAAGGGGACGATTGGAGCCATCGTCATGGACGAAGCGCTGTACGACGACTTGCAGGAGATGCTCCGGGACTTGAAGCACAACCCCTGGAAGTTCTTCTGGAAGCAGTGAGCTCACGGTCGCCGCACCTCGAGCCCCACCGGAACGACACCGAGGCACGCGAGGCCAAAGGCCGAGAAGTGACGAGGCGACGAGCGCCGCCGCCGACCATGCGGGAGGCGCCGAAGCGCAGACCGTAGTTCAGCCGCCCGAACCGGCAGCACCACCCATCGGTGAGCCGCCCGTGGAGCTCCCTCCACCGGATGCTGCTCCCCCCGTCGAGGCCCCGCCCGTCGACGCTCCACCGGTAGCGCTCCCTCCACCCGTCGCTGCA
>JBNKGC010000019.1:0-50348 GCA_050289625.1 Polyangiaceae bacterium | reverse complement strand
GCTTCGCTCGGCGGGGCCGAGCGCGATCCTCGCGTTTGCGCTCAATGGGGTCGTTGCGGTCCTGACCGCGTTCTCCTTCGCGGAGCTCGCAAGCCGTTTTCCCGAAAATGGCGGTGCCTACGTGTACGCCCGGAAGGTGCTCGGCGTGCGGCCGGCTTTCGGAGTCGGCTGGCTGATGTGGTTCGCGTACATCGTGGCTGCCGTCCTGTACGCGCTCGGCTTCGCCGAGTACGGCGTGGCGAGTCTCGTAGCGATGTGGCCGGGAGAGGCTCCCGCCTGGCTGAGCGGACGCCCCGCAACCGCGACGTTGGCTCTCGGCGCTACGGCCTACTACACGATTTCACTCATCCGGCGCTCTTCGGGCGGAGGCGAATGGGCGACTTGGGGAAAGGTCGTCGTGTTCGTGCTGCTCATCCTGATCGGTCTTGGAACGCTCCCTTTTCGGGACGATCCGGCGGTACGCGACGGGGTGAGCCCCTTCTTCACCGGAGGAGGGCTCGGCTTGGTCCAGGCCATGGGGTTCACCTTCATCGCGCTGCAGGGCTTCGAAATCATCGGGGCAGTGGGCGGTGAGGTGAAGGAGCCGGGGCGCACCATTCCGCGCGCCATGCTGATTTCGCTGGGTTGCGCACTCTGCATCTATCTGCCGCTCTTGTTCGTGGTTTCGACGGCGGGAGTGGAGCCGGGGGACTCGATTGCCGAAATGAGCACCCGGGATCCGGCGACCGTCATGGCGACCGCCGTCGGTAACTACCTGGGACCGGTGGGCTTCTGGTTCGTGATGCTGGCGGGCGTGTTGTCGACGCTGTCGGCACTCCAGGCGAACGTACTGGCCGCGTCGCGCGTGGCGCTCACCATGGCGGACGACCGAACCTTGCCGCCGGTGCTCGGTCAACTGCACCCGACCCGGAACACCCCGATGAGCGCGCTGTACACCACCGCGCTCGCCGTCGTTGCGATCTTGTTCATGGTGCCGGATCTCGCTGCTGCCGGTGCCGCCGCGAGCTTGATCTTTCTGCTGCTTTTCGCCCTTGGGCATGGCATCGCGTGGCTGTCGCGCCAACGACTCGAGGTGTCGATCGTGGGTGATGGATCTGGTTCCAGCCCTCTTGTGTACCAGGCGCCACTCTATCCATTCGTCCCCATCTTCGGCGGTCTCGCGTGTGCTGCTCTCGCCGTGTTCCAGGCGATCACCGTGCCTGCCGCGGGAGGCATCGCCTTCGTTTGGTTGGGGCTTGGCGTGCTTCTCTACTTCGGGGTCTTTTCGGCGCGAGCCACCGTCGTGGATGCCTCCGTGCTCGCCGCCAACCCCGAGCTATTGGTGCTACGAGGGCAGAGCCCTGTCGTCTTGGTTCCCATCGCCAATCCAGCCAGCGCCCAGGTGCTCGTGAGTCTCGCCAGCACCCTGGCGCCGCCGCAGGTCGGTCGGGTGTTGCTCATGAACGTGCTCAACCCCAGTGCTGATACCCATGGCGATCCGATCGAAAACGCGCAGCGCGCCCTCGGATCAGCGGTGCGCGCCTCGATCGCCGACGGTCACCAACCTCAGGCGCTGATGAGCGTCGCCTCGTCCCCGTGGGAAGAGATCCGACGCGTGGCGCGCGAGTACCGCTGTCACGGAGTGCTGCTCGGCGGCGGTCCGCTCGAGGAGAGCCGCGTCGCCGATCTCGAAAAACTCACGAACTCGGTCGACAGCAGCGTCTCCTTCTTGTTTTCGCCGACCGAGTGGAAGCTCAGCGCCGTGAAGCGCATCGTGGTGCCCATCGGCGGACGAGGCAGTCACCACGCCGTGCGCGCCCGCGTACTCGGCGGGCTCACGCGAGCCATTCCTGGCGTGGAGGTGCACTGGGTCCAGGTGCTCCACGCCTCCAGTACGCCGGCGAGGCGTCGCACCGCGGAGCGCGCACTCAGGGCCTTGGCCGCCGACGCTGCGCCGCGCAATTCGACCTTCGAAGTCCTCGCGTCCGACAGCTCGATCGAGGCGCTGCACGCGATGTTGCGCGAAGACGACCTGCTGCTCTTGGGACTTGCCGAAGCGCGGGGTCGCCGCACCTTTGGTGCCATGCTCCCCAAACTCATCCAAGGGAGCCCCGCGGCCTCCATGGTCATCGCGCGTGGCGAGGAGGGGGAGCACATTCCTGCCGTCATCTCGAGCACTGCTCGTCTTTTCGGACAGCGCTTCGGCAATCGCAAAAGCCGCTCGACGATTTGGTGACGGCTCCAGCTTCGGGGCTCGCTGCTAGGAGCCCCGGACAGGGATGAAGCTCAGGGGGGCCTCATGAACGGTCATCGACATGGCTCCGCGGAACCATTGAGGCGACCGGTTGACCGGTCGGTTTGCGTCTGGGACCCGGTGGGTTTGCACTAAGCCAGAAAACCACGATAAGTTTCGCGACTCGGAGGAACCTGATTGTGAAAGTACTCATCATTGGAGCGACAGGGACGATTGGTGCAGCCGTGGCAGACGCCTTGGAGGCTGGCGGTCACGATGTCTTGTGCGCGTCGAGAAATGCCGAACTATCGGTGAACATCGCCCAGCCCTCGAGCATCGCCGCGCTCTACCGGAGGGTGGGTAAGCTCGATGCCGTGATCTGCTGCGCGGGTAGCGCGGCGTTCAAACCCTTGCCCGCACTCGAAGACGCTGACCTCGAGATGAGCCTGCGCGACAAGTTGATGGGTCAAGTGAACCTCGTGCGCCTCGGTCTCCACGCCCTGAACGATGGCGGCGTCTTCGTGCTCACCTCGGGGATCTTCTCGCGGAACCCCATGCCCGGGGTTTCCGCGATCGCCATGACGAATGGCGCTATCGAGAGTTTTACTCGGGCTGCCGCCCTCGATCTGCCGCGAGGCCTCCGCATCAACGCGGTGAGCCCGCCCCTCATCACGGAGACCGCTCGCAAGATGGGCTTTCCCACCCAGGGCACCTTGTCTGCGGCGGAGAACGCCGAGGCCTACGTTTCCCTGGTTCAGGGAGGGGACACGGGTTGCGTGATCTTTTCTGGGGACTGAGGGATCGGGGGGCCGGCTGCAGGGTTGCGCGCTCTTGCGTTCTCCCGTGAACGTGCGAAACCGGGCCGGCCGTGTCGTCCCCGTCGTCCCCCCCCGATACGCCACCCCGAGAGCCCGTCGATCCGCTGACCTTCGTCGATGAGGCGCGCACGGAGCAGCTTCGCGCCTACGTCGATGAACTGCTTCGCGCGACGGCAGAGTTCAACCTGACGGCTATTCGCGACCAAGACGAAGCGTGGGAGCGCCACGTCGTCGAAAGCCTGCGCCTCGTTCCTCGGATCGAGGGAAGCGGGCGACTTCTCGACGTGGGGAGCGGTGGAGGCCTCCCGGGTATGGTTCTCGCCATCGCGCGACCAGAGGTCCAGGTCACCCTGCTCGAGGCGACCGAGAAGAAGGCTCGGTTTCTAGAAGCCACGGGCGCGAAGGTTGGCCTCTCGAATCTGACGGTCGTCTGCGATCGGGCCGAGACCGCCGGAGCGTACGACGCCGTGTTGCGGGAGGCGTTCGACGTCGTGACCGCTCGCGCGGTGGCCCCGATGCGGGTGCTTCTCGAGATCACCGTGCCCTTCGCGAAGGTGGGCGGGCGCATCGTGGCCGTCAAAGGACAGCGCGCCGAAGTGGAGCTCACCGAGGCGAAGCACGCCCTGTCCAAACTCCACGTCGAGGTCGAAGGCCTTGAGCGCGATCCAACGGCGACCATCGTCCTGATGAGGAAGCGAGGCTCGACGCCCAAGCGCTATCCGAGGCGGCCGGGCGAACCAAAGCGCCGACCGCTCTGAAACGGAGCGGGCGGAGAACCAGGCCGGAGGCTTGGTCCGTCCAGTCGGGATTTCCGAGCGCTATCACCTGAGCCGTACTGTCGCTCGGCTTCAATCGGCCCGAAAAGTTCGCCGCGCTCGACGCGATCGCGCGCCGGGGAACTTTCGGGGTGGCAGGCTCGGGCCAGCGCTGCGTGCTCGGGTGTGGCATGATGCAGATATGGCTTCCGGCGGACTGGCCCAGGTGCTCCTGCTTACGGGAGTCTTCGTCTCTGGCGGAGTGAGCGCTGCCGCCCTGATTGTGCTCCGCGACGGGGGCGACACCGAGAACGCGCAGACCAGCTCGACGGCGCGACCCTCCGACGGAGCCGTGCCGGGAGAGCGCTCCCCCGGTCCCGCTCCGACGGCGGCGGAGGAAATTGCCGCTGACTGTCCGGACTGCGCTATCGAACCGGAAGAGTTGGAAAACGCGCGTTCGGCCGCGGATGTGCTGACCGAGCTCGAACGCCAGTACGTTCGAGCGCAGGGTGACGAATTCAGGGACTCGCCAGACATCGCCCCGTCGACCGAGGCGACACCCGAGCCCGACCAGAGCGAGGGTGAGACCGCGTCCGTGAAGCTGGAGGTCGAGAGTGACTCGCCTACGACGCGGGTCACCATCGACGTTGGAGCGCCGGTGGAGGAGGTCGTGCCCGCGGAGAATGAGGCGCCAGTGGACTACGAACCCGAGCCTTTGCCCGCCCCGCGCCTCGCGGAAAGGGGCAGCGATGCTCGCGAGGCTCCCGCTCCTCGAACCTACGAAAGCGAACCCGCTCGGGTGACTCACGAAACGGTGAACTCGAACAGCTACGTCGCGGTCTACGGGTATCCGGGACCCGTCGTGTACCCGGGCGCCTTCGTGGCAGGGGCGTACTACGTGCCACCGCGCGAGCGTCCCACGGTCCGGGGCACGGCTCCTCGTCCGCCCGTTGGCTGGCCCGCGGAACGAGCGGATGCACGTCGTCACGATCCGTGGGCGCCGATAGACTACAGCAAACACAACAATCCCTGGGGGCATCGCTGGGGCGGAGGCGTTCCCTGAGCCTCTGGTCTGCGGTCGTTCGCTGATCCCTCCCTTCGGGCCTTGCTACCCACCAGCTGCCCCTCTAGGGATACGGCCCATGGCGAAAGTTACATTGAAGGGCAACGAGGTAGAGACCAGTGGAGAGCTGCCGGCCGTCGGCAGTGCCGCACCGGATTTCACCCTCGTAGGCGCTGGCCTCGCGGAGAAATCGCTCGGCGATTTTTCCGGCGTGAAGATTCTCACCATCAATCCCAGCTACGACACGGCCGTGTGTCAGGCGGCGGGGCGCCACTTCAACGCGGCAGCGAGCGAAAAGGGTGCGACGGTGCTGCTCATCAGCGCCGATTTGCCTTTTGCGCAGGGTAGGTTCTGCGAGGCTGAAGGCTTGTCGAACGTGCACCCCCTGAGTTCGTTCCGCTCGAGCTTCGCTCGCGATTACGGCGTCGAGCTCACGACCGGTCCCTTGCGGGGCGTCACCGCGCGTGCAGTGTTGGTCCTCGATGGGGACAACAAGGTGCTCTACAGCGAGCTCGTCCCCGAGATCACGACTGAACCGAACTACGACGCGGCCCTCGCAGCGTTCTCGTGACGACTGCCCGCAGGCTGCTCGAAAGAAGTCTTTCAGCAGCCTGCGGTCCGTGCCGTCTCGGAAAAAAAAGGGCTAGCGCGAGGCCAGCCCTTATTCTCATCCGCTCGAGAAACTCGTTAGAAACGAAGGAGCGACGGCAGGTAGTCTTCAGGAGCCTTGAACCCGAGCAGGTTGAAGGTGGTGGCGGCGACGTTGCCGAGCCCGGGATTCTTCACTTCGGGGTTGAACGCAAGCCCGGTGACGCTCGGCGCGTACACGGCAAACGGCACGGCGTTCAAGGTGTGGCTGGTCTTGATCTTCGGCTTCCCGTTTTCGTCGGTGGCGAGGCTCCCATCCTTCTTGTGGTCGAACATCTCGTCGGCGTTGCCGTGGTCGGCAGTGACGATCAAGATCCCCTTCGCCTTCTCGGTGAAGCGCATCAGACGCCCGAGCTCGAGGTCGACACATTCCACGGCGATGACGGCGGCGTCGCGGTGTCCCGTGTGGCCCACCATGTCGCCGTTCGCGTAGTTCAGGCGGGCGGCCTTGAATTTTCCGGTCTGGAGCTGCGCCAGAAGGCTATCGGTGATTTCAGCCGCCTTCATCCAGGGGCGTTCGTCGAAGGGGAGCGTGTCGCTCGGAATTTCGATGTACGTCTCGCTCTTGTCGTCGAACTTGCCGGAGCGATTGCCGTTCCAGAAGTAGGTGACGTGGCCGTATTTCTGGGTCTCGCTGATGGCGAGCTGCGAGACGCCATTGCGCGCCAGATACTCGCCGGCCGACTCGGTGATCGACGGGGGAGCCACCAAGAAGAGGTTCGGCAGATGCAGATCTCCATCGTACTGCATCATGCCGCAGTAGACGACGTCGGGGCGCTTGCCGCGATCGAACTTGTCGAAGCTGTCCTGTTCGAAGGCCTGGGTGATCTCGATGGCGCGGTCACCGCGGAAGTTGAAGAAGATCACCGCGGAGCCATCTCGAATGGGACCCACGGGGCTACCGCTCGAATCCTTGACGACGAAGGCCGGCAAGTTCTGATCGCCGATGCCTTCGTTTTCCGCGCGGAAGGTTTCGATGGCTTCGCGCGCCGAAGCGAATCCGCGGCCCTCACCGAGCACGTGGGTCTTCCAACCCGTCTCCACCATGTGCCACTCGGCTTCGTAACGATCCATCGTGACCTTCATGCGGCCACCGCCGGATGCAACGCGGTAGTCGCGCCCCTTGTCACGCATCGCCGTGAGCAAGGACTCGAGGTCGTCGACGTAGGTGAGAGCGCTGGTCTCGTGCACGTCGCGGCCATCGAGGAGAATGTGGACGCGTACGTTCTCCACGCCATCCGCGTCGGCCTTCTGGATCATCGCCTTCAGATGACCGATGTGGGAGTGGACGTTGCCGTCGGACAGCAGGCCCAGAAAGTGGAGCGATTGCCCCGTTTCGCGGACTCGCCCGGTGGCCTTCTTCCACGCTTCGCTCTCGTACAGGGCACCGCTCTCCACGGCGTTTTGGACGAGCTTGGCGCCTTGGTCATAAACGCGCCCGGCTCCGAGCGCGTTGTGACCGACCTCGCTGTTGCCCATGTCGGCGTTGCTGGGCATGCCGACTGCAACGCCATGCGCGGACAGGCTCGTGTACAGGGCGTTTTCCTTCAGCCAGTCGAGGTTCGGCGTGCGCGCGAGAAACACGGCATCGGACTCGTCGTGCTTGCCGAGTCCCACGCCGTCCATCACGCACGTGATCACGGGTCCGGGGACCCCCGGGAAGGAAGAGAGCTTCTGGAGGCGAAAATCGGTCATGCCCCGCATCCTTGTCGCGAATTTCGTCGATGCAAGGGCAGCTGTAAGAATTGGAAATAATAGTCTTTTTTCTGCTTCCGAAAGCGATCCTCGAAGTCCATCGAGGGCAATCAACGAAGTGAGCACCGCCGAGGGGGTGTCAGTCTTGCCATCTCCCGCGCGGGACGGATTCGTCTACCACTGAAGCCGATGGCTAGAGCAGATCTGCAAGGTTTGAGTGGGAAGGCGAAAGTCGGCGCGGGCGGGCTCGCCATCGGTCTGGTGGTCGCCTTGGACGGCTGTCTCAACATGATGGGGCTAAGCTTTCGCGGGGCCGATTTTCTGGACGCGATTCTGGGGGAGTCGCCCGTGACGAAGATCGCGGTGGGGTTTGCGCTCATCGTCGTCGGCGGCGTCATTTTCCGACTTGGTGGGGGCAAGGAGCATTTCGAGCGGCAGCAAGGGAGGGCGAGGCAATGACCGACGAGCACGCGAGCGCACCCACCCCGACGGGGGGCGCGCCTCGGACTGGCTCTACCTGGCAGCGGAAGGCGGCTTGGGGCTGCGGATCCGTGGTGGTGTTGTTCGCTGGTTTGGCGGTGGTGCTGAGCATCATGGCCAGTCGGTACGAGGAGGGCTGGCGGCGCGTGGTGGCCATCAATACGACCGGCAAGGCCGTCCAGGTCGGTGTCGAGGACGAAGACGGGGAAGGCTGGTCGGCCGAGCTCGTTCCTCCGGGCTCGAGCAAGTACTTCAAGGTTCGCCCGGGGCGCTACCGGGCGCTGGTGGTCGACGAAGACGGTCGCGTCGTACGGCGAGGCCAAAAGCTCGTCGAGCTGGCTCCCGACGACGGCGACACGACCAGCGAGGACCTCGTCTTCGTCGATGCCCGGGGCGAAGGCACCTACGCGATCGTCGACGCGTACTTCCTCTACGAGACCCGCTCCGGCCTCGGTGAAGCGATCCGCAACGCGACGAACCAAGGCCGACCGACTCTGATCGCGACACTTCCAGCGTCCGAGCTCATGCAGTGGCGTAACGAGCGAAATGCCACGTTGGTTCTCCCAAGCGAAGAACTCCCCAGTGAGGTGCGGCGTGGGACGACGCTCTACGTGGTCCGTCCGGTTCCAAAATCGGCGACGACGAAAGAGGAGATCATAGCCGCCGTCGTCGACAGCTTGAAGTCGTAGGCCGGGATGTCGGACCCTCTGGCGCCAGCGTTTTTCAGCTTTCGATTACGGCAGCGGGAACGACCGTCCCCGATGCCTTAAGCGCGAGCGCGCCCGTCAAGATCGGCGGGCGTCCTGGTCCGTTGAGATACCGGCGGTGCGGGAACGACAGAGTCGCTCGTCCGAAGCGCGTCACGGACATGCCCCGAGTTCTGGAAGATCGAACAGCGCTCGGATCTCCGCGGCATCGAGCGCCCGGTCGAAGTACTGCACTTCGTCGAGTTCTCCGACCAGGCCAGGTCCGTCATCGACGGTCGAGCCCGACAAGTGCAGCGGACCGTCACTCTCGATCGGAGAGGCGATCATCTCCGTCGGCATGGTTCTGTCCACTTCGACTCCATCAATGTACCAGATCACCGTGTCGTCCGTCGGCGTGCGAACGAGGCTGATGGCGACGTGGTGCCAGGCGTCATCTGCGACGAAGTTCAAGCCATCGAAGGAACGCTGCGTCGTGCCGTCGTTCAGCTGGATCGAGGCGCGGCCATCCGTCTGGTAGACAACCCATCCAGCGGTACTGCCCGCAAGCCCGTCGCCCGTTCTCTCGTCCGCGATGATCCGCAAGCCCGTGTTCGAGCTGGTCCGTACCCAGTAGGCGAACGTGAAGGAACCGGCTCCTACGTCAGGAAACCCCGTGACACTCACGATGTCGTCGACACCGTCGAAATGAAAGGCGCTCCCCGAAACGCCGCCGGCGAAGGTGGTGCCCCCTTCGAGGTTGCCATCGAAGGCACCAGCTGCGTCGGTTGCATCCTGCTCGCCACGCCACCAGGCGACCAGCCCTGTTGGTAGAGGGGCGCAGCTCGCCTCCATGGACGCCCCCCCTTGTCCGCCTCGGTCGTTTCCGCTCAGCAGCCCCTCACTACTATCACCCGAGGCTCCTTGCCCTTCCACGCGGCACACTGCGTCCTGACACGCCAGTCCCAGGTCGACACAGTCGGATGACGACGCGCAGCGCACGTCGCACGCGGGTAAGCCGCAGCCGCTCCTGATGCACGTGGCGTTCGAAGACAGCGCGGAGCAGTCGTTCGACTCCTCACAGGACTCCGTGCATACGTTGCAGATGCACACCAGACCACCGCAGTCGGTATCGGTCTCGCAGCTCCGCAGGAAATGGGTTTCGCTGTTCGCTCCCGGACGGGTGATTCCGCAACCTGCGCCCAGGAACACCAAGGCGAGGCTAACCAGGGCGAGGAGTGCGAGAAGGCGGTGAAGTGCTCGCGCTCCCGTCATTTCACGGGGAAGAAGAGTCAAGGTGCAGGGCCAAATACCTCCAGTCCACGTGCGCCTCAACCCTACGATCTGGTTAGCCCAACAACGCTATCGAAACGGTCCTCCTTCCCCTTACGGCGTCGTCACCCTGCGGTATCGTTCGTCCGTGAATGTTCCGCTGCTGATCGACGCGATCGTTCGCAACACCACGGCACTCCTGGCTCAGATCGCCACATCCGGGGGGATGCGCGCGCCACTGGCTCAGATCGCCGAGCAAGTCTTTCTGGAGCTCGCCAGCGAGTTGGAACGGCAGGGGGTGAGCAGGAAGGTCAGCGCCGACATGTTCGGGCTCGCCCTCCGGACGTACCTGCGCCGAATCCAGAGGCTGACGGAAAGCCAGACCGATCGGGGCCAGACGCTCTGGCAGGCCGTCTACGACTTCATCAGTCGTGAATCACCGGTTCGTCGCGACAGGGTGCTCGAGCGATTTCGTCATGACGAGGAGGCCTCCGTGCGCGGAGTTCTGCGCGACCTGATCGACAACTCGCTCGTGCGATCCACACGTCGGGATGAGATCGATTTCCTCGAGCTCGATACGCCGAGTGGCTCCGATGAAGACGAAGGCTTCCTCGATATGCTTTGGGTTCACGTGTACCGAAACGGGCCCGTGTCTGTCGCGGAACTCAGGGAGTGGGGCTTCGACCGGACGGGTCACCTCGAAGGGTCGATTGCCAAGCTTCAGGGCCAGGGCCGCATCAGGGCTCAGGCTGCGAGCATCGAGGCCGGAGGTGCTCCGAAGTTCGTTGCAGACGAGCTGCTCATTCCCCACGGGAAAACGGCGGGCTGGGAAGCAGCCGTCCTCGACCACTACCAAGCCGTGGTGCATACGGTGGTTTCCCGTCTTCGGTCACTCGAGCACCCTAGTGCTGCCAACGCCATTCAGGGGGGAAGCACCTACACGTTCGTGGTCGCCGAAGGGCACCCCTACGAAGGGGAAGTCAACGCGCTTCTTTCCGACTACAGGAAGCGAGCCTCGGAGCTCCGAGAGAAGGTGCTTTCTTACAACCGGGAGCACGGCACCCCGACCAGTCCGCGTCGAATTCTCGCTTACGCCGGGCAGTGCGTGGACGAAGACGGAGCGACGAAGGAGTAACGGGGCTTTCGCCCCGCTACCGCACAACGCCAGGGAGCGCCTCAAAGGAAGCTACAGGGCCGATTCGTGCAGCGCGACGAAGCCGAGCCGGCGAAAACCGCCCCCTCGACGAGAGGTGGGGGCGGTTTTTGCAGGCGCCCGGAAGGCAAACTGATCGGCGCTCTAGCGATGACCGCTTGCGGCGATCACCGCCGGAGGTCAACCGCCACGCGCGTTTCCAAGCGGATCCCGCCTCGCCCAATGGGTCCACCGTAAGCGAGGATCTCCACACCGGCGCGAGCAGCACGGCGAAGCGCCTGGCCGTACTCTGGGTCGATCGCGTCGGCCGGTTCGACGGAGCGCACATCGCTCCTGCTGACGCAGAAGAAGAGAACCGCTCGGTCGCCCTTCTGGCGGACACGGATCAACTCCTCGAGGTGCTTGGTGCCTCGCTTCGTGACCGAATCGGGAAAAGCCGCGCGCCCTCCACCCAGGCTCAAGGTGACGTTCTTCACCTCGACGTAGCAGCGCTGCCCCACCGACGAGAGCAGAAGATCGATGCGACTTCCCTCGCCATACCGCACTTCTCGTTCGAGAGCGTCGTACCCGCCGAGCTCAGGCACCATCCCGGCACGGATGGTCTCCTCGACCACCAGATTGGCGCGCACGGGGTTCACGAAGATCCAGGTGTCGCCGTTCTGCGCGAGCTCCCACGTGTAGCCGAGCTTTCGTCCGGGTCGCGCGCGACTGAGCCAAGCGCGCGTCGTCGGCTCGATGCAACTCTTCATCGAACCGGGGTTCGCGCAATGAGCCGTCACGACGCTGCCGTCGGCGAGCTCGACGTCGGCCAAGAAGCGCTTGTAGCGCTGGATCAATCGTCCCTCGATGAGATCGGAAAACTCCATCGAGACTCAGCTCGACTGTGCCGACGCCGGGGCGGAGCTCGATGAACGAAGGAGACGCCACGTCGTCCCCTCCGGCGTGTCGAACATTTCGACCCCCTTGCCGGCGAGTTCATCACGAATTCGATCGGCCTTTTCGAAGTCCTTGTTCTTTCGCGCCTCGGCCCGAGCCTCGATCGCCGCCTCGACGTCCTTGCCCTCGATGCCGAGCGCCTGGGCACGCCGATCGCGCACGCGGGTCAAGAACTCGGCCGGGGTGTCGCTGCCGATGCCGAGCACGTCAGCGATGAACGCAAAGCCGTGACCGATCGCTTCGTGCGCAGCTTGGCTGATTTTGCCCTTCTTGCCCTGCGTCTTGTCGCAAAGCTCGTTGGCACCCTTCAGAAACGCTGCGACGTGTGAAAGAGCGACGGGCGTATTCACATCGTCGTCCAGAGCCACGGTGATGCGCTTTTCCACCTCCGCGACTTCGGCGGACACGGCTTCGTCGACCGCTTTGATCTTCTTCGGAGTGATCGCCAGATAGCGCTGAATCGAACCGTACACGTACTCCAGGCGTGCCTCCGCCTCGTCGAACTGGGGAAAGGCAAGCAGGTGGCCTGCCTCGTCGAGGTCCATCTCCAGGTTGTACGGTGCCCGGTAGTGAGCCGTCAGAAGGGAGTAGCGCACTGCCTCCGGCTCGACCTTGCCGAAGGCTTCCTGCAGCCGAAAGAAGTTGCCGAGGCTCTTGGACATCTTCTCTTTGTTCACCTGCACGAAGCCGTTGTGCATCCAGAAGCGCGCGAAGGTTTTCCCGGTCGCGCACTCGCTCTGGGCGATTTCGTTTTCGTGATGGGGAAAGACCAAATCGAGCCCGCCACCGTGAAGATCGAAGGTCTCGCCGAGGTAGCGCATGCTCATGGCCGAGCACTCGATGTGCCAGCCCGGACGACCGGGGCCCCACGGACTCTCCCAAGAGGGCTCGCCCGCCTTGCTCCCCTTCCAGAGGGCAAAGTCGTAGGGGTGCTTCTTGCGTCGGGCCTCCTCGTCGTCCACCCGCTCACTGGCGCCGGCCTCCATGTCCTCGAGCTTTCGGTGGCTGAGCTTGCCGTAGTCGGGGCACGAGGAAACGCTGAAGTAGACGTCGCCCTCCGCCTGATAGGCGTGACCCTTGTCGATCAGGGTCTGGATCAGGTTGCGAATCTCGTCGAGGTGCTCGCTGACCTTCGGCTGACGATCAGGCGTCAGGTTGTGCAACCGATCCATGTCCGTCGAGTACGACTCGAACATGCGCGCAGCGAGGGCAGCTGGCGCTTCGCCGTTTTCGGCGGCTCGCTTGATGATCTTGTCGTCGATGTCGGTGACGTTCCGGACGTAGGTGACTTTGGTGCCGGTCTTGCGCAGGTGCCGCACGAGCACGTCGTAAACGATGCACGGACGCGCGTGACCGATGTGCGCGTCGTCGTAGGTGGTCGGCCCACACACGTAGATCCGCGCGTGACCGGGCTCCGCGGTCTCGAAGGGGATCTTCTTGGTGGTAAGCGTGTCGTACAGGTGCAATGTCATGGCGGTCCCCAGCGCTCCGGTGAGCGCTCCGCCGCATACCTAGTGCGCGGCCCAAAAAGTCGCAAATGGGAGCCTGAAAAGCCGACCACTCGACCGCCGAGTCGCGGTCGCAAGGGCTGAATCCTGCGCGCGAAGGCCACGATGCACCGAAAATTCGCCCCTGACGAACAGGCAGGGAACTTCGGCTCGAACCTGGAGTCGAACCGTGGATGAGTTGGCGACGTGAAGTGACGGGTGGACTCTCGCTGGCGCTGGGCCTCGTGCTCGCCTCCGCCTGCGACGGCGAAAAGCCCGCTCGCAGCCCGGAAGACATGGCGGGCATTCCTGATGCGTCGACCTACGACGAGGACGCCGCCTTGAAAGAACTGGAGATTTTCGGAGGTGCTGCGGGTGACGGGGAGGACGATTAAGAAGGCACATCCTCGCTCGAGCTGAAGCCGCGGTGGCACCGATGGCCGGGGTCACAACCTCGTACCCGAACTCTACCGCAACTTCTCGGGAACGATGTCCACCGGACCTTCCTGGTCCCAACACGAGACCGTTCCTGCGCGGCTCAAGCCGCAGAACAGGTGCGCCGTGGACACCAGTTTCTCGAACTGCCCTGCGGGCGCAAACGACTCGGTCATCGTGCCGGCTTCGAACTTGCCACAATGAACGCGGCGCTCCCGATCGAGGAGACAACGCCGCCCCGGGGCTGCACCTGTCCCGCTGGTGTAGTTCCCCTCGTAGAGGAACGTGTTTTCCGGACTTCCATCGATCGTGCAGACCAGCGCTCCATCCGTGCGAATTGCGCAGAGCTCCTGAGCGCCGTCCAAGAAGAAGTCGACGTAGGTTCCCACGAGCATTGGACCGTCATCGAACGGGAGCCAGACCTGCCCCTCTCCGTCGAGCCATGCCGGAACGGAGTCGGAGACGTCCAGGCCTTGAACGCGCGCGTCCACGTCGAGGCCCGAGGTGCAGGTCAGGTGCCCACCGCACACTGAGCAGGCTTGGTTGCCATCGGAGATGGCCAGCTTCTCGCAGCCTTCCGTCGCGACGAACGGATAATTCCCATTGATGCAAGAAATGCTGCCGTCAAGGCTGCTGGCGCAGATGACCGTCTCTTCCGGAGGAAGGGTCGAATCATCCTCGATAGCGATGGCCTTCGCCGCCGTGGGCAAGGTGAAGGTCACCTCCGTGCCTTGCCACTCGCCGAAGCACGCCACCTTCACGGCCCCGAAGAGAGCGCAGACGTTGTCGCCGTCTTTTTCTGCCACCAGATCGGTCACGCACGCGGCTCCCGGGGACCCAACCGCGCCGCATTCGCCACAGGTCATCAAATGACCCGTGGGCATGCAGAGGGCGGTTCCGGGCGGGCACTCTTCTTCGCGCTCGGCGCAGGTCGAAGTCATCGGCTGGCTGCCTGGGTCCGAACCGCCCGAGCCCACCGAACCGCCCGAACTTCCCCCGCCCGCTGGCTCTGCGGTGCCGGATCCGCCTGTCGAGGCGCTGGAGCCTCCCGAAGGAATCGAAAGTGTGTCGCCTTCGGGCTCGGGAGACTGGGTCGTCAGACCGCAGCCCCAGGCCACGCCGGCCAGACCAAGAAGCGGAATCGAGAAGATTCTAGAAGAAGCCATCGGTGCCACCATATCTCACCCGCCGTGGGCCGCGAGCGAGATTCCGACGGGAGGACGGCCGACGCTCATGAATGGCTCACTTCAAGCGCGACCCTCTCTCCCTGGGTCGCTGGTCGGCGAGCGGCCCCTCCGCCTCCTTCGCTTCGACGGCGTCCGGGTGTGGGCCACCGATCAGCCTCAAGGACTCTGAAGAACCCTGCGAGCGCGCAACCCGCGCTCCAGGAAGTAGACGAGGAAGGGAACCACCACTGCGCAGAAGAGAGCTCCCCACGCGATCTTGTCCATGCCCACCAAGGTCCCATCTGGAAGCGCGATGAGGACGATGGATCCCACGAATGCCCCCAAGGCCGATGCCAGGTGTTGGACGGCCGATTGAGCCGACATGAAGCGTGCTCGCTGGTCGAAGCTCGGAACCTGAGTTGCCAGGGTTTGCATCGGAACCATGCGGACGCTGCCCGACAACATGTAGAGCGTGAAAATGAGGAATATGGGAATCGTCTTTTTCGGGTCCAAGAAGAAGAGATCCAGCGCCGCCACGTGGAAGAGCGAACCGGTGACGACGAGGGGGAAGGCACCGAATCGATCGACCAGGCTGCCCACGATACGCAGGGCCGCGAAACTGGCGATGCCGCCCACGAGGTAGAGGGTACCGAGGAGCTCGCGTGGGTACCCCAGGTTGTGCTGCACGTAGGCGGCCAAGTTCGGGACGACGGAGAACACGCCCATCATGACGAGGGCCGTGTTGCTCAGGGAAATGAGGGTGAGCCGATCGAAGGTCGGCAGGAGGCCCTTCTTCTGACCACGACCGATGTGACCGGTCATCTTCGGCAGGAGTCTCGTCGAGAGTCCCGTGATGATGAGGCCGACGCCCGCCAGGACGAAGAAGGGAGCGCGAAAGCCGAACTGCCTCGAGAGCTCCAGGCCCGCGGGTACGCCGAGAATCGAGGCGAGGGAGAAAGCCGCCATGACGCTCCCCAGGGCTTTGCCGCGGCGCTCGGGTGGCACCGCGTCGGTGATGATGGCCAGGGACAGGGACGTGGCCGGACCGCCAAACATGCCAGCGAGTGCGCGCGCCACCAAGAGGCTCCCGAGACCGATCGCGAAACCGCCGCTGGCAGTTCCGAGGGCGAGCCCGAGCATGGCGACGGTCAGCGCCGCCCGGCGATCGAATCGGTCGAGGAAGAGAGAGCCGATCATCCCCGCTACGGCCGCGGCCGCCGTGTAGACACCTCCGACGAAGCCGATTTGGGAGGTCGGTATGCCGAGGGCTGCGGCAAAGTCCGGTCCCAAGGGCATGACCATCATGAAGTCCAGAACGTTGACGAACTGGATCGAGCCCACGAGCAGAATGAGCCGGCGCTCCTGTTTCGAGCTCATGCGGACACTCGGAGGCGCGCCCTTGTCCAAGTTCTCTGTCATCTCGGGCACGGCGACGGGGACCTTGGACATCCGCCAGGCTTTACCCGAGAAGTCCCAGCGGGCAAGGGCTGATCCCGGCCGGCCTCGTCTTGGTGGATTTCTCGCGACGTCGGTCGACGTCGTCGCCAGCACGCCCAGGCGGCAAGTCCATCGCATCGATCCGGCCGAGGGCACCGTCCTCTGGCTCTTCAAGCGTGAGCTCGGCGTCGATGAAGACGCACCCCTCGACCGCGTCGAGCACTCCGATGAAGACTCGGTGCTGGTGCGCTACACGATTGGCTCACCGGGTGGCGGCCTCACCAAGCGCGGCATGACCTCCCTCGACGTCGAAACGGGAGTTTACGGTTCTCCTTCACCGAAGAACTGTTCAACCTCGAGTTCGGCGGAGCTGGTGCGGGTCTCTTGTTCTTCTCCGAAAGCAGCTCCGCAGGCAGCGACGCCTTCGCCGTGGTGGACTGACCCGAGCCCTGGTCTTCATCGCGCCCGCCGTGGGGCCCCTCACGAAGGTGATCCTGCGGGGGGCGGCGGCGCCCTTGTTGTTCGCCTACCCGACGGAGATGCTCGCGGACCCGCCGGCGCGAATCGGGCCTCAAACTGGAGTCTCGTCGGTCGGTAGCTCGTCCGCCTCGCGGGGGAGGAATAGACGCCCCACTTCGAGATCGCTCACATCGAAGGGCGGGATTCTCGCCGTGCTTTCTTCATCGACCGCGGCGACTTCGACCCAGGTGCCGTCGCGCAGCTCGAGCGCTTCGAGCACACGGGCTTCGGGATCGATGATCCAGTAGTAAAGACTCGGGGCTCGAGGGGGAGCTGGTTGGGGTGGATTTTTCCGCACCGGAAGGATTCTCCGCCTGAAATCCCGATCTCCGGACAACCTGAAAGTAGGGACGAACCACCCGAGACCTGTACACTTCCTGCCGAACCGAGAGGGTCCCCTGATGTCGCAAGAGCCTACGATCTTGCTCGTTGATCTCGCGGAACGGAGCGCAAGCATTGCCCAAGCTCTCGCCCGAGTGGGTCGCCCCGCCATGGTGATTGACGTCGATGAGGTCGCCGCAGCGTTCGAGCATGCGCGGCCGCTCGCGATTGTGGTTCACGCAATACACGTGAGACAGGTCGCCGATCAGATGCGTGCCGCCCGGCCCACCTACCGGGTACCGGTCTTCGCGCTGACGAAGGACACCCCGGGCTCGACGAAATTCCCCCTGGCGGAGGTGACCGCCTGCGTTCCCCAGGACATCGATCCGGGCATTCTGTCTCTTCGTTTGCAGAAGGCTCTCCAGCAAGCCGGGAGCCCGAGAGCACGCCAAGACACGGTGTTCGGGCTCGGGGACGGCTCGGGAAGAACCTCGCGTCCTCCGCCACCAGCGTCAGCCTCCGCCTCCACCCGAGCCCCCGCACCGTCGGATCCACCCGGCAGCGATATCGTCTCTTCGGCGCCGCCCCTGGCTCCGCCTCCGACCGGCACTCCATCGCAGCCACCGAACTCGGCGGTTTCCCGCGGCGTGGTCAGCAGCGCGCCTCCGCTGCCCAGCTTATCCGCGCCGAAGCCCGCTGCCCTTCCGACGTTCCCGACGGAACCGGCAGCTCCCCTCGACGCACCGCCGAATCCTGGTGCGAGCCCGAGCCATCCACCCGTCGCCCTCGCCGAGGCAGCGACTTCCTCCGACCAAGAAACGGACGTCGACGAGCTTCTTCTCGCCGCACGCACCAAACGCCAACGTCTCCGCCGCGGAATGGCCGCGGCGGGGCTCGTCGCGGTCTTGGGGGTTGGGGCGGCCGTACTGCTGGGCGGAAGCGAAGGCGACACCGACACCGTTGCTGAAGCCAGCGCGACCGACGCGGCTGCGGTTGCATCCACGCAAGCCGCTTCGAAGATCGGAAAGGAGGGTGCCCAACCAACCACCGAGGAGGTCGACCAGAGCAAGGATGCCGCGGGCGCAGCGCCCTCCAGCGCAAACGCCCCCGGAGCAATGGGCAATGAAGAGGCGGACGCCTCGAAAGACCTCGCTGCCGCCGAGGTGAGCGACGAAGGCCGCTCGTACAGAATCGAAAGTCCGATCAGCATGCCCTCGTGCGAGGAGACACTCGGCAAGGGTCCCGAGGCCTACTCGTCCGCGAAGAAGTGGCGCGGAGCGCAGTCGTGGAAATTCGCACGGCGCAGCCTGATGGCCGGCAAAGAGGAGAAGGCCCTCGAGCACATGTGCGAATCCGCCTTCATCGACCCGTCGGGGCCCGCAAGCGCTGGTCTCGTCAAGTTCTACCTGGGCAGGCGAGCACTCGACCGCGCACACGAATGGGCCCAGCGAGCCCTCGAATCAGCGACAGCCGGCGCCTCCAAACGAGAAGCCCAGCAGCTGCTTGCCGACGAGCTGAACCAGCAGGGCAAAATCGAGGAAGCGCGCAAGCTCTGGCTCGGGAGCTTCAACTTGACCGCCGATCAAACCGATCGACTCGCCTCGGTGTGCCGCAATTTCGTCTCGGCCGCCCTGACAGCACGAAAAGGGGGTGATTCCCCGCTGGCCGAGCGGCTGCTCCGGCGCGCTGCGGCGTTCGAGCCGGACAACGCGGTCACCGCGGCCCTGCTCGCATCCGTCCTCTTGCAGAACGAACAGAAGGGTCTCGCCAAGATCTGGGCCCAGCGCGCTCTCGCGAAGGACGCCGGCTCGGAAATTGCGCAAACCGTCCTGGCGCAGGTCGAATGAATTCGCCCGCAACGGCCGACAGCACTTGCTCCGCGCCGTGGTGAGATGGGGACTCTGTCCCGCGCGGGCGCGAACCTCCATCTCGCGACCGGGCGCAGGCCATTACTCGGGTCGGGGGCTCGTTTCCGAAGGCGAGTCGACGATGGGTGGCGCGCTCGCTCCCGGAACGGACGAAGCACGCAGCGCTTGCCAAGAGCCTCGACGGACGCGCATCACGCCTTGATGCGATAGCCGGTCTTGAAGATCCAGCTGACGCCCAGAAGGCAGGCCAGGCAGATCGCACCGGTCACGCCGAGACTCGTGCCCACGGCCACGTCACTCTGACCGTAGAAGCTCCAGCGGAAGCCACTGATCAGATAAACCACCGGATTGAAGAGGGTGATCTTCTGCCAGAGCGGGGGCAGCATGCTGATCGAGTAGAAACTGCCTCCGAGAAAGGCGAGCGGCGTCACCACCATCGCGGGCACGATTTGCAGCTTTTCCCAGCCATCGGCCAGGACCCCGATGATGAAGCCAAACAGGCTGAAGGTGAGCGAGGTGAGGACCAAAAATGCCAGCATCCACAGCGGATGCTGAATCGAGTAGTCCACGAACACCCGCGCCGTTCCGACAATGATGAGACCGAGCAACACCGACTTGGTCGCGGCCGCACCCACGTAGCCACAGAGCACTTCCAGCGCCGCCACGGGAGCCGACAACACCTCGTAGATGGTGCCGGCAAAACGGGGCATGTAGATGCCGAAGGAGGCGTTCGAGATGCTTTCGGTGAGCACCGACAGCATGACCAGCCCGGGCACGATGAAGGCCGCATAGCTCACGCCGTCGATCTGCTCGATGCGGGAGCCAATCGCCGACCCGAAGACGATGAAGTAGAGTGACGTCGAGATGACCGGAGTGGCGATGCTCTGAAACAGCGTGCGCCAGAAACGGGCCATTTCGAAAAAGTAGATTGCGCGAATTGCGTAGATGTTCATGGGCTGACCTCCGTGGAGCGCTCATCCGTCGCGGCGGGGGCCCCCTTCCCAGGGAGATCCCGATCATCGCCCCCCACCAAGTTGACGAAGATCTCCTCGAGTGAGCTTTCCTTCGTGTGGAGGTCCTTGACGACGATCCCGAGTTCGTCGAGCTGACGAAGCAACTGAGCGATGCCCGTCTCCTCGGTTTGCGAATCGAAGGTGTAGGTGAGGGTCAGGCCATTTTCGGAGAGACCGAGTGGCGCCCCTCCGAAGGCATCGGGGACCGCAGGGAGAGCCTCGGTCAGATGTAGCGTCAGCTCCTTCTTGCCGAGCTGCCTCATCAGCCGCTTCTTTTCCTCCACGAGAACGAGCTCTCCTCCGTTGATGACCCCGATGCGGTCCGCCATTTCCTGCGCCTCTTCGATGTAGTGAGTCGTCAGGATGATCGTCACACCGCTTTCCCGGAGCCTCCGCACGAGCTTCCACATGTCTCGCCGCAGCTCGACGTCGACCCCAGCGGTCGGTTCGTCCAAGAAAAGGATCTTGGGCTCGTGGGAGAGTGCCTTGGCGATCAAGACACGTCGCTTCATGCCCCCGGAGAGCGCCAAGATCTTGGTCTTGCGCTTGTCCCAGAGGGAGAGGTCCTTCAGGACGCGCTCGATGTGTGCGTCGTCCGCAGCTTTCCCGAAGAGGCCCCGACTGAATCGCACTGTGTCCCAGACCGTCTCGAACATGTCGGTCGAGAGCTCCTGGGGCACGAGGCCAATCGCCGAGCGCGCGAAGCGATAGTCGCGCACGATGTCGTGCCCGTCGGCGAGCACGGTGCCCGACGTCGGATTGACGATGCCGCAGATGATGCTGATGAGCGTCGTCTTGCCGGCACCATTCGGACCGAGCAGCGCGAAAATCTCACCGCGGTCGATCTCGAGATCGACGTGACGAAGCGCAGTGAGGCCCGAACCATACGTCTTGGTCAGACCTCGAACGGAAATGATCGGATCCATGGGGTTTCCTCCCTGCGACAGGACGCCTCGAAACACAACCTCTCGAAGGTCTCAGCCAAATGCGCGCCGCTCCGGTACCCGGAGCGATCGTCGTGCGGATGGGAGGCGACTCAGGGCGTTTTCGACGCCACCTCACCGGGCGACTCGACGACCGAGTCGGGGCCGAGCTCGATCGTCCGGCTCTTTTTCGTGGGGTCGACGAGCACCTTCCAGCCATCGGCGTCCGGCTCACGAAAGAAGAAGTACACGCCGATAGGCCCGTCCTTCTCCACGGGGATCTGGATCCGGATGGTGCTGTCGGGCCTCAGAAGGCGATCTCCGACGACGCTGTCGTCGGGGACTTCGACCAAACGCACCATCGCCTCGTAGTCGTCCGTGGCGAACTCGGCTTGAGTCACCCAACGCGTCAGCATTCGCACGCTCCGCCCACGATTCGACTCCTCCGTGGCCCGAACCGTGAGCTCGAACGTCGGATCGACGTCCGGCACCGCGGGCGAAGACGAGCCCTCGCTCCCCGAGCACCCGAGCAAAAGGACGACACAAGCGGACGGGAACAGCCGCGTCATGACCCTTGCCCCCGCGCCTCACCCGCAGCGCGCGCGACGTCGCGAAAGAGAAGTCCGAGATCGCGATCGAGCCCGAAGCGAACGGCCCCGGGAACCCCGGTGCGCTGCGGGGCTTGAAACGTGAGCACGTGGTCCGCGCCTTGGGCGCCGTCAAACAGCTGGAGGAAGCTCCAAAGGCCCTGGCGCCGAGCCAGCGTGTGGAAGGAAACGACCTCGCTCGCATACTCGTCGAGGACTTCGACCGTCAGTTTCGAGGTTCCTGGAGACCACCAATTCACTTGGAGCGAACGCTTTTCCAAGGCTTGGTTGAACGACTGCACGGCATCACCCGGAAGCGAGAGGTGAGCCAAGGCGATCAGCACCTCTCCCGGATGGCTCTCGGGAAGATCGTGGGGAGTCACACCGATGGACAACTTGTGGCGCGTGCCGTCCGTTTTCCAAAGCGCGTCCGTCAGACGCTGAGCGGAATTGAGAAAGTCGAGCAAATGATCGAGCGACGGGAGGTCTCCGCGCATGGCCCACGAGCGCCGCCCCTGCTCCACGTAAGAAACGACGAGGGGTGCGAGAGCGTCGTTCACCTTCGTCCAGATCCTTCCTCGAGGACCGAACTCCGCTTCCAGTTCCTCCACACTCACCGGTTTTCCCGATGCGATCCCTGTTGCGGCAAATGGGTACTTCCTGAGCAAAACCCTCGAGGGTCCAACCAGATCCGAACGCCACCCTTGATCGATGTCTCGAAGCGCCGCTTGCCGGAGGCTCGCCCACGGCAAACGGAAGGGGCGCCCATAGCCACCCGTGATGCTCTGCTGCGCGAGCCAACCTTCGAGGTCACCCGCGACGGGGGCCACTCGGTCGGTGGCGCCGAGAACCGCAAGGGCCTTCGCCAAGCGCGGGTTTATGGGTGCCACGTCCATCTCCGGCCCTTTCTCCGGTGGAGGGCCCGCGGCCTTCGGCAGGCCGCTCAGCAGAATGGCACCATAGTCAGAAAGAGCTTTGCCTTTCGCCGTGGCGACGAGAGGCTCGAACCCGGCCAGTTGCTGGCGCATGCTCCCGAAACCGTCTTCGTCGGAGGGAAGGTCGGCCTGCCGAGCAGCCTCCTGGACGAAGCGGAAGAACCACGAGCCATCAGCCGCAAGTTCCGTGATGGCAGACTCCGCAAGCGCGAGGGAGCTCGGGTTGAATCGGAACGATTCGTAGTAGCAGAGGAGCTCCGCACCGTAGGTCGCTGCGTACTCGTTCAACTGCCCCTGCACGTAGTACTCGAGCTCTGCTTGGTCGTCCGGGCTCAGGTTGGTGGAAACTGGCCGCTTGGAAAGTGCAGCGGTCACCGGCTGCACGTACCGCGTAAACGCCTCACGGGTGAACCAGCCGGGCAGCGACGCCGTAGGCCCGTAGCCGCGACTCGTGGGGCCTTGCACCCGGAACGAGTCCAGCGAGTCCAACGAAGCCGCGCCCTGACTCGTTCCGGGCCGCAGAGGAAAGAATCCTCCCCCCACGCCGAGGTCCATCGGGCGCGGGCACGCGCTGTCGTACGGGGGCGAACTCGGCAATGCCCGGCGCGAGCTCATGAACGACACCAGCGCGGAGCGCGCCTGAGTCCGCCGGGCCGCGAGCTCGAAGTCCTCCCGTGCGATCGTCACTGGTCGCTCGAAGGTGATGGTCACACTCCCTTCCGAGAGCGCCGGTTTCTCTTTCGAAGCCTTGTTCTCAGGCTCTTCCGGGGGGCGCACGCGCTCCATCAGCTGCGCCAACGTGGTCGGAGGTGGGACCTCCGCGAGCGGGGGACTCTCCGCGAGCCAGCGTCGCAGACGGCTCAGCGCTTCGAAGTTTTGACTCAGGAAGTCGAGTTCCGCCTGGATCCGACCGGCCGCGTCGGCATCCTCTCGCGAGAGCCCGTAGTCGGCATCGAGGAGCCCAACGGCGAGCTGAAGGATCCGCAGCTCGTCGGCATTGTCCGGGAGGCCACCCAGAAATGGCTCCTCTCTGATCTGGCGCAGTTCACTCGCCTGGAACACCCCCGCGTCAACGGCCCGAGCGAGGCTCGAAAGCCGCGCTCGCCAGTCTTCGAGGGCGTTTGCTGGTCCGTCGAGCTGACCGAGAACGCCACTCGTCGGGAGATCCGATCGCGACCGCACGAACTCGGACACGGTCTCTCGGGGCATCTCGAGTTTTCTCGCCCACACGTCTCGGTTCTCCAGCACCAGGCGGCCGGAGTCGTTGTCACTCGTCGCTCGGTCGAGCACGGCCGAAAGCACGCGCCGCATCAGACTTCGACTGGGCGCAAGCGACGGCAAGACGTAATGGCGCCGGGTGGCTTCGAGGAATCCGGTGGACAGCTCGCGGCGCTGGGGCACGTACGCAAAGGGGAGCGCCCAGTAGCGCAGCGTTCGAAGCGCCGTCCCCGCCCTGAGCGCCTGCTCGTTAGTCGTCAGGCGCGCGCCTGCGGCGCCGTTCGGTGCCTCTGCTTCCGAGAGCCACGTCGGGTTTTGGTCCGGGGGCACGACTTCCTCCGCAGACCGCGCAGCCAACACCCTCCGCCCGGGTTCCAACACGGAGGTGTACGGATGGTTCTGTCGCTGAATCCAACCAAGCCACTGCCCATGGACGAGGAACAGCAAGAGCGTCGCAAGAGCTGCGGCCGCGACGGCGACCAGGTGGCGACGCATCGACGCCTTTCTCTGGGCCGCGCCCGCGCGACTCGCGTCGGCGGGTCGGAATGCGAAGGGCGCGCGCGGCATCGAGGAACCTTCCGTATCCGTCAGGAAGACTCCGCCCAGTGATGGGTCGGTCGTGCGCTCCAGGGTGTCGGTCAGCGGAACCGTGAGAGCCCGAAGTACCCTCAGTTTGTGAGGTAGCGCCTGCACGACGCGGACTGCGGATTCGAGCCCCTCGGGGCGGGCGCAGAGCACCGCGCTCAGACCGTTTTCCACGTGAGCGAATGCGCCCTGGAGGGCGCCCGACTCTTCGAGTTCTCGAAACGCAATCGGATCGGCACGCCCCGACAGCCACAGATCGCGAAATGTCGAATAGCCGTCCTCCGCGTCCAAACCGGTCACGACGATGCGAAACCCGACGCTCCGACCCGAGCGCCGCAGTTCAGGCAGCCTGCGCTGCAGCACTTCGGCCCAGCGAGCGAGCTCCGCTGCGCGACTCGGTTCCAAGCTTCGGTAGTCGCATGAGAAAGCCACGAAGACGACGCCGTCGCAGAGCTCCTGGAAGAGGCGTGACAGCGCCTTGTCGACTACGTCCGCTTCGGACTGGATCACCTCGTCGGACAGCTCGACGACCACCGCCTGGTTTCCGCGATAGCACCGCATCCCCGCGCCGCTCGCCGACGGCACTGCCGGACTGCCGCCCGAGAGTTGCTCCAGCACTCGCGACGACTTCCAGCCGTCGTCACCCAGCGCCACGACTGCGGGACCGAAGCGCTCTTCCGGCCGCAAGTCAGCGCGAATCCGTCGCCAGGGCTTGACCAAGTCGACCGGCTGCCCCTTCGGAGGCTTTTGCTCGGTCGGCCGAGACTTCCTCCTCTCGCGCTCGAACAACACGCCGAACACGACCGCAATGACGGTCGCCAGAATAAGCGCCAAGATCGCGGCAGTCGACCAGCTCACGGCTCTCCTCCCGCGGTCTGCGCGGACCGAAGATGGAGAGCGAACATCAACGAGTCGACATTCTGAAATTCAGCCTGGACCTTCGCGAGCTCCTTGCCGAGCGCTACTTCGACCAACCGATCGAGAGCGAAGTGCAGAACGCACCGAGTCTCCATGCTGTCGAACCATTGCTGATCGATGGCGATCCGAAGGAGCTCCGCGCGGGCCTCGAACGACAAGCTCGACGGCTCGACCAGCACTTCGAGCTCTTCGAAGGCGCTCGATTGCGCGAGGCGACGCGGCTTCGGAGCGACGCGCGGTCGGCGGTTGACCGTCCCCCCACCATCGCACGCCGTATCGAGACGTGGAGTGCGGCCGAGTTGCCGGGCGACGGCGTCTGGCACTGGCCCCAAGCCGAGCGAACTCCTCGAACTCACGCGGCCCCCGCGAGATTCGAGATCCATGCGCACACGCCGTAGAAGAATGCAGCCGCGGCGATGGGAACGACCCACGCATGGCGGAAACCGACCTGCTGTCGTGGTTCTGTCGCCACAGGGGCGCCTGGAGGAGGCAGGGTGCGCCGACGCAGTCGTGCTTTGTATTCCTCGAGCCGGGTGCTCTGTCCTCGGTACTTCCCTTCGAATCCCTGCTCGAGAATGAAGAGCGACAGCTCGGCCAACCGCTCGAGAGGCTCTGCCGTCGGCTTCGAGAAACCTGTCTCGGCTCGCACCAGAGCCACACCCAGGTCATCGACCTCCGAAAAGAACTGACTCCCTCCCCAGGTCAGAGCCGCCCCCTCGGGCCCCACCGGTAGCCAGTCGGCGCAATCACTCGGTTCGAGGTGAGAGCAAAGGCGTTCGTTTACCCAGTACGAGACGAGTCGTAACGCCAGTTCGGCATGGTTCGGGTCGGCATCACTCGAAAACTCGATCGTGAGGACGTCGGTCGCGAAGTCCTCGAGACGCGCTCGGAGCTCCATGTGCAGGTTGGCCAAGACCAAACCAAGGACGGGGGTGTCCAGCGCGCCTGCGTCGCGCTCGCGGGCCAACCGACGCGTGGCGACGACCGCCAACCCGTCGACCGCTTCGCCGAGATCGAACAGCCCCGCATAAAGTCGAAGACTCACGACGTGGCCTCCCACCGCGACGAACGACCCCCGGCTTCCCTCTTCGCCCGGACCACCTCGACCAGCTCGCCGCCCCACTCACTGAGAACACGGCCTATCCACTCGAAGAAGTCATCGAGCAACGGCTCGAGCTCCTCTCCGATGGGACGCACTTCGAAGGTGAAGCGACGGATCAGGATGCCTGTCCCCTCTGGCGTAGGCTCCTCGCTCACGGTCATCCCCCCGAGTGCCTCGACGAGGCGAGACCACGGCGGCTCTGTCCCGGAACAAATCAATCGTGCGACCTTCAGAACTTCTTCGCGCTCGAGTCGCGAACGGTTGCTCAGAGCGAGAAGCTCGACGAGGCGATCCACCGAACCCTCGACGGGACTGGGAACGGGACCCGCAGTCCGAGGCAGGAGCTTCCACTCCATCCCATCGGCGCTGAGCCTCCAGGGCCGGACGCGAAGCTTTCCCCAGCTCCGGAGGTTCATCTCGCTCTCCGTCCACGCCGCCTCGACCCGAAGACTCCGAGGCTCCGCGACGGTTCCCGGACATACCAGCTCCACCGAGGCTCCACGCCCCGTGCTTCGCCCGTGCTTTCGAACCAAGCGGTAGGAGGTCTCCGGGTCACCGAGAGCGCTCGGGAACAGCGTTCGTTCGGCGCCACCGGTGGTATCCACGACACGCTCCACCGAATGGAGTTCGAAGAGCGCCCCCCGGTGTGCTTGGTGCGGGCCCAAACCGCTGGGAGGCAGGAGCGGATAGCGCCTTTGGAAACCCGCATCCTCGATGGGCTGCGCCGGAGCCCGAACGAGGTTTTGCACCGGAAGAACGTTCGGACGAAAGCAGGAAACAGACAGCGGCCCGAGCGCGCATTCAGCGTCGAGTTCGAGGGCAATCCAAAATCGGGTGGCCGTTTTCCAGAACGCCGCAGCGTCTCCCTCCGTGGGGAGCACGACGTTGACGAACAGATCTCTCTCGGGAAACTGGAAATGTGCCCTGGCCGTCTCCAGAGGGGACAGTCGCAGATCTCGGTCGAACGCTTTCGGGTCGAAGTCGGCCTCGATCGGTGTGCGCGGTCCAAAGGTCGCTTCGAGGCGAGGGCAATGCTCGAGATTGTCGGAGAGCTGGGGTGGCACCGCACGACCGACGGCCCGCTCGGTCGTGAGCAGACGAACTGCGCGACAACCCCGCGCGAGAGCTCGATGCAGAGCCATCGACCGCGCGCGATCCCCCAGAACGTCCACGTGAAGACTGAGGACACCGAGGCCAGCCCAGGTTGCCTCGGTTTCGATCCCGAGGACGAGGCGCGGCGTACCCGCACCCCCTTCCATCTGAGCGTGGCAGACCCGCAAAGGCGCCACGACCGCGGACACCTCGGTGGAAAGCTGGGTCGAGCGACCGTCCCGCGCCTGGACGAGAAACGGCGTGCCCTGGGGCAGATGCAAAACGGCTTTCGAGCTCGAGTACGAGGCACTGAGCAGTCCACGACTGACCAGTGGCCTCTGAACGAAGTCGAGGCGTTGCCCGATGAGCCCCTCCAGAGAATCGACGGTCGCTTCGTAGGCCATCTGCTGGGTCTGCGCCGAGAAATAGGACACTGCCTCGAGCAAACGGCGCACTTCCGGGTCCTCGCTCGCAGGCGCGTCCGCTGCTCCTCGGGTTCGAACGAGGTACTCGTCAACCCGCGCCATCTCCTCGAGATAGCTCTCTCGAAAATCGCTCGAAGCCATCGTCTCAGCCCAACACCACCTGCGAAGCGCTCACGTTCGCAACCGACCCTTTCAGCGTGGCCACCCCACTGGCCTCGGCATTCAAGGTGCCCTGCGCCTTGACGTCGACGCTCGTACCCGAAACCTGGGCCTGCTGCCCTTCGACACTCACTTTTTGAGTCCCTTTGAGCCCCATCGTGGTCTTCGCGGTGTACGTCGAAGCCCCAGTCGAGGTGCACTCGATCTCGTCGGCCTTCAGGGTGAACTTGGTGCACTCGAGGGCGATCTCCTCGGCCGTCTGCTTCAGCACGCTCGTCTTGCCCTGACCTTTGACGGTCAGGACAATCGAGTCGCCGAGAAGCTCCGCCGTACGCGAGGTGCCCGCTGCCTCGTCCTCCACGGTCATGGAGATCCCCTTCTCCTTGTCGAGGACAATCGTGCATTTCAACGTGCTCATGGCCCTAGCCCGATTGCTCCTGGACGCCGATGGTCAGAGTTCCCTCGGAAAAGGTGAGCTTGACCATGTCGCTCCCGTTGGTGCGCGTCACGTCGAACACCGGTTGATCGCTTTCGTAGACGTGACTCATCTTGGTGATGCTCTGCGCACTGCGTCCGAACACCATTTGCTCGCCCTGAGTGCCTCGCTCGAGTGCCGCCTCCTCGCGGAAGCTCAGCACGCGTGCGATCCGAGCGTCGTGGAGACCGAGCGCAACCAGCACCCTTTCGCGACGAACGCGGGGCCGGAAGGTGTTCGACGAATCGAAGCCGGGCTCGAAAGGCACGAACACGGACTTTGCGAAGAGAGGAAGTTCGATCTCGACCACGTTCGCCTTCGTTCCTTCATCCTGCACGGAGTCCCACGTGACGTCGTCGCTCGCCCCCTGCTGGCTGACGACGAGCCCCTCCACGAAAGCCGGGTAGTCCGGAGCTTTCCCTGCCTGGCGGTCGGGCCGTACGTCCGTCTGCTTGCGCAGCATCATCGCAAGGGAGACCTCCGCCCCCACGCTCGCCCGATCTGCTTCGGTGTCGAGCTCGGTCGCGGTGGCTCGCGCAACCAGGTTGACCTCGACGATGGTCCAAGGCCCGTCAAGGAGCCTCGCGCTCGAGCCGAAACGTTGGCCCTGCACGCAGGTCAGCGTTCCACCGGGCGCCGTGCAGGCTGCTCCGAAGCGCGCTAGTTCGATGCGAGCTACCACCTCCCGGGGAGTTCGCCGGAGAGTCTCCAGTTCGACCCGCGCATTTTGCTCCGACGCCACGGAAGTTCGGACCAGATGGTCTTGCACCAGAGGTTCGATCACGTTCTGTGACTCACCCTCCTGCGAAGTTGCGTCCGGAGCGTACGAGTTCCGGATCCACGTTCGACCTCGCTCCACGTTCCCCAACTGAAAGCGAACTGAACTTAGGTCGTCGCCGAAGAGGTTGGCCGCGTCTTCGCCGGAACTCTCGTCGCTGGCCAGGCGATACACCTGATTCCGGTAGTCGTAGACGAGGCATCCACCGAGTCGATCGAGGTACCAAACCAGAAACGCAAGAAAACTGACGTGCCGCTCGTAGGGCAAGTGCAGAAACAACTGCGGGAGCTCTGCTTGCGCTGCAGACCAGTCGGATTCGACCTTGACGAGCGTCGTTGCCTGCGCCTGGACGACGCTGAGAAGTGACGCGTTGGTGTAGAGAGCACACGGGAAGTGATCGTCCCAGTGCGCGCGCGCAGGATCGACGAAACCGATGCGATACCGGCGCCAGAACACGGGAGGTGTCGCGCCCCAGTTCGTGCCCTCCTCGCGCATCTCCCTCCCCACACAGACGCCAGCGACGGCGATTGGCTGCATGTTCGCCGGGCCTTCGGGCGTTGGCTGACGGGGAACGACCAGAACCGACACCTCGAGCTCTTTCGGAGTGAGAAACACCGGCCCCAGCTCGTCCCGATACTTTCCCCCCGCGTCGGAGTCGTCGCGCAGAACGAACTCGACTTCGCCCGAAAACCCCGCGCGACCCAATTCGAGACGAAGCTCTCGGACATTTCCTGCAGGGATCGCAAAGGTCTGCCCGGCCCTCGTCAGGACCAGATCGACGACCACTCTATCCTGAAAGCTCAAGAGGCCCCCTCCTCGATGCGAAACTCTCGAGTGTCGACGTCGAACAGGATCCAAAAGCCGAGTTTTTCTTGGGACGGAGCGAGCTCTCCTTCGAGCCGAAACCGGACCACCCTGCCGCCGGCAGTCCTGGACCAGAGACTGACTCGCGACCCCGAGATCGCCGGCTCGAACTTCACGATGTTGCGTTCGATCTCGACGCGCAATCGTTCCAGCGGCGACCTCGGCTCAGTCGACGGCGCGGTCGCACCCCAAGTGGTCTCGCTCTTGACTCCGTAGTCTCCCCGAACGCAACCGAAGCCTCGAGCGCTGTTGAGCAGATGCCCCAAATGCTCGGCCACGTCCTCGCGACCTCGCGATCCGGAATGCCCCCCGCTCAGGCGGTCAAGCAGTCCCACGGCGGCCCCTCCAGAGCAACGTCGCCGTGAGCCCCGCGCCTGGCAGTCGATGAAACGCAAGGGCTCGCTCGCGAACCACGTGTCCCCATTCTTCGCCGGTACAGTCGACGCGAAAGTAGCGAGTCTCGACGCCACCGACCGGGGCATGAGGGACGGGCTGCTCTTCGATTCGCACCCCCGGAAGCAGGCTCGCGTGCACCCTCGGCAATCTCGTGGGACTCGCGAGCTTCAACCCCGTGGCGTCGATCGCTCCACTGATGCTGAGCACGACGTGCGGACTGGTGAGCACTTCGGTGGAGAGGTGCTTGAGTACGAAGAGGCGCCCATCTCGCTCGAATTCCAATCCAGCGGGCTCGGGCAGTTCCTCAGGCGCTCCACCTTGGATACAAGCGAAGACCCGCCGGAAGGAATCCCCCAGATTCGCGTGGTCGTAGACGAGCATCGAAGGGTCGATGCTCGTGCCCGGTACCGCCGCGAGCTCGCATGCGTAGTCGCGGAGCTCACGGAACAGCGCGTGGGGATGGATCCCCACCGGTTCGTCCACCCGACTCGTCGGCGCGAGTCCCGTTTCTTCGAGAAGCGCAAGAAGCCGCCTCCCACTCGACAAGCGCCGCTGAATGTCCGACGCCCTCTCGCGAACCGAGCTGGCCCGATGCGAGCTGCTCTGGAGCCGTTCGTCGTACTCCCCCAAAGTTTCCCAGAGCGCGCTTAGGTCGTCCCGCAGAAATGGTGACGTCCCGACCCGCAGGAGAGGTGGGACGTAGTCCCCCAACACGAGCGCTCGTCCGTTTGCTGCCCGGCGCACGTCCACCAGCCTGCAGCTTTCTTCGGCACCGTGAACCTCGGCATCCCCCTCGCCGAGAGTCAAACGATACGTACTTCGAACGATCTGGGACCCCTCCGATGCCGACAGGTCATCCGCACGGGCAACCCACATCCGAACCTTTGCCGTGCCCCTCGAGGAGACTTCGAGCGGCTCTGGCAAGTGCGCGTTGCCGCTCGTGCAAACGAGCACTCCGTCGCGGCGAAGCCACTGAAAGCTTCGCACCGCGACGATCCCCTCGAGCAGAGCCTTCGCGTCGATCTCGAGACGAGAGAAGCCGTACGCCGGAGCCCCGAAGATCGAGAGCCGCGCCGCCATGTGAGCCAAGAGGGCTCGCTCCTGCCACTCGAAGTGGGCGGGCGTCAGGAGCTGACCGGGCTTCCAGGAATGAAAGGAAAGGTCCATGGCATGCGCTCCCAGGCGGCGTCGGAAACCATTCACGCCGCGACTTGAATGCCCCAGCTCTTCACCACGTTCTTCTGATCTCCGGCGGCTACCGTGACGGTTTGCGCTTCCGGCTGCGCCTTGATGCCGATGTGGAACGCGTAGTTTTCGGGGGACTGAACTTCAAGTGACTTTTCGTCGGCAACACCGAGGTTCAGATCATCCCCGTTCTTCTCGAGGATCCCCTTCATGTCGGTGTCGCTGCAGTGGAGGCACTTGTAGTACTTCTTCGCCACCGGGTCGTAGTCGTAGACCGTGAATTGGAAGATCACTTCGACCTTGGTGAGGCTCCGGTAGATGAGCTCCATGCAGCTCTGCTTCGAGCCGACGGACACCTGCCCTGAAAAGTACAGCGCATCGGTGGGTCCGAGCCCCCACATACTCCCGCTGAGCACGGCAACCACTTTGAGATCGTTCTCCGGGCTCAACGGATCTTTCACCGTCTGATCCGCAGTCAGCTCGACATCACCGATCTTGATCTTGGTGATGTATCCCACGGGAGTAACGACGTCTTTCTTGTAGTTGTAGCCCTGAAAAATGTCGCAGTTCTTTGCAAATTCAACCATTTCTCGAATTCCTCATCTCTCGCGGCGTCACCTGAAGAAGGCGTTCCGCTCTTTCAAGTAACCGCCCCTCAAGCAACCGCCCTCTCAACCAAGCTGGGCCCGCCGACGTCTCGATCGATCGCCCGCCGCGCGGGCCCACACACCTCTTCTGCGTCGGGAAGCTCAGCCGCCGAGCGCCGCTTCCAAACGGAGCTCGACGTCCATTCCCTCGAATTGCACGTGAGGAAGAATCGACGTCGTGCACTTGTACCAGCCAAGCGCTCCAACGCTCGGCTCGACTTGAACCGATACCGCTTTGAAGGGATACCGAGTGAGAGTCAGGTCGTCCGGGTTGGTCACGGTCGTGACGTATTCGGAAAGCCAGGCCTCGAGCGTACTTTGCAGGTACGGGCCGTCTGCCGTGCTGCCAACGTAGTCACGCGCCATTCGCTTGATGTAGTGGGCGACTCGACTCACCGAGAGCGTGTACGAGAGGTTGGTCACCAAGTGCGCATTTTGGGTATCGAGCTCGTCGACGAAGTCCTTGGCCAGCTTGGCCGAGCGAGCGCTGAAGAAGCACGCTTCGTCCAACTGGTCCTTCCTCGAGACCAGGGCGATGAACCCAGCGTTGGCGAGCTGGAGCTCCCGAAAATCCGGGATGGCGGCGTCCACCGGCGGCTGCTCTTCGCGAACGCCGTCGGACCCTTCGAGAACGTGAACGGGCAGACCGCGCACCAAGCCACCACCCTCGGGACCTCGCACGTGTTGACACCACTTCGAGAGTTCGAACGAACGGATCATGTTCTGAGCGAAGAGCGCCGCGGAGTTCCCCCACAGGTAATCGCTCGTCTTGTGCACGACTTCGTCGAACTGCAGGCGTGCCCCCTCTCGACTCCGGAACGGAGTGCGCAGCAGGTACCTGGGGAGCGTGAGCCCGACATATGCCGCCTCGTGGCTGTCGCGGAACTCCGCCCACTTGCCGTACTTCGGACGCTCCAGAACCCTCTCGAGCTGATCCAGGTCCGCGAGCTGGTCGTAGGACCCAAGCCCGAAGAACATTGGTGCCACGGCTCCGACGACCGGTGCGTGACAGTGAGCTGCGAGACGCCCGAGGCCCTTGAGAAACTGCAGATCTCCCGAAGGGCCCGAGTCCGAGGGATCGTACTCGAACAAAGTGACGATCGAACTGAAGGGGATGCCTCCGAAGCGGTCGTACTCCCCAACGTACATCCGTTGGAACAGCGCACTTCCCATCATGTGGTTGGCGTTGTCGCGGATGTCCTCGGCAAGTTCTTCTTTGGTGACGTCGAGCACGTCGATCTGCACGTTATCGCCTTCGATGGCGTCGACCATCTGCGAAAGCATGCGGAAGTTCCGCTCGATCTCTCGGAAACGCGGCTGACGGATGACCGTCATGATGTTGCTCTCGATGCGACCATCGAGGTCACTGACGAGGTTGTCCAACCTCAGCATGAAACCGGGGATGTTGCGGTCGCCTTCGGGCAGCTCGAGGTTGAACACCACCGCGGCTACCGCGTTGACGAACAACGCTTGATCCATGCCCGGCTCGTGCTCGTGGAAGTGCAACCCACCGCTTTGCGCGACTTGGATCATGGCGCACTTCGTTTCGACGTCGACCCAGCCGAATCCCGCGGCACGACACAGCGCCGCGAGCTCCTTGGCGTCCTCGGCCGAACTCGGAGTGGCCTCCGCTGGATCCTGATCGACCGATGCGTCCTCGGCCTCGGATGGCTTCGCGAGAAACAGCTTCTTCTGAAGGGGCGCCACCTGCTTGCGCAGATTGACCAAACCTTCCGGCGCGTCGAACAGCATCTCCTTGCATGTGTTGCGGAGCACCGGATTCGAGCTGATCATGCTTCTGGCCTGACTGAGGAGCCAGCGCACCACCAGCTGGCGGCGAATCTCGGGCACCGCGTACGCAACACGCTCCGGGGTGAACGCGGACATGTCGCTGACGGGAATGCTGCGCTTGCCCGTAACACGCTCACAGGTGATCTCGACGCGGAGCTCCACTGCCTCGCGATCCTTGCCCGTGAAGGCGGTCTCCAGCTCTTGCTCGAAATGAAATGCGATCTGAGGAATCGCGCCCGGTCCCCCCGGAGTCCCCGACTTCTGCTCGAGTGTTGCGGCGATTTCAAACATGTTGGGGGGCTCGCCCGTCGGCGGGTCGGCGACTTCCAACCACCCCCCGAGCTCCTTGGCATCCCCCACCCAGGTGTGCGTGCCAGAAAGGCGCTTCGCCCGCTGCGCGCTCGCTCGAGTCCAGGCAACGAGGGCCCCCGAAGCACCGGCGGGAGCGCCGGACTGGGTGGTCGACGCCTGCTCGTCCTCGGCGGGTTGCCCCTGCCCCACGATCTTGAACTGGCTCACCGAGCGAAGCTCCCCTTCGTATGCCTTCGAATCAGCCGCGGGCTCACTACCCTTTGCAGAGAGCTCGACTGCGCTCGAGATCGTCGTGCCCAAGAGCGACAGCAGGTACTCCGGCTCGCCTGTCTGACCCACGGTGCGCTCGACCCTCACCGTCGCTTGACCACGCAGCGCGAACGACCTCGTCAGCGCGAGAGTGGTAGGCAACGGCAGTCCGATGCGGGCTCGACCGAGGGCCCCCTCGAGGGTGGTGCCCCCGACGATGGAATACATGAGCCGCTTGTCCAACATGGGAAGCGGTCGAATCGCCTGGCCTGGGCCAGCCAGCGACTTCGCCCTGCCGGAGAAATCCCCGGCGACCAACAGGCGCAGGGGCAGTTCCTTCGGCACCACGCGGCCGTCGATCCGAGTGCGGTATGTGATGTTGAGCCGTGATCTGGGCACGGCCGTCGTTGTCGTCGTCGTCATCGGTGCTCCCGGAGGCGCTCCAGTGCATGGCCCCCTTGCTTCAACGGAGCCCATCCTGAACCAACGCGCTGGAGACCGGGAGTTTCCGCGGAAGCGCGCGCGTTCCGTTACAAACTTGACGAAGCTGTCCGGCCCGGGTGACCCGCATAGATCGTGAACTCGAGAGGAGCTCTGGCCTCGACGACCTGCGCCTCGGTCACGCGAGCGCGGTTCACCCCCGCTTGCTCGCCCCCCACGAGCATCCTCAACCTCACCCGCAAGGCGAGCGGAAAGCGAGACAGACGCGGCAAGACGTAGTTCCGGAGACGAACCCACACTTCGTCCGTCCAGTCGGGCTCTCGCAGTCCATCGTCACCTTCTCCGCGGCGCGTTGCGGAGGACAGACGTGGGTGCGTAACCGTGAGGGTCACGTCCAACGAGCGGCGCGTGACCGTCGCACGCCCATCCAGCGCGCAACTTCCGAGGACGGCAGCACCAAGCGCGACACGAGCCATGCCCAACGTCAGAAGCTCTTCGCCGCGTCGAACCTCGACCCCGAGTTCAGGGAAGATCTGACGGAACAGCCAATCGACCGACAGTATCGACGTTCCAAAAACGGCCTCGTTCAACGCTTCGTCCAGCGGGGCATGAGGTTTGAGGCGCCGCGCCGTATCGCCGTGCAACGCTCGCGCCCGCACCAAGGAGTCGTCGAGAACGTGAAGCAGCTCGCCCAAAAAACTTCCGACATCCTGCCGCTTGAGGAGCCGTTGAAAGTAGCTCGGCAACGGCGAACGCGGGCCGAACAGCCCGGCATTCAGGTATACGGTGACGTGCGGCTCCTCTTCGACCCATCGCACCCTGGCGCGCTCCACGACACGGAGGCTGGGAGCCAGTTTGGGGGAGTCGTTGGCGAGATCCTGCCGCTTTCCGCGGGTCAGTCGTCGACTGTCGAAGGAGATCCGACGGGCGGGCACACCCGCTTGCTCGAGGGCCCGCACGAGACAGGCGAGCTCGTAGCGGCGCGCGTTCTTGATCACTCGCCAGAGCGGCAGCGAGGCGCCCGTCCGCCCCACTCCCTCGCCCTCTTCAAGGTGGGGGTTCATTCACGGCTTCCCTCGGCCACCCCGAGCCGAGCGAAGAACTCGTCGGGGTCCGCCCGGTAGAGTCTTTCGAGCGCCTGGTTTTCGAGGCTCGCCCCCTCGTGCATGTGTCCCTCGAGCACGTCGCCGACTCGATGCAGGCTGCGCAGATACCCCGAGAAAACGTCAGGCAGGTACCGAAGCGGGTCAAAGCCCGAGAGCTCCTGCTCGATGTCCCGTGCCACAATGCTCGCTTCAATCCACGCCTCGCGCTCCGCCAACCGCTCGAAGGCTTCGAGTTTCGCGATCAGGCGGAGGAGCGGTTCGGACGCACGCCTCCCGGGAGGGGGTGCAGGAGCGCGACTCAGGGCCGGAGCCTCCTCCACCAGCTGACGCGCCTCCGCATCAGCTCCTCCATCCACCGGGAAAAGGTCGTCGATCGGTGCGTCTTCGGCTTCGACGGCAACCGGCGGAGACGACTCGATCGGAGCGCGGTCGAGCTCCGCTTGCGAGAGCTCTGCCACCACGGTGGCGAAAGCCGAGCGAACGAGCGACTCGAGGCGCAGCAAAGGCTCCGCCAGGTCGTGTGACGGGGCGTGCGTCGCATCGAGCTCGGAAAGCGCCGCGTGAATCGCCTCGGAAGTGGTCTCCAGCCAGTCCGGACCGAGCTCGGCGATCCATCGTCGCCACGCGTCCGTACGAGCCGCAGAGTTGAAGTGCACACGCTGCGCGATGCTGTCGACCAACCAGTTGCAGTTTCGTTCGAGCTCACGGATGGCCACGCTGCCGGAGCTGAGTTCGAAGACCAGCTGGGTCTTCAGATCGTCGACGAGCGCAACGAGACCGGAAACCCCTTCTAGTTGGAAGCGATGAGCCAACCAGACGGCGAAGACCTGAAAGCTGCCGGCAGCGGTGGAGAGGAGCCGAAATGCGTGCGCCCCGGCCTTGTCGAGGTCGCCAGCATCCGCCCACCCACAAATGCGAAACACTTCGCCTTCATCCACGGTTTTTCCGTGAGCGAGCGGTAGGGCGAGCCGTATCGTCGGGCGAGTCATCTCTATTTGATCGTCACTTTCGACTGCCCAGGCGAAACCACTTGGATGACTCCACCCCAGAGGCAGAACAACTTGTCTGTGTTTTGAAGGACCGGCAGCGCGAACCCCATCACCTTCGGCGCAGAACTCGGCACCCAAGGCGAGACCGTCATCGGAACGCAAGGTTGCGGTGTGAGCACCCCGAGCGCAGCTGCAGTCGCCGCAGCGACCGTCGGGTTGGCGAGGCTGGAGCACGGACCAAAAGGCATCACGTTCACTCCAGGCGCGAAGTCGGTGATGTTCGCGAGGGGCGTTGTTTGGAACGCGTGCGCGCCCGGGATCACGCTGAGCGTCGACGGGGCGGCGCCGAACGAACACTTTAGCGTAGCCCCCGCGCAGACGGGAGTTGCCATCAGACCTCCCCGCCCCACGCAATGTCGAAACGCGCCAACGCGCCGAACACGGGTGCTTGGGCGCGTCGCGCCAGGTTTCCCTGAAGCCATTCGACGCGTGCCCACTCGGCGTCCACCATGCCTTTCTTCGTCCGATGGGGCGCGAAGGGAAAAACGTCTACGAAGTCGGGCCGAACCTGACGTGCCAAGACCTCCTTCACGTGCTTCGACAGCACGTGCTGGACGAGCTCGCGTCGCGCTCCTGCCCACGAACCTCCGGGGGCGCTGACGAACACCAAGAGTCCGAATCGAAAGTCGGAGCGCTTCCCCACCCCCGGAACGGCAATCACGGTGGCCCCGAGCACGAGTGGCAGAGGTTCGACCGCGGCGATCACCGCGGAAATAGGAAAAGTCTGGCCGTCGCGCCTCGCATCGCGCGTGCCCCAATACGCCCATCCGGCACCTTCGCGGCTCACGAGCATGTACGGAGACGCTGCTCCCTCCAGCTTGGCGATGCCCATCGAGTCGCCGGGCGCGCTGCCTGGTATTGCCTCGAGCTCGAGACCCACCCCCACGGGGGGATACGAGCGGAGGATGGGTGTTCCCTGTTCCACGGCGATGAGAGCCACACCACCGAGTGTGGCGTCGCAGGCCACGCTGACGGCACCACGCCTGAAGCGCGCTTCGAGCTCCGGCGAGGCGGGAATTTCTCGCACCTCCTCCAGGTCTCGGAACCACGTATCGACCGCTGGGCAGCGCTCGCTCGCCAGCATCGTCTCGACGGTCACGGAGCGTACTCCGAAGGCACGGTAGGCGCCATGGGCAAGCTCGAGCCCCTGGTCGGCGTCTTCGAGAGAGACATGTTCGTAGCACGCGCCAGCGAGGAGACACGCTAGCATCAGGGCCGGCTGGTACCTCGGCTCGTCGAAACCTACGGCGGCAAGACGATCTCCGGGGCGAAGCTGCCACGCGAAGCTCGCGTCGCGCCCCAAACTGCGAAGTAGCCGCCCCGAAGGGAGGCTCGCCGCGCTAGGCGGAAGCTCCGGGCCGGTCTCGGACTCCAAGGGGGAAAGCACCAGCAGGCAGGGCGCCTTGGGATCGTAAGCTGCACAGCGCTGTTTCGGCGAACCGAAACCTGCCGAGAGATCGCTCGGTTCCCACTCGCTCGGGAGAGGCGTGAGCTCTGGAAATTCGCCGAGCAGACCGGCATCGACACCCGAGGTGAACTGCGGCACCGACCGGGCAAGCGCTCTCCGTTCATAAGTTTCGCCGAACGGTGGGATCCAAACCGCGCAGGCTCCCGTCCGGAAACTCGCGAGGAGGTCTACCAAGAATTCTGAACCAAACGCGTGCCCCAGACCGACGACGCTTCCTTGGGTGACGCCGGCGCTCTGCCACCTGCGGGCTTTTCGCGCGGTTTCGCGCTCCAAGTCCGCGTACGAAAGTCGCTCGTTTCCCGATTGGAATGCGACCCTCTCTTCGCTCACCCAACGGCTGACCAAGAGATCGAACCAGGGGATGGGCTCCCCTCGCCCCAGCGGCAGCCCTCGCGTCTCGACGAGCCATTCGTCGAGCGCTCGGCCTGCCTCTTCCTGCTCGTCGGCGTACGTCCGCCAAAACTCCTCGAGCAGCTCGCTTCGGTTCGCCTGAACCGTCGACAGCTTCGAGAAGGTCGCGTGCAGTGCTTCCTTCGCACCGTCATCTCGCGAAGAGAATGGCTCGGCTTGAGGTGACATTGCGGATACACTCGGAGCGATGGCGATCACCTTTTTCGTCAGGTTCGATCCGTTTCGAGTCTCGCCCGGCGCGTTCGAACCCGACAACAAACCGGCAGGCAGTGACGCCATCGATGCCCGTGCGGCGCCGCGCCATCTCGCACCCAGGCCACGCTATCCGGCATATCACTCGCTCGTGGAGGAGGAGCAGTCTCCGAGGGTGGACGCGCACGAGCAAGTTGACCGAGCGGCACGCGCCAAGCTCTGCGTACCCCAGTCGCCGAACAAGGATGCGTTCGATGCAGCCGACTTCAGTCCCGACGAGTCCACGCCAGGCGGCCTGGACACGACCGATTGACGGCGCTGACCGCAAGCGTCGCAGACTCGGCCCTCACGTGGGGTCGAAGCACCGCCTTTGACGGACCAGGACGCCCGCCGATCTTGAGTTTTGGCTTCGTTTTCCCTGCGCTCCGGTGCTCAAGTACCCACGTACGTTCCGCTCCGGTGCTCGCGAAAGCCTCGCCAAAACTCAAGCTTGACGGGCGCGCTCGCGCCTAAGGTATCGGGGATGGGGGTCGAAGTGGCTCGGAGCGCCCCAGCCGCCCATTCGACAGGGAGGACTTTCAGGCGGATGGCCGTCAGGCGCGCAGCGTTCCGTCAAGCAAGCGGCTCATCCGCGAGGGCCGGACGAGGACGTGCTCGATGAGGGAAATCCGCTCCCGCACTTGCACCACCACTTCGAGGAGCTCCTGAGCAAGTCGAGCGTCTAGCTGCCCGACTTCGTCGAGCCCCGCCAGGGCCTCCGGCTCGGTGAGTTGCCCCATGCGCTTGATACTTTTGACGTACTCGGGCGCCCGGGGCCTTCCGCCGCGTGCGCGAACGCTATGAGCGCAATCGGACACCGCTTGCTCCACTCGACTGACCGGCCAGTGTTCCCGTTCTGCGCGAGAAACGAGAGCGGCCTGTCGGTGCTCCGGAGCGCTCAAAACGGCACGGAGGTGCGACACACCGACGTGAGACAGCGAACCGGCAGGATAGTCGAGCCGCGTGCACAGCTCGTAGAGCGCCAGGGAACGGTAGAGGGTGGTGGCGCTGATACACAGGTCCGGATGGGCGGCCAGCGTGCGAAGCGCCGCCTCCTTCCGCCCTCGCTTCCGCCAACCCCGCAAATCGCCGTCGTAGAGCGATTCGATGACGACGCGACCCACGTCCAGCGCGAACTGCAGAGCAGCGGAACGAGCGATCGTCCCCACTCTCTCTCGAGCCAACTCGACCCGCGACGCCAGCTCGTTCGTGTCGCGAACGACGATACTTTCGCCCATGAACCCCACCCTCCGGTCGCTCCTGCGACCCTCTCTTCAATAACCCCCCACAGCCTATATCAGAACCCACGACACATGCGCAATCCATAACGCCTCACCAAACGGGTCCGAAAACCGAAAACCCTCTCACAACCTAAACACCGCGAGCTTAGCCTTCGGATCTTCGCAGGTTCGTGTTTCCACGTGGAAACTCCGTTGGTGCTTTGTGAATGTTTGAAACCTCGCAAACGACTCATGCACGCCGCGACAAAGGAACCCTGAAGTCGTCGTCAGCAACGGCGAGCAGATCAATTCTCGAGAACGGGCCGGCCGGCGGATCGTTCTTTGAAGAACCACACGGGATCGACGTATTCTGGCGCTTCCCCCGGACCGGAAAGGTCCACCCAGATTGCCTTCTTCGGCCGTACGTCCAAGTGAACGAACGATGAGTTCGGGTAGTACCCGATCCCCACGTGGGGGAGCGTCTCGAGATACGCGAACAGCGCCAAATTCGGCACCCCGTCGACCGAGAAGTCGCATGCGGCCCCGTGGCGATGCCGCGACTCCTTGGCAAACGACTGCTGACGATACCCACTGGCGACACGCAAGGTTCGGCCGCCGAAGGTTTCACTTGTGCGTGCCAGAATTCGAATCAATCGACCGGCGATTTCACCCTCTTCGCCGGTCCTGCGATCGAAGAGAACGTGCTCGAAAGCTCTCCGTGTCGGCTCCCGGATCGGGCCGCCTGCCAAGTCAACCGAGCCCTCCCACGAACGTGTTTGCGTACGAACGCGCACCCACCCGGATCGTTCCGGGGGACGCACCAACGACTGCCACATCCCGGGCGAGAGCTCGAGGTCGGGAGCGTCGCGCCTCACGGATGCTCTCGACGAACGAGTTGAAAGCACCTCTTTCGCAGGTCGTCGGCGGGGAACACTCTCCTCCGGGTTGCGGGTCGCTGGGATTACCATTCGCTGGCCGGGGCGGATGAGGTCTCGCCGGTTCAGGGCATTCGCACGGCAAATCGCCGCAATGCTCGTGCCATAGCGATCGGCGATCCGTCCCAGCGTGTCACCCGATCGCACCACGTACACCGTGCGATGGGGCTCCGAAGACGCCGGAAGCACGACTCCCGAGATGCACGCCGCCAAGAGGACTGCCTTCGCATGACGTCTCATCCCGCGATCGTTTCACGAGTCCTCCCCCGTCGGCAAAGTTCACCCGCACCAGCGCTTGCCCCAAACACCTGCCTGTTCGTTCGAGTTCAGCGAGCTCCTCGAGGCGTTGGACAAGGTGCTCGGAGGTTGGGGTCCTAAGCACGAAATCTCGACCGGGCCGCACAGACCTCCGCTCCAAAAATCACGACGTTAGCTGTCACGAGAATCCACATCAGGACGGCGATGACCGACCCGAGTGAACCGTAGACCGCTCCGTAGTGAGCCATCTCGGTCACGTAGTAGACGAAGAGAGCACGGATGGAGTGCAGGACCAGCGCCACGGCGACCGCCTCCGGCCAGATCTGCGCGGGCTTTGGACGGCGCGTGGGTGATATCCAATAGAGGAGCCCCACGCCGAGGGCATCCACACCAACGTCGACGACCCGGGGCCAAATGCCGAGCATTTGCTCGAGTCCCCAGCGCAAGATGAACTCCTGAGGTGCGAAGCGCTCGACGAGACCGAGCGCTTCGGTGGATACCGTCGCCAAAAGCATCGATCCACCGATGCCGAGCGCCATGCACATGGCCAGTAGCTTCTCGGTCGCGAAGTTGCGATCCCTCGTAGGAACGAACGCTCGGTCGACCGCGCGCAGGGCCAAGCCAAAAGCCGCGGACGCACTCCAAAGGAGCCCCACGCCTCCAACCACGCCTACGGTGCTCCGCGCGGCCACGACCGTCTCGAGCTGAGAGGAGACCAAGCCGCGCCCCACTGGCAACGAGCCCACGAGGAAGTCGATGACCCGCTCTCGCACCGAGTCGCGGCCAACGAAGAGACCGAAGACGGCGACCAAGGCCAGCACCAGCGGGAAAAGACTGAAGATGAAATAGAACGTGAGCCCCGCGGCAATGTCGCTGCCGGCATTGCGCTCGAACGAGCCCACGGCATCACGAACGACCGACCACGCGCCACGAAAAAACCTCCTCACCCTGGCAAGGACGCCGCAGGAACGAGGCCTCTTAACAGGCCTCTGGAAACGCCGTTTCAGCGGCCGGGCCGTACGCGGTGCGTCGAGGTCTTTCACCCCAGTGGCGCTCTACCGCGATACAAACTCGGCGACGGGGAACCGCGCCTTGCGGCGCGACGAAGCCGATCCGGACCAAGCCGCTCCCCGGCAAGCGGTGAGGGGCGTTTCAGCCGTAGGCACGTAGCTTGCTTGGTCGACCCAGACGCGCAGGAGCGCGAGGGAATCGGCACAAGGTGACACACACTCTCGAACAATTGGAGACGTCCGCGGCGAGCACCCGCACGCTTTGGCCCACTGGGGCATCTCTCGGAACAATGGCGAAGCGCTTGACCACGAGCGCCGCATGGATCCTGGGCCCGGGCCTCCCCTACGCCTTCATTAGCGCAGCACTGGCTGCCTACGCCCTGGCACACTACTGGGTCTGCGACGATGCCTTCATCAGCTTTCGCTACGCACGACATTTCGCAGCTGGCGACGGCCTCGTCTACAACCTGGGCGAGCGCGTCGAGGGGTACACCAACTTCGCCTGGGTCGTCGAACTGGGTCTGCTTCATCGCTTGACCGGAGTCGAGCTCCCACACCTAGCGACTACCTTGTCGGCGCTCTGCACCGTGGGAACCCTCGCCGTCACGGTCCTGTTCGCGCGCAGCACACCGCTCCGAAGTCAGCGTTCCGTCGTGGTGTTGGTGGCGTTCGGATGGCTCGCTCTCCAGCGTTCCTCGGCACTCTGGGCAACGAGCGGGCTGGAAACCCGCCAGCTGACATTTCTCGTCGTCTTGGGGGCCTGGCTCGTCTGGAGCGCGCGAGGCCGTTCGAGTCGGCTTGCCTACGCGTCCCTCGTCTTCGGTTTGGCGTCACTCACGCGCCCCGAAGGTCCACTGCTCTGGGGCGGCGCGCTCGCCTGGTACGTCACGAGGCACTTTCCCTGCGCCAGGTCGATGCCGCGAGGCCGCGGGTTGGCCCCGATCAAAACGGCCGACCGCTGGCGACCCCTGCTGGCGCTCGGTTTGCCATGCGGAGCGCTGGTGGCGGGCCACTTCCTCTGGCGCCACGCCTACTACGGAGACTGGCTCCCGAACACCTACTACGCCAAGCACCTCCAGGCCTGGCCCGACGCCGGGGTGAACTATTTCGTCACCGTGGCCCTCGAGGCGGGGCTCTACGTCGTCCTTCCGATCGCCCTCGTGGGCATGCTCGCTCGTCGTTCTCGTGAGAGGCAGAGCGATGGGCTCTACGGCCTCTTCTTGTGGCTAGTGGTGCCGCATGCGCTGTACGTCGTGCGTATCGGAGGCGACCATTTCGTGTTCCGCCCGCTCGACTTCTACTTTCCCCTGATCGCCGTGGCCTTGGGCGAGGGAATTGGCGCAGTCGCGCTTTCGGCTCACCTGGCGGCCCGTCGACGTGGTCTACGCAGGCCGCGCAACCTCGGGCGCGCCGGCGCATTTTGCGTCGCTGCGCCCGTCCTCGTCTACTCCACGGTCATTCAGCTGGCCGAATACACGCTCCACTACGAAGCTCCGTTCGAGAAAGATCACGTCAATAGCACCCTGACACCGCAGAGCTTCCCCCTCGTGAGCCTCCTCCCCGGAGGAACCGAGCTCGCGAACACGTACAACGCGGCAATGCGATCCCTCCTGAAGCACGCCATCGCCGTCCGCTGGCGAGAGCACGAACGCTTCAGCATCAGCCAGCGCGAAAAATACGGACGCTACAGCGACCCCCATCGGCGGAGCCTGCCGCCCGGCATCGTCATGGCCTACCCATATGCCGGCATCCTTCCCTTCCAATTCCCCGAGGTGACTTTCGTCGATACCCTCGGCCTCACCGACCGCACCGTCGCGCGGCACCGCATCGAGAAGCCGAACCGCGACCGCGTGATGGCCCACGACCGCTTCCCACCCCCGGGCTACCTCGAGCAACGCGGGGTAAACGTCGAGATCCTCCCGGCAGCGACGTCACTGCCCGACGCACTCCGCGCCGGACCCTATGCGGTCCAGCTCGCCCCGCACCTCTGGATGCCCTTCAAGTCGGCGAAGTTCGAAACGATCGAGAAGCTCTTCGCGGGATTCGACCTCTACGAGCGGCCAACATTTCACGCGGGACGCCCTGCCCCCTTCCTCCACGCTGGACGCCGCCTGACGCACGAACGGGATCTCGGCACCTTCGATCGAGACACCTCCGGTTGGACTCTCGAAGGAGCGTTTCAGCGCCAAACGCAAAGCGTGAAGGGGCAGGCCACGGTCAGTGGTCAGATCGGTTCGGGCCGCATCAGCTCGTATCGACGCGGCAAGCGAGATGAAGGGAGCGGCACCGCTCGTTCGCCTTCGTTCACCATCGAGACAGGAGACGCCCTGGCCTTTTTCGTGGCGGGAGGCTCCCGGGGCGTGGGCGTCGACTTGTTGATCGACGGAAAGCCCGTCCGCACCTGGCACGGAGACGACTCGGAACGCTTTCGGCTGATCGTCGAGCCACTCGACGCGTTCACCGGCCGAACGGCGCGCCTCTCGGCCTACGACCGAACCGATGGGGCGTGGGGTCACCTGATGCTGGACCAGGTGATGCTCCTACGCTGATGCCGAACCGCCGACGAAGAACGACTCGACGCAGTGGGGACCGGCGTGGCTCCTTTCGGCTGCCGCTACCGCTCGCTTATTCCGCACCGGAGGACGGTCGTTCCGGCAGAGCAGCCAGAGCCGATGCCTGAATCCCATTACCCGATTGTCCTCATTTTCCTGGGCGCCACGTTCGCCTGCATCGGGTGCATGGAGCTCGGGTTCCGAACGGGGAGACGGTACGCCAAAAAACAGACCGTGGACGACGATTCCTCCTTCGGAACCATGATGGGCGCCATGCTGGGCCTCCTTGCCTTCATGTTGGCCTTCACCTTCAGTCTCGCCTCGGATCGCTTCCAGCAACGCAAGGCCATCATGGTCCAGGAGGCGAACGCCATTGGCACCGCAGCCCTTCGCGCCAGGTATCTCCCCGAACCGTTTTCCACGGGCATCCGTTCCCGACTGGCGGACTACACGGAGAACCGGTCCGTCCGCCTGATCCGGGGAGAAGTCACCCTCCAGCAAGCGACGGAAATTGCCGACCGGCTGACCCAGGAGCTCTGGCACCTCACCGAAGAATCCGTGAAGGAGACGACGCCGAGTCCTCCCCTTCAGGCGCTGTTCGTCACGGCGATGAACGACGTCATCGACTTGAACACCGCGCGAATCAGCGTTGCGTTGCGATTCCGCATCCCCGAGGTCGTGTGGGTGCTCCTCTCGGTGCTCGGAGTACTCACCTTTTGGACCGTGGGCACTCAGGCGGGCGCAACTCGACGGAAGAGAACTCTCGTCGCTGTCCCTGCCGCTCTCGCGTTCGGAGCCGTCTTCGCGCTCGTCTACGACTTGGACCATGTCCGTTTCGGGTGGATTCGGATCGACCAGACCCCGATGCTCGAACTCGCCAGCTCACTTCGTTCGGAGGTCGATCAGGAAGTGAAACGGAAGTAGCCCGGTCGAAGGGACCTTCACCGCGTGCGAATCGTTCGCTCGCCCCTACGGCTCCGCGGGACGCGTTTGGACCTCAGGCTACCGAACCCGCCCGTACTTCAACCAATGAACCGCCTCGTCCCGATGCGTGGCATCGAAGGGACGAATTTCCGGCTCGAGAATGCGATTCGCTACCTTGGGCAGGGCCGCCATCGCCAGGCTTTCGGTCACCACCGCGACCCGGTCGATCTTCTTCTTGTGGTCCTTCACGAAGCGCAGGTGCGCCTTCAGGGCACCGAAGCTCCGGTAGTGAGGCACTCCCTCGGCCTCGATCAAGAGGCCTTCGAGATGTCCATGCTCCCGGATGTAGGGGTCGACCGAGGCCGCCAAGACGGCGAAATCAGCTGCTTCGAGTGGCCCGCGCAGCTGAACGCTCATGATGCCGTCCTCGCGTTGAAAATCTTCATTGATCACATTTCCCTCCCAAACGACGCTCCCAAATCACAGCGCGCCGAACCCCGCCGCTGTCACGCGGCAAGCGGCTTGGCCCACGCCTCGCGAGCCACCTGCTTGGCGTCCCGCTCGATGGTGTCTCCGTGAGACAAGATGATCCGCTCGAAGTCCCAGGAGAGCACTCGTTCGAGACGCTCGCGCACCTGGGCCCTGTCCCTCCACCCGAGCTGGTACTCCGGTGCCGGCCGCGGTCGATTCCACATGTGGAACACGCCCTTGAGCCAAAAGCGCAAGCGCCTGTCCCCGCTGTGTGGCGTTTGATCACCGATGTTCTCGATCAGATCGGTGACGATGAGAGACTTCGTCTTCTTGTGAAAGAAGACCGCCTCACTCATGAAGCGTGGACCGTCCACCAGAATCTGATCGATTTCGTCGGCCCAAATCGGATCCGGGTGATCTTCCAGCAGAGCGTCGAACCGCACCTCCGGATGCTTGTAGTCTATCCCCGGGCACACCCAGGTGCGCGCGCCTGGGAAGGCTCGTTGTGCGTCCATCACGTAGAAGTAGTGATATTTCGCAGGTGCGACGATGCACTGGACGGGCCCCAGCTCGTACAGCTCCTCCTCGACTGGAACCGTCATGGGGCAAGGTGAGTGTAGCCAAAGACCGCCGCTTCTCATCTTTACGACCGTCATGCGCGCATCGAAGGTGACGCCTGCGTGACGCACGGGATACCTGGCCAACCAAATCGACCCCTCCATGTACGGTTGAAGTCGCGCTTCTGCGATCGACTGCGCTGCCACGACTATCCACTCTCCCCTGGGTCCTCGAGCACACCGCCTTTTCCAACGCTAGCAGGGGGCTCGAAGACGGGTAGAACACGGGAGGTCAACCTACCTGGGCCTTCCGGTCCCGAAGTCTGCCCGGCCCTGTCGTTTCCAGCCTTCCACCTGCTTTCGCCATGAAAAGATCTTCCATGAATCTTCCCCGAGGGATCGTCCTGACCGAGTCAGGCACCCCGCGCTGCTCTTGGGCCGCCTCTGCCGAAGACTACGGCGCCTACCACGACCACGAATGGGGCCACCCAGTGACCGACGACCGCCGACTCTTCGAGAAGATCTGCCTCGAGGGTTTTCAAAGCGGACTCAGTTGGCTCACCATCTTGCGCAAGCGGGAGAACTTTCGGTCCGCCTTCGCGGATTTCGACTTCGAGAAGGTCGCACGGTTCGACCAACGAAACGTCGAGCGCCTCGTCCGCAATTCGGCGATCGTTCGGCACCGCGGGAAGATCGAGTCGACCATCCAAAACGCGCGACGCGCGCTGGAGATAGTAGACGAGTTCGGATCCCTCGCAGCCTATTTCTGGCAGTTCGAGCCGCCGACAGCCGAACGCCCGAAGCGCATGACCCAAGGCGCGTTGATGAAGCTCACGACGACTGCAACGTCCACGAGACTGAGTAAGGACCTCAAAGCGCGGGCCTGGACGTTCGTGGGCCCAACGACTTGCTACGCCTTCATGCAAGCCATGGGTCTGGTCAACGACCACATCGAGGGCTGTTCCGCCCGCGAAACGGTCGAACGCAAGCGGGCTCGCCTGCGTCGCCCACGAACCTCTTCCAAAGCACGACGCTGATTCCGCGTCAGCGTCGCCGGGCCTCGAGAAGCGTCACTGCTCGTCCAGCTTCTTCAGTTTCGTCGTGGCCGCCCAATGCTTCGGGTGGAGGCGAAGCGCTCGCTGATAGGCCTCGCGAGCGCCGGCCTCGTCGCCTCGCGCGAGTGCCAAATCCCCCTGCAGGACGTAGGCCTCGGGGTACAAGTCACTCGCCTCGATGGCTCGAGTGACGAAATAGGCCGCGTGGCGCGGTCGTTCGGTGGCGAGGAACACCTCTGCCAGTGCGGTGAGCGCGACGAAGTTCTTCGGGTCGAGCAGAGTGGCACGGCGCAGGAGCCTTTCGGCCTGACTGTGGCTTCTGCGCCTCACAAGTGGGCGGGCCGCAGAAGTATAGCTCTTGGCGAGCTGTTGGCGACGCGTCGTTTCGGTGACGTCGATGTGAGCAGCAGCGAGCCAGCTCTCGAGAGCCTCGTCCGTTTTGCCGAGCTGACTGAGAATGTCTCCGCGCAGGTTCTGCGTTTCCCGTTCGTCGGGACGAAGCGCCTCGGCCTTCTCAAGCCAAGTGAGAGCCTGAGTAGGAGCCTTCTGGGTCATGAGGAGCTGAGCGAGACCCTCCAGCGCGACACTCTCGGGGTTCAGGGCCACGGCGCGACACATTTCCAGGTGCGCAGTTTTCAGATCACCTCGAACCACTGCGGTACGTGCTTCTTTCCAGGCCGCACTTGCGGCTTGCACCGGATCGCGGACCGGGTCGGCCGGAGTCGTCACCAGCTGGTCGCAGGACGGCGCCTGCTTTTCTTCCACAAGATACGGCTCGAAGTCCGAAGCGGGTTCAGCTTGCTCCGCCGCCCCCTCGGTGTTTTCAGACGCCGGCAGGGCATCCTCCGCGGCGTCCGCGCGGGGCCCAGCTTTGCTCGCTGCAATCGCCGGCGCCACCGCCCCATCGCCTGGTGGCGGCGCGACCGCGGCCGCCGTGGGCCCGGCCTGCGGCGAGTTCATGCCGGGAAGCCAACCCAGATACGCGACACCGCCCAAGGCCAGCAGTACTGCCGCGGCGAGTCCCACACCGAGCCCCCAACCTCCCGACGAGGAGGTGGTGCTTGGATCCTGCGCTACCTCGACCACCTGGGTCCGCTTGGTTGCGTCCTCGCTGAGACGGGCGCTCGCAGCTGCCGCCGAGCCTGCTGCGCTTGGCGCATCTTCTGCAGGCGGGACGGTCGCTAGCTCGATTTCTTCGTCTTCGTCCTCGCCAGCATCCGCGACCGTAGGGGCCTCTTGGTCCATCGGCTCGTCCACGGCGAGGTCCGGCTCATCCAACTCCAGGTCAGCCGCACCGTCGGCAGTCGTGAGTACCAAGGGAAGCTCGGGCTCCCCCCTCTGGGTGTCCAACGCTGCGCGCGGCGCAGAACGCTCCTTCGGTCGCGGCGCTTCGTCGCGGTCCTCGTCGAAAGCGGCTGCAGGCTGCACCGGCTCGTTGTCGATGCCCTCAGGGAGCTTGGGTGGCGTGAGATCTCCCAGCGCCGTCACCGCGTGGGGATCCATCTCCGACGGTTCAGACGCCGGGAGCGACTCGAGCAACTCCCCTTCGAGCTCTTCGATCATCGAGGCTGTGTCGGTCCCGTTCGAGAAATCCTGCTCCTTGGCGCCGGCCTCCGCCCCGTCGGCTTGGGGAGCGCCGAGTTGTTTCTTCTCGGCAGGGCCACCGCGTGTCTCGGCGGCCTGCGCCTTCGGGCCAGGGCGACCTTCGGCCTTGCCCAACCCCGAAACCAGCGCGACTCTGCCGAGAGCCTTGGACTCCACGTCCGATCCAAGCCCCAGGGAAGTCTTGGTTCGACTGTCTTCGAACTTCGGGCGTTCGTTCTTCGCCCGCACCGAAGAAAGCCCTCTGGGCTCGCCGACGACAGATGTCCTTGCAGTGGCGGCTGGAGCAGGCTCCTCGTTCGGCGGGAACTCTGGGGACACCGCGGCTCCTGTGCTGGCGATCGGCACAGCGATCCCACCGGGTGGGGTCTTCTTCACGGCTGGCCGTGCGTCGCGCGCCGCCTTCGGTCGCCGTTCGGAAGGCGAATCCAACTTCGATTCGGCTCTTGGCTCGGA
>JBNKGC010000018.1:0-52456 GCA_050289625.1 Polyangiaceae bacterium | reverse complement strand
CGCCGAAGCCGAGCAGGCGAAAACCGCCCCCTCGACAAGAGGTGGGGGCGGTTTTTGCAGGCGCTTCGGAAGGCAAACTGATCGGCGCTCTAGCCGTGCCGTGGGACCCCACGAAGACACCCCGGCGAATCCGGTCATACCGAGGAGCGGCCCCCAGGCCGCTATTTCAGACGAGCGGCTGGGTCAGTCGAAGAGATCGTCACCGAAGAGGAAGTCGCCACCCACACCAAGGAAGACCTGGTAGTTGAGCGCTCGCTGATCTCCCTCGATGTCGACGTCCCCCTCCGGGAACGAGAGCGCCCCGCAGGATCCCGAAAGCTCCGTCGAGCGGCTTTGGAACTGGCTGAGCGTCAGGTTCAGGACCGGGGATACGTTGAACCACGTTTCGAGCGGCAGATTGACGCCGCCACCGACGCGCAACGCGGGCCCCGAGAAGGAGTCCTTGACGGTGCACTTGCCGCCCACGACGAGGTCGTAATCTTGAGAGAGGTCGTAACTTCTCGCCAAGAGCAGGTCGACTTCGCCGAAGCCGCCGAACTTCCTCGGATCACTTCCGGCCAGGAATCCCAACCCAAAGCTCCCGAGCGAGGGCGAGATCGTGTACGTGCCGCCGCCGAGGCCCTCCACCTCGGACCTGCCGCGATCCTCGGCGTCCGAGCTCGGCCGAAAGGTCCCCCCTTCGACGAACAGCTTGGCAGCGAAATGCCCTGCGAACCGCACACCGGCGTAGAGCTCGCCGCCGCCGCCAGCGCTCACGTAGTCAGACACGTTGGCGTTGGAATCGATGTCTCCCCCAGGCAGGACTCCACCCAGGCGAAGCCCGACCATCAACCCCGAGGAGCCTCCCTGGAACAGACTATGGAGCCCTTCGTTGTCCGCTGCGATGTCCGTCTCGCCCCCGCCTCCCTCGGCTGCACCGGCTTTGGGAGCGCCCCCCGGAATAACTTCGAGCTTCAACGAAACCGACTCGGTCGCCCCCTCCCCAAGCTCCACCTCGACCGACGTTGCCTGGTAGCCAGGAGCCTGGGCAGAAACGACACGCCTGCCAGGATTGGTGAAACGCTCGACCCCGAGGGCCGCGACGTTCATCGGCTGGCCGTCAATGGTGACTTCGAGACCCTCGACACCCGTTGGCTCGACCGAAACGGTCAGGCGCGGGACCCGCGGTTCGAGACTCTGTAGCTCCTTCTCTCCGTCCTCGACCGCCTTGACGAAGGCGGGCGGGGTACTCCCGTCGATGGGGGTGCGGATGAGCTTGCGATACGCTTCGGCACCGTCCACCAAGGAACCGAGCTGGACCTGGCAGCGGGCGATGTACAAGAGGTGGATTGGCGCCTCGTAGAGCGACTGGGCACGCTGCAGTTTCTCCAGCGCCTGGGAGTATTTCTTCTCGCCGTGGAGCTTGATGCCCTCCTTCGCGAGCTGGCGAGCCGTCGCCTTGTCCGCCGCACTCTGAGCACCCGCTACCGCCGGACTCGCAGTCACGGCCAGAACGGCGGCGACCGCCGCCGGCCGACGCAGCAGCGCATACCCCAAACCGACAATCGAAAACATGGCGCGGCCGCAGTTCATGAGCGTGCTTGATTACCAACTTTCGCCAAGCGCCGCCATCGAGCACAATTGGGCTGGGACTAGTAGGGGGGGACCCACTCCCCTCGTCGTCGCGGCCAAGCCGCGCCAACTCACCCCGCAGTCCCGCGGCGCTGCGGCGTCAGTAGCCCAAGTCGATCTCGGACCGACTTGGGCGCGGCGCTGGTCTGACTGGTTCCGGACGCGGTTGCGGTCTGGGCGCAACGCGGCGAGGCGCTGGGGCCGGACGTGGTTCCGGTCGAGCGGTTGCGGCGGGCTCGGGCTCGGGCTCGGCCTCCGACTCCGACTCCGGTTCAGCTTCCGCCTTGGCGGACGGCTCGGTTTTCGGCTCTTCCTCTGCGGGAGGCAATTCTTCGACGCTTGGCTGATCGTCACCGGCTGGCTGAGTTGCTGCCGCCGGTGGCTCGGAGGACGCTGCCCCGGCCGTCACGTCGGAATCTCCGCCGCCACCGACTGCGAACACCGCGACACCGACCAGCAGTGCCACACCGCCGACTGCGATCGCGGCGAACAGGCCCTTGTTGGACGTGGTGGGGATACGAGCCTGCGTCTCCACCGCTGCATTCGTCAGGGCGCCCTGCGTCCCGAGCATCTCCTGCGAGGCCTGCATGGTGCCCGCCATTGCGGCAGCGCTACTCCGATCCTCCCAGCTCGATGCCTGCGGAGCGCGAGGGTTACCGGCGATCTGGAGGAGGGCCTGAGCCATGGCCTTGGCCGAATCGAAGCGGCCTTCGGGATCGCGACACAGCGCCTTGGCCATCCAAGCGTCGACGTCGGGCGGCAGGCTCGGCTCCACCGAACACGGGGGAGCCGGATCCTGGGTGCAGATGGTGACCAACAAGTCTCCCACCGCTTCCCCTGTGAAGGGCAGGCGCCCGGTCAGACTTTGATAGGCAATCACGCCGAGAGACCACAGATCAGACCGGGCATCCAAGCTGCGCAGGCCACGGGCCTGCTCGGGGCTCATGTAGTAGGGAGTCCCTAGCACGGAGCCTGTCCGGGTCTGGGACGAGATGCCCATCGAGTCATCTGTGAACTTGGCGATCCCGAAGTCCACCACCTTGGCCACGTCGGCTTGGTCTTCGTCATCCCAGACCAGGAAGACGTTCTCCGGCTTGAGGTCCCGATGCACCACGCCGACCGCATGTGCCTTGGCCAAAGCGCGCGCCACCTGCCGCAGGATGTCCGCCGTCTCCGCCACGGAGAGGCGCCCCTGTCGCTCGAGCCGAGCGTCCAGCGGCTCGCCCTCGAGAAACTCCATCACGATGTAGGGCCGCCCGTCGGCCATCACACCGTGGTCGTAGACGTCGACTACGTGCTTGCTCCGGAGCGCCGCTGCGGCTCGCGCTTCGTTTTCGAAGCGGTCACGCGCTTCTCCGCTGTTGGCAAACTCGGCTTCGATGAACTTGCACGCCACCCGGGTCCCCAACGTCGCGTGCACACCCTCCCAAACGGAGCCCATGCCGCCACGTCCCAACAGGCGGGTCAGTCGATACTTCCCCGCCACCAAGTCGGATTGTGGCACCTGATCTTCGGACATTTGGATTCGGGTGAAGGTGAAATACGAAGGACGGCGCCAGCATAAACCAGGAGCGGTGGGGGGGCCAGCCGGAGCGAAACTACTTGGAAACTGGCTCGGGAGGCCCTTCGTGTCCGTGGTCCAGTGCGCTATCCAGGGGCGCGATGGCGACACCCCTGTTCGAGCCCGGTTCCCCAGATGTCCTCTACCTGGTCGACCTGAGCAGCTACATGCTCCGCGCCTACCACGCGGTCGCACCCCTCACCGGCCCGACGGGGGAACCCACCCATGCCGTCCACGGCACGGTCACCATGCTCGAAAGGCTGTTTCGCGAGCGCAAACCCGCTCTGGTCGCCATCGCGATGGACGCCGGGCGCACCACGTTCCGGAAGGAGATCTACGAGGACTACAAGGCGAATCGTCCCCCCGCCCCGGAAGATCTGCGAGTACAGATCGCCCGCTGCGAACAGATCGTGCGCGCCTACGGACTTTCGGTCTTCAAACAAGAAGGCGTCGAGGCGGACGATCTGATCGCGACGGCCGTGAAGAAAGCGCGCGACGAAGGACTCCGCGTGGTCGTCGTCGGCGCGGACAAGGACTTGATGCAACTCGTCGCGAGCGACGTAGTGCTCTGGGACACGATGCGAAACCGAGTGTTCGGCCCCCCGGAGGTCAAGGAGCGCTTCGGGGTTCCGCCGGAGAAGCTAGGGGACCTCTTGGCGCTGATGGGCGACAGCTCCGACAACATTCCAGGGGTGCCCTCGGTCGGCCCCAAGACGGCAAGCCAACTCCTCACGAGCTACGAATCCCTGGACGGGATCTACGCGCACGTCGGAGAGATCAAGCGCAAGAAGCTCCGAGAAACGCTCGAGGAAAACGAGGAGCAGGCGCGCCTCAGTCGGCGGCTGGTCGCGCTCAAGGACGACTGCCCCCTGGAAGTTGCTCTCGAGAGCCTGCGCTTCGGCAACAAGGACTACGAGGCGCTCGAAGCGCTCTACACCGAGCTCGGCTTTCAGCGGCAGCTCGCCGCGCTCCGCAAAGAGCTAAACTCCGCCGGCGAGTCCGCTTCGAACGAACCGAGCCCCGGAACCGAGAGCCCCTCGCCCGCGCAGGAAACCGCGGGAGCGCCCGAAACCGTAGTCGTCCTCGATGCCGCCGGGCTCGGTGAGGTGCTCGCCGAAGCAAAACGCACGAAGATCCTCGCTCTCGAACCGCACACCACGCGCCCCGATGCCCACCGGGGCCCGCTGCTCGGCCTCGCACTGAGCACCGCTCCAGGCAAGGCCCACTACGTTCCCCTCGGGCACCGTTACGTGGGAGCTCCGTCGCAACTGAGTCTCGAAGCGCTCGCTGCTCCCCTCGCCGACGTCCTCGCCGAGGAGTCCGTCCGGCTGGTCTCGACTGACTCGAAGCGAACCCGCGTCATCCTCGAAAACGCAGGCATCGAGGTCGGGCGGGTGTTTTCCCACGACGCGATGCTCGCGTCGTACTTGATCGACCCGGAGCGCAATCACGCGCTCGAAGCCACTGCCTCGGAGGTCGGCATCGCGCTCCCTGACTACGACTCGGTCGCCAAGAAGGGTCGACGACGCCTCGACTGGGACGAGCTCGAAGTCCCCGAAGCGGCGCCGCTCGCCGGCCTGCGCATCGACGCGCTCCTCCGCGCCATGCCCGTCCAGCGCGACCGCCTCGATTCCGTCGGGTTGAGCAGGCTCTTCGACGAGGTCGAGCTCCCGCTGGCGCGACTGCTCGCCTCCATGGAACTGCGCGGTGTCCTCGTCGACACTTCCCGCCTCGCAACTCTGGGCAAGCAGTGCACCGACGAGCTCGCCGTGCTGCAGAAACAGGCCCACGAGATCGCGGGCAAGGAGTTCAACGTGAACTCTCCTCGTCAGCTCGAGACGCTGCTGTTCGACGATCTCGGGCTCAAGCCGATCAAGCGTACGAAGACGTCACGGTCGACGGATGCCGCAACGCTCGAAGCACTCAGTGAGGAGCACCCGCTGCCGGACGTGATTCTCCAGATCCGGCAGCTTGCCAAACTGAAGGGTACGTACATCGATGCGTTGCCGGCCCTGGTGCAGGAAGACACAGGCCGCATCCACGGTGCCTGGGAACAGGCCGTCGCTGCCACGGGGCGCCTCTCGTCCACCGATCCGAACCTGCAGAACATTCCCATTCGCACCGAGCTCGGCCGGAAGATCCGGGAAGCCTTCGTCGCGCCTCCCGGGCACTCGATCGTCAGCGCCGACTATTCCCAGATCGAGCTGCGTGTGCTCGCGCACCTATCGGGAGACGATCGCCTGGTGGAGGCCTTTCAAGAAAATCAGGACATCCACACGCGCACGGCCATGGAGATCTTCGAGGTCGCCGAAGACGGGGTCACGCGGGAAATGCGAACGAAGGCGAAGGCGGTGAACTTCGGAGTCATCTATGGGCAAGGGGAAGGCGGGCTTTCCAAAGCTCTGAAGATCCCGCGCCAAGAAGCGGGGCGCTTCATCGCCGCCTACTTCCGACGCTACGACGGCGTGCGCAGGTTCATGGACGAGACCCTCGAAAGGGCACGCGCCGGCGAAGCGGTCCAGAGCATCCTCGGGCGCCGCCGTCTGGTTGCCGACATCAAGAGTGGGAATCGCGCCCGCCGTTTGGCGGCAGAACGGATCGCCATGAACATGCCGATCCAAGGTTCGGCCGCCGACATCTTGAAGCTCGCGATGCTGGCGTTGAGTGAGCCCGTCACCCCTGGCGCGCGCATGGTGCTCACGGTCCACGACGAGCTCGTGTTCGAAGTCCCGCACGCCGAGGTTTCCGAGGCGGAGGCTCGCATCCGCGAAAAGATGGAGGCCGTCTACCCACTCGCGGTGCCGCTCGTCGTCGACGTTGGCCACGGCGAAAATTGGAACGCTGCGCACTGAGCCCCATGCCTGGAGCCTCCGTTTGACCTCCAAGCACCACCTTTCGCCCCTCCCCATCGACGAGGTCATCCCGGAGGCTCTTGCCCACCTTTCGACTACGCCGCGCCTCGTCCTCGAAGCACCCCCGGGAGCGGGCAAGACGACGCGCCTGCCGTGGGCGATTGCCGAGGACGCCGCGTGGTGCTCGCGGCAAGTACTGGTCACTGAACCTCGTCGAATCGCAGCCCGTCTGGCCGCGCGCCGCGTGAGCGAAGAACGGGGCGTGAAACTCGGAGGCCCCGTGGGCTACCGCGTGCGATTCGAGGACGTGACCGGGCAGAGCACGCGAGTCGTCTACCTCACGGAAGGGCTCTTGCTCCGCCGCCTCGCGACCGATCCCACGCTCAAGGGAGTGGACTGCGTTGTGCTGGACGAGCTCCACGAGCGCAGTCTCGATCTGGATCTGTGCCTGGCACTCCTCGAGCGCGTGCAACGCACCCAGCGTCCCGATCTCCGCATCGTCGCCATGAGCGCGACGCTGGAAGGGGAGCATGTGGCGGCGTACCTCGGCGATTGCCCTCGAATCCGAAGCGAAGGGCGACAGTACGAGGTGAGCATCGAGCACTTGGCGCGCCCCGACGACCGTCCCCTCGAACTGCAGGTCCGCAGCGCCCTCCGCGAGCTTTCGGCCCGCGACGGCGACTTCTTGGTGTTCTTGCCGGGTGCGGGGGAAATCCGTCGTACGGAGCGGGCTCTCGCCGAACGAAGCGATCTCGGCCCCGTCGACGTCGTCCCCCTGCACGGGGACATGCCGATCGAGCGCCAAGCCGAAGCCGTCCGTGAATCGCGAAGCGGTCGTCGCAAGGTGGTGCTCGCGACGAACGTCGCAGAATCGTCGGTCACCATTGTCGGCGTCTCCACGGTGATCGATAGCGGTCTCGCCCGCATCGCCGTGCACTCACCGTGGAGCGGCGTGCAAAGCCTCGAGCTCTGCGAAGTCAGCCAAGCGCGAGCGGTACAGCGCGCCGGACGCGCCGGGCGAATGCGAGCCGGCGTCGCTCGCCGCCTGTACACACGGGGCAACTTCGCCGCCCGCCCCACGCAAGACGCCCCCGAAATCGAGCGCGAAGAGCTCTCCGCTGCGGTGCTCTTGCTCGCGTCGCTGGGAGTCACCGCACAAGGAGCCCTCCGCTTCCTCACGCCACCCCCACGACCCGCTTGGGATGCAGCAGTGGAGCTGTTGCGGCGTCTCGGCGCCCTCGACGGCGACCGCACGACCGCCACGGGCAGGCGCCTGCTCACCTTCCCTCTCCACCCCCGACTCGCTCGGGTGATCGTCGAGGGTGAGCGTCGCGGCATCGCCTCGGAAGCCTGCCTCGCGGCAGCCCTCCTGGGCGAGCGAGACCTCCGCCTCGAATCACGGACGCGTTTTGCCGAAGGAGCGAATCACTCGGGCGGCGAGAGCGGTGACTCGGACGTCACCGACATGATCGACCGCTTCCGGTGGGCAGAGTCGGAGCGTTTCGCACGCCACGCGGTTTCGAGCGCCGGGCTCGATGCGACGACGACCAGGACGGTCGCCCGCACCGTGCAGCAGCTCAGTCGGCTAGCCGAGGACGAGACGCCCCCGCAGGCGAACACGGAAGCCGAGCTCACGGAATGCCTGCTCCGAGGCTTTCCGGATCGAGTGGCTCAGCGTCGCGGAAACGGAAACGAGCTCGTCTTTGCCCAGGGCGGTACGGCCGAGCTTGCCCCGAGCAGCGTCGTCCACCGAGCGCCGCTCCTGATCGCTCTCAGCACCGATCGCCCGGGAGGACAGCGGCGGCGGGCGCTCGTGCGCGTCGCCTGCAGCGTCGCTCCCGAGTCGCTGCTCGATCTCGACTCCGACCAGTTGGAGCTCTCCGACGAGTTCGAGCTCCACCTGGAAAAAGGTGTCGTGGAACACGTCAGCTCGATGCGCTTCGGCAAGCTCGTACTCGACGAGTCGCGTCGCCGCGCCGAACCGGGACCCGAGCCCGCGCGCCTCCTCGCCAAAGCGGTCTCCTCAAAGGGACTGGCCTGGGTGGATCCCGAAGGAGTGCTCTCGACTCTCACGGTCAAGGTGGCTCTCTTGCGAGAGCACTTTCCCAAGCTCGCCGCTCAGTCCGCTCCCGACGAGCTGGAGTCGGAAGCTCTGATCGACAAGGTCCTCCTGACCGCATGTGAGCAGTGCACTTCCTTGAACGAGGTTCGAAGGCTGGATCTCGCTGCTCTAGCATCGGCCTCTCTCGACGCGGACCTAGCGCGGCTGGTGCGAACCGAGACGCCCGACCGCGTTTTCCTTCCGTCCGGTCGAGAGCTCCGCGTTCACTACGATCCGAACAAACCGCCTTGGGTCGAGTCGCGTTTGCAGGACTTCTTCTCGGCGACGCAAACCCCATCGATCTGCGGCGGACGGATCCCCCTCCAGCTCCATCTGTTGGCGCCGAATCGGCGCGCGGTGCAAGTCACCACCGATCTGGCGGGATTTTGGGAGCGGCACTACGCCGGCATCCGCAAGGAGCTCAAACGCCGCTACCCCAAACACGACTGGCCTGAAGACGGACGCACGGCGCCTCCGCCACCTCCAGGGCGTCTGAGCGCTCCTCGCTCCCGCTGACTTGCGGCGGAACGAGCGGAAAATTGCGTCCCGCAGAACTGAACGCGTTTCTCGAGCTTTTCGCGCAGCCGCTACCCTTGGCGAGGGCGGGATCCGAGGTTTATGGTGATTGACCTCCTAGAATGCGACACGGAATGCTCGATTGCTTGGCTCGCCTGCACGCCCGCGGGCGGTTTTCGCTCGTGTGCGGCTCAACGGCACTCGGCATCAGCCTGACCTGGTGCCCAGCCGCGCGAGCGGCCCCCTACGACGTGCGGGCTCCGCGGCCATCGTGGGTGCAGCCCATGAGTCCCCCAGCCGTGAAGGGGTCCAGCGAACACCGTTGGGTCGACTACCAGGACACGCTGCTTGACCGCCAAATCCGGGTGTCCGCAGCCGGCACCGAGCGCTTCGAGCATCGCGCGCGGACCGTCTTGAATGCAACCGGGGTGGCCGCGACCTCCGAGCTGTCGATCGATTACTTCCCCGACTACGAGCACGCGATGATTCACTCGGTCGAGCTCCACCGAGGGGCAGAGACCCGGGACTTGCGGCCCAGTGCGACCATTCGTGAGTTCGCCACGGAAAGCGACCGTGACCGACGCATCTACGATGGCACGCATCGCATCGAGATCATCTTGCCCGATATCCGACCCGGCGATGAGATCGAGTACTCGTTCACCATCGTGGGCTCGAACCCCGCGCTCGGAGACCATTTCAACACCGCCATTGCTCTCGGCTCACTCGCTGGCCTCGACCGCGGATACGTGAGTCTCCTGTGGCCTGCCTCCCGCCCACTTCAGCAGAAGATCCACGGGTCGAACCTGAGCCTGGCGCGTTCGGACGAAGGTTCGATGGTGCGCTTTTGGTGGCGAAGCGACGCCATCCCCAGCGTGACCATGGAAGATGAGGTTCCCGACTGGTACACGCCCGTCCCTTTCGCAGAATTCACCGACTTCGGAAGTTGGTCCGACGTGGTCGCCTGGGCGCTTCCTCTTTACGACGCCCCCACGGACCTCCCGCACGACCTTGCGGCGCGAGTCGCAGAGATTGCCCACGATCCGTCACCCACCGCGCGCCTGATCGAGGCGACGAAATTGGTGCAAAACGAGGTGCGTTACGTCGGCATCGAGCTTGGAAAAGGCGCGCTCGCACCACGCAACCCTGCCGATGTGTGGTCCCGTCGATACGGCGATTGCAAGGACAAGGCTCTGCTCCTCGTCGCAGTGCTCGAAAAGCTGGGCATCGACGCTGCGCCTGCACTCGTCGATTCACTTTCAGGCCAGAAGCTCGACACGCACCTTCCCACCGTGGGCGCCTTCGACCATGTGATTGCTCGGGCCGTTGCCGACGGCGTTCCGCGTTGGATCGACGCCACGATGAGCCACATCGACGGCGACATCGAGGCCTTCGAGGCTCCCGACTACGGGTACGCGCTGGTCATCGACGAAGGGACCAAAGAGCTCACTCGCATGCCGTCACCGACGCTCGAGGAGCCCACCACCGACGTCGTCGAGACCTACTCAATCTCTTCCGAATCCGAGGTTCGATTGCGGGTCTCGACGCGCTACCGCGGCGGAGATGCGACGTGGCTTCGGCGGCGGCTGGAATCCGAATCACCACGCCAGATCGGGCGTAAGTACTTGAACTACTACGCGCGCGACTACCCGGGCATCGAGCAACTCCGCGACGTCGTGGTGACCCGACAGCCCCGCGGCGAAGTCACTCTCGAGGAAGAGTATCGAATCGACAACTTCTTCGAAGACGGGAAGAGCCTCGTCAGGGCGTGGTCGATCGGCGAGGCGCTCGACCGCCCGGAGGTCGTCAAACGCAGCATGCCATTCGCGCTCAGCTACCCGCTGTTCATCCGCCACACGGTGGTCGTGGACTGGACGCCAGACGCCAGTTTCGACACCGATCCGATCGAAATCGATTCAAAAACGCTCTTGTTCCGCCGACACGCCACGTCATCTGCGAGTCGAGTCGAGACCGTCTACGAGCTGCGCACGCGCAGTGACCACGTGGGCGCAGCCGATGTCGCGGAATACTTGGACGTCATCCGGCGGATCTCCGACGAGATCCACTACGAGCTCAACACTGCCGACAACGAACCACCGAGGGTCACGAGCAAGTCCACAGCGGCATTCTGGATCGCCTGCGCCTGTGCGCCCCTCGGTGGTGGGGCTTTACTCTATGCCTGGCGTGGGCGCCGTCGCCGCAAATGGCTCCGGAAGAGCAAGGAACTTCCCGGGGAAAGTGCCGCGAACGCGATTCCGGTCGGCCGGAGCGAAGACATCGCGCGAAAGCTCGAAGCGCTCCGGTGCAAATGTGGGCGAAAGGGGCTCCGGAGAACGGCAGCGGAGGTACGAACCGTGCGCTACGACGGACGTGAGCTACTCGCCACCGAGACTGCGTGTGGTGCCTGCGACACCATCGCGACGCGCTACTTCGTGGCGACCAGTTGAGACGCCTGCTGGTTTGCCGAAGATCACTCCGTCGCAGTGCCGGCAGTCTGCTCCGGCCGGATTACCGCATCCCGGAAACGTGCGCTTCCAGTCGATCGAGGGTGTCCGTCCACCCTTCGAGATGGATCGCGCGGCGCGCCTCGGTCGCAAACCCACCGTGGTCGACCGTCAACTCGGTCGCCTGTCCGCGCTCCCGAAGGATGACCGTGACGGTCGTCTCCCGATCCTCGGGATCGGGCTCCTCCCAACGGAACGTGTAGACCAGACATGCATTCGGTTCGAGTTCGAGAAACTCGCCCGAGAGATGGAAGGCGTCACCCTCGGGAGGCTGCATCGTGATCCGGTAGCACCCGCCAACCCTCGCATCGATCTCGACGGACGGCACGGTGAACCCTCGTGGCCCCCACCACTGCGCGAGCTCGGCAGGGTCGACCTGTGCGCGGAAGGCGACCTCCCGAGGCACGTCGAGCACGCGCACGAAGTGCAGCTTCAGCCGATCGTCCCCCCTCATGACGTTCATTCTGACCTGACCGTGGTGCCCTCGCATTCTCGCCAGCCAGGAGCCGAAGACGGCGCCGTAGCCGATGTTCGGCGCAACAAATCCAACGGTCGGCGGCTTCAGAGTTTTTCCCGCAACTGATGCAGTAGCTGGAGGGCCTCGAGCCCGGTCAGACGATCGAGCTCGACCTCCTTCAGTGTGCGAAGCACGTCCTTCTCGGCCTTGCTCGCCTGATCGGGAGCGAAGAGATCGAGTTGCTGTCGCCCGCCCGCGTGCCCTCGATGCTGCCCCGGCTTGCCGGGCGCCTCGCGGGACTCGGACTCGAAGGCCGTGAGCAGCGCTCGGGCTCGGGCCAAGACGGGCTCGGGCAGGCCGGCTAGCTTCGCCACCGCCACTCCGTAACTTCGACTCGCGGCGCCCGGCACGAGGCGATGCAGGAAGACGACGTCGTCGTTCAGTTCGCGGGCGCTGACGCTGTAGTTGCGGCAGTGCTCACTCGATTCACCGAGCTCGGTGAGCTCGTGGTAGTGGGTGGCGAACAGCGCCCGGCATCCGATTACCGAGTCGAGGTATTCGGCCACCGCCCAGGCGATGGCGAGCCCGTCGAAGGTACTCGTGCCTCGACCGATCTCGTCGAGAATCACGAAGGAGCGGTCGGTCGCATGACGGAGGATCTCCGCGGTTTCTCGCATCTCGACCATGAAGGTGCTCTCACCCCCAGCCAGATTGTCGCTGGCTCCCACTCGGGACAGGACCCGGTCGACCACTCCGATGCGAGCGTGCCGCGCGGGCACGTAGCTGCCCATCTGCGCAAGAATCACAGTGAGCGCGCACTGGCGGAGGAAAGTGCTCTTGCCCGCCATGTTGGGACCGGTGATGAGCCACAACCGTTCCCCCGAAACTTCGTGGGTCAGGTCGTTCGGAACGAAGCGCCCAGCGGCTGCCAACCGCTCGACCACCGGATGGCGACCATCTCGAATTTCCAGTCGATCCGAATCGTCGACTTCGGGGCGACAGTAGTCGTAGTTCGTCGCGACCTCGGCGAGGCCCGCCGCGACGTCCCACTCAGCCAAGCGGTTCGTGAGGGCCGCGATGCGATCGGCTTCGGCTGCTGCCGCACGCACCAGTTCGTCGAGCAGAGAGAGCTCACGCTCCCGGTGCCTCTCCTCTGCACTGGCAATCTTGTCGGCGAGCTCGTCGAGTTCGTCGGTCGTGTAGCGCTCTCCGCTGGCGACCGTCTGCTTCCGCCGCCATTCACTCGGAACCTTGGATGCGTGGGCACGCCCCACTTCGACGTACCAACCGAAGACGCGCGTGAACTTCACCCGCAGGTTCGAAATTCCGGTCGCTTCGCGCGCGCTCGCCTCGTAGGCGACGATCCGCTCCGTGCCCGTGCGCCGGAGCTCGTCCAACTCGTCGAGCTCCGGATCGAAGCCGCGAAGAAAAATCGCGCCCTCTTTGGCTTGCGCTGGCGGTCTGTCCACCAAAGCACCCGCCAGACGCTCGGCGATTTCCTCCACGAGGTCGATAGGCGGGGCGAGACCGAGCGCGGAACGACTCGCGTCGTCGCGCAAAGTCTGGAGCAAACCGACCGCGGTGGCAGCCGCCGCGAGCCCGTCGCGGAGCGCACCCAAGTCGCGTGGCGTCGCCTCGCCGAGGATAATGCGCACTCCGATGCGTTCGAGATCACCGACCCCGGACAGCCCCTTGCGCAGCTCGCCTCGCAGGGGGCCGTTTCGGACGAACGTTTCCACCTGATCGAGGCGCCGTCGAATACGCTCCACGTCCGTGAGGGGCGACAGCAATCGTCGCCGAAGGAGGCGCGCTCCGCCCGGCGTCTTCGTTTGGTCGACGACAGACAACAGGGAAGCCTTCTTGCCACCGCTCGCCGACTCGACGAGCTCCAAATGGGTTTGGGCCGCCCGATCGATCCCCAGGTGCGTCGTCGGATCCCAGACTCCCAGTCGCCGAACGGGCAAGGGCTGCCCGGGGTAGCACCTCTGAGCGTACCGGAGGGCCCGGGCCGCGGCTCGAGCCCCCGCCGGCGCTGCGAGCTGAGCTTCATTTCCGAGGCGGCCGAGCGCCGCCGAGGCATCGTCTGCTCCGAGTTCGTCGTCCACACGGACCGTGGCGCGCGGAGCCGCCTGGCGAACCGCCGAAACCGCGTCGTCGAGCTCATCAGTCAGGGTGCCGTCGTGCCCCACCAGGATCTCCCGGGGAGCGGCCTGCCCGATCTGCCCGAGAAGTGAAGTCAGATCCGGCATGAAGGCGGCACGCAGCTCTGCGGTCGAGAGATCGAGCAGGGCGATGCCGACGCCATGCGTCGACAGCTCCAGGGCACAGAGGAAATGATTGGCCGACGCCTCGAGATGGTCAGCGTGGGTCACCGTGCCTGGTGTGATCACCCGAACGACCTCGCGCGGAACGATACCCTTCACCTTGGACGGGTCCGCCATCTGCTCGCAAATGGCCACGTTGCGCCCCAGCTCAAGGAGGCGCGCGATGTATCCGTGCGCCGCGTGGTGCGGCACCCCCGCCATCGGTACCTCGTCCGGCTTGCCTCGGTTGCGACTGGTGAGCGTCAGATCGAGCAAACGCGAGACCGTGACGGCGTCCTCTCCGAACATCTCGTAGAAGTCCCCGAGACGAAAAAAGAGGATGGCGTCCGGATGCTCACGCTTGGCTCGAGCGTGCTGCTGCATCACGGGCGTGCTGCGACCGGCCATCGCGAGCCGGCATACCAGCCGAATCGCGACGAACCAAGGCCGAAGGAATGCGCCCCGAGCGGCTTAGAAGAAGGTCGACGTGACGTCGAGTGACCGCAGGCTGATGAGCATCAACCCCCGATCCTGCGAGTCTACCGCCGCCAGGTAGCTGAACCCCGGAACGTTGGAGAGCGCGTTCGGCAAGATGATCGTCGTACCCTCCGCCGTGAGCGGCACCGTTTGAGCGAGGAAGCCTCCCTGCACGTCGAAGGCATAGGTCATGCCCCGTCGGGACGGCTCGAGCCCTCGATAGACCGCGAAGCGAGTCGTCAAGCCATCGTAGATGCACTCCGACCCCGGACCGCCGGGTTCCACGGCGCCACGCTCCGCATCGTACACGCAGACGACGTCGTCGGTGGTGCGCGGTCCCACGCTGCACGCGTCATCCGACGCGGGATCGGGGTTTTCACAGGTGCTGCTCGAAAGCTCGAACGCCCGCCCCTGTTCGTAACGACGAAGTGGATTGCAATCGAACACGCATTCGTTCGTGGCCGGGTCGACCCGAACGTTGCTGCGGAAACCCGAAACGCTTCCGCGCACGACCCACTGGGTGCCGGCGCGCACGCGATACGACAACGCTTCCGGAAAACAGCAGGGGATCAGCTCGGCTAGCTCCGCACGATCTGCGTCCGAACTCGCCCGAGGCTCCACCTCGAGCCGATCCTGATACGCGCGCAAGATCCGGAGATCGCGCGAGGGGTCCAGGTCGTCGAGATCCGCATCCCCGAAGACCGAATCGCAGAAAGCATACCCGCCGCCACCGCCGCAGCTCGCACCCGCGCCGTCCCAGTAGGAATCACTTTCGGGAAGAAGCTCGTTGGTGATCTGGACGTAGTCGGCATGGCGCCGAGCGAAGCGCTCCAAAGCGCCCCCAGAAAGTCCGAAGCGCTCCTGACCCACCTCGCGAGTGAGTCCCTGTCCCTGAACGCCCATGTCGCAGAACAGCGCTTCGTCGTCCCCGATCACGTCACCGCCACTCGAAGCCTCGAGAAAGAACCCGGTGCGTTGTTCGTCGTCGATCGGACCTTCGTAGGCGACACTAATCGTCTCGATGCTGGGGTAGGCGCGAGGTTCCACGAAGGGAAGAACCACCGACGCTTGTTCGGCAAGGCTCGGTTCGATGACCAAGTCGTCCTTGCCGGTCCCTTTGACGCGGAGAGCCGTGCCGACGTAGACCTGTGCGGGAAGCGGCGAACCGCCCGCAGGGTTTTCGAAGTCGACGCCGAGGAGCAGCGGGTTCACGCGACCTTCCGGCGTCTGGCTGCTGACGGCGAGTCCTCGACCGGACTCGAGGAGTCGGGGATACGAACGGAGTGACGGAGCGCCAATCCCCAAGCTGCCGCTGCTCCTGGTGAGAGCGAACTGCGCGGAGCGCGCGCGATGCTGCTCCACCACCCGGCAGCTCACCTCGCCGGATACCGTGAGGGGCGACCCCTCGAACCCGTCGTCGGTGTAGAACTCGGGCCGCGTCGGGTCATTCGAACAGCCACGGAAATCGAACACCTCTGCGGGGTTCGTCTCCGCCGGTCGCCGACACGCAGCGTCGAAATCGTCGACGTCGATGACGGCCACTTGTCCGTTGCTCAAGAGGACGAATCCAAACACACCCCGAAGGAGGTCCGGAGACGCACCACTCGTGAGCGTCCCATTGGGACGAGCCAGCGCTGCGGGCGAGTCCGGATTGATGCTCGGATTCGGATCACAGCGGGTTCCGACCGCGCCTTCGCCGGTCACGAGATCGGCGTAGGGGATGTCGTGAAGGGCAAACGTGACGTCCTTCGCCGCGGCCGCGAACTCGATCCGATCGGCGGGCTCGCGCGGCATGAACGGCGCCCCACTTCGCACCAGAGGGGTCCGCTGAACGCGCCCCTCGCTGATGTCGTAGATGATCACGCTCGCGGTCTTCTCGCCTCGCTCATCGATCGCGTAAACGAAGCGTTCTCCGGAAGGAGTCACGGGACTGACTGCGACGCGCGTCGTGGTCACGATGCGCTCGGGACTCTCGAGCGAGGTCGCGACGAGCGGGGGCTGCTCGACCGGCTGACACGGATCGCGCATGTCGATGTGATGCACGACTGGGGCCCCCTGGTCGGCGACGAACAGATCCCCGTTCGACGCATCCATGCCCGCGGGCTGCGGGGCGAAGGGCCCCTCGAAGGGTCCGTAGGAAACCGTCGGCTCCGAGCATCCGGCCACCACGAGATCATCCGGGAGCGGCTGCTCGATCGCAGCGGGAAGGTTCACCTGGAGGGGAACCCAGCGCTCGACCGTGCAAGGGTCGTAGCTGCCAGGAGCGCGGTCGAGGAGCTCCTGTGCATCGATGACGGCCAGCTGCCCGAGATCGGGAACGGTGACCACCAGCTTGCTCCGGCCGACGGAGAGCACTTCGTCCCGCAAATCGGCCGCGCACTCGGTTCGCGTCGCTGAAGCCGGCTCGGGGAGCTCTTCTTCGTACTCTCCATCGCAGGTCGCGCGAACTCGCCCGTCGTCGTCCGCAGGGTCGACCACGACCACGATGTCACCAGGGGCCGAGGGCAGGGAGCAGGCAGGCCAGGTGGTGAGATCCCGACCGGGTTCGGTCGTTCCGTCGCGGCGTGTCTCCGGAGGCCCCAGGCACGTGGTCGGGAGGGCGAAGATCCCTTCCCTTCCGATCTCGGCAACTCCCACGAAGCTCGCCATCCCGCCAGGAGTCGATGCGATCCCCGTGGGCTGCTCGTTGACCCTAAGCGGAGTGATACCCGGTGTGGAGGGGTCGACGTCGATGACCTCGGCGTTCGAGCTCCCCCGGGAGTCCACCCCCGCGACGCGGATCACCGCCACCTCGGCAGAAGCCGTTTGGGTAACGAGGGCGTAGAGGGAATTGTCGCCGAGCGCGCCTTGCACGCAGTCCGTCGCGGGAAGGCCCTGACCGTCCGGCCCGCGACAAATGAACGTCGTCTCGCCGCTGGCTCGGAGCGAACGGACAGCTACCGGCTCAGGAGCCTCCTGGCACCCCGGTAGCACGGACGCCGCGACGGCAAGGCCGAAAGCGACGAATAGCCGGCTTGCCATCCGCTCCGGGCGAGCGGCTGGATGAGATGGGGGGCGCTTCTCGCCAGAACGACGGAGGCAAGGTGAGCGGCGCTCAACCAATTTCGAGACTACGTTCACTTCGAGGCTCTCGGTGGGGTGGGCACGCCCAGGCTGGCGAGCATGCTTCCGAAGGTTTCCGGGTGGCGCTGATCCAAGCTGACGACGCCAATGTACGAATCGGTGAAGTGACCGACGTACGCGACGCCTCGTTCGGAATCGAAGGCCATCGCCTGCGGACCACGCCCTGTGAAGATTTGGGTCTCGATGCGCCGGCGCGCCGGGTCGTAGACGAAAATGAGCGCCGAATCGAAACACAGAACGAAAATGCGGCGCTCGAGCTCTCCCTGAGGGTTCGTGACGAACCCGACGAGCACCCGGCTGGGGCCCGCGGTCAGCGGTACGTTGTCGTGGAACGTCGGCAGATCGCTGGCTGCCGTCGTGTCGGTCGCCGTTTCCGTCGAACCGATCAGGAGGCTCGGAGGCGTCCGGTTGGCGACGTACACCGCGAGCGGCGTTTCGTCGGCAGCACGGAGGCAGTCCTCGTCACCCGCCGCGCACTCGCTCCTCGCTTCTTCGCGACGCGAATCGTCGATGGCAATGCCGCGGGAGTCGTAGCCGAGTGAGTTGATGGTGATGGGGGAGCTGCCGACGTCGACCAGGAAGGGACGCGCGACCGTGCCGGCGTCTTCGACGAAGCGGAGCAAATTCACCTGGGCGGCGTTGCGAAACGTCACCAAGAACCCAGCCGACGACGTGAGATCGCCCACTTCCACCGGGCTCACGCCCGGGACGGTGGCCACCCCGATCGGCCGGGAGGGCAAGCCCGATTCCACGAACTCGAGGCGTGGCGCCTGATTCCAGTCGTTCAACACCACGGACACCTTCCCTTCGGTTTGGTGCGTGGTGACGATGACGCGTCCGTCGGGCGTCGCGGCAATCCCAAAGGGCTCCGGAGGCATCTCGATCCCCCGCGTGTTGTCCGCTTCGGGGTTGTCGCCGACGCGGTGCTCCGAGTCACAGCGACCGTGATTTTGCTGCTGACCGCAGTCCATCTCGCCCGAATCGACGTCAATCCAATGCAGCGAGCTGTCCCCGCGCACCGGAATGAAAAGCCGCCCCGGCGCCCCCGACGAAACGGGTGCACCGCCTGCTCCCCCAGCTCCCGAAGCGTCGGGACGCGAGCGGAAGATCACGTCGGTGGCAAACGCCGAGATCTCGACGCTGTCCTCGATCAGAGGACCGCTTCCATCCGCTGGGTTGGTGAGAGAAATGGGAGAGCAGCGCCCGGGAGAGAGAGCCCGACGAGTCGCCGAGCTTTCTTGAAATGCCCCGCACGGCTCTCCCGCGTGAGGACCGTCGTCAGCCACACAGAAGAAGCTCGGGATCTCCCCGTTTTCCTCCGTGGGGGTCGTGTCACAGGACTGTCCGGAATCGCAATCGCCATCGTCGCTGCAGGGCGTGGGCGTGACGGCGCGGATCTTCTCCAGACTCAGGCTCTGCACCGTGCCCTGGTTGAACTGCAGATCGAAGTCGCTGTTGACGACGTACAGGTACTCCGCTCCGGCATCGATCGCGAGGCCAACGGGAAAATACACCTCGTCCGCGGGTGGTGGGACTCCCTCACCCGGAGTCGCACAACCATGAACGAGCGTGGCGAGCGAACCGCCCAGGAGCGCTGCCATCGGGGCCGGGCGCCAGAACAGTCCTCTCGGGGGCTTTCCTCGAAGCCTCCCAGCTGGAAAATGCGGTGTCATGAACCTTGGTCCCGCGCAGGACCGGACGGGGGTGGGCCGGCGCGGTGGGCGGAGCCTAGTGCACAGGTCCCCTCGAACCAACACACCCGAGAAGCTCCGAACGCAAAAAGACCCGCGTCGAAAACGCGGGTCTTTGGGAGCATCGTCAGGGGTCGCGAAGCTCGGCCGGGGCGTCAGCTCCGCTCAGGCGAGATCCAAGATGATGATCCCCCGCTCGGGCTTCTCCTCCTCGTCTCGCGAGGGGCGAGCCGGCGGCATTCCATCGACCGGGAGCTCCAGCACCGGCCGCTCCAGCTCGCTGCGTCGCTCTTCTTCCTGTTCGCGGCGCCGGATCTGGTCGATGATAAACGGAGGAAGCATGGGAGCCTCGATCGGTGGTGGGAAGGCTGTAGGCCTCGTGACTAATGTAGCCAGCCGATCCCTCTGGTCAAGCATACGCTCCGCGCGAGCTGGAAAGGCGCGCGGAAAGACGCAATGCATCCAGACGAATCGACGCGATGAATTGGCGGCTGTGGGTAGTGGGTTTTGGCCTGCATGACTGAGAGCCCGAGCCATGGACGCCGCACCGCGCTGTATGCCCGAGGATCCCTTTCGCCCGAAGTTCCCGAGCAATCCGCCGGATTCGACTGCCCACTCGTCCACTCCACTCCCCTCAACGACCGCAACGACCTCAACGACCGCAACGACCGAGTGCACCATCGGAAAAGCCCCCCCGCGCGATATCGCACGTCGGAGGACACCGTCCCCGGAGCCTCGCCCCGGATCGTCGGCTCCAAAAATCGCGGCATGCGAGCACCGCTCGCCGCTCCAGCCCCCTCCCCGCGGCTCTCACCCACGCGCTTCACTCTGCACGCTTTGCTTGCCTTGGCAGCGGTCACCCTGCTCGTTGCCCTGCCCAAGCCGCTCCAGGCTGCCCCAGACACCCGAGGCTCCGAGGGTCCCTTCGAGACCGGAAATTCCAACTGGGAGGGAACCTCGGACTTCGTCGAACTCGCCATCGAGCGGCTCGGACGGCAGCGGATCGCGGTTGTCGCGACGCTGGACTACTCGGCGCTGAAGCCCGGCGACGGAGTCGTGATCTTCCACCCGCTGGTGGGCCTGGACTCCGGTGAGCTCAGCGACTTTTTGCGCGCGGGGGGACGAGTCGCTCTCGTCGACGACTTCGGAGAATCGAAACAGCTTCTCGAGAGCTTCGGCATCCACCGCACGCCCGCTCCCCTGCAGCCCGAGCAGACACTGCGAGACAACCCGGCTCTGCCAGTCGCGATACCCGCCACACAACGGGTCGCTGGATCAGAGCAAGGCCGCCACCCGATCACTCGAGACGTGCGCGAGGTGATGACGAATCACCCGACCGCCCTCGAGCACCCGAACCTCACACCGGTTCTCGAGATTCGCACCAGCGATGGACCGCCAGCGACCCTCGCTGTCACTGGCATCATCGCCGACCGCGGCCGCCTCTTCGTGATGGGCGACCCTTCCGCCTTCATCAACCTCATGATGCGCTACCCCGGCAATCGACAGCTCGCCGAGGGCTTGATCGACTACCTCGTGGAGGACGACGAGTGGGGCACCCGCGGCGGCACCTTGTACATCATCGCCGGAGCATTCGGGCAAAAAGGTCATTTCGGAGAGGGCGAGGGTCTTTTCGATGACCTGAAGGATCGCCTGGGCGACCTGAAGCGTGAAGTGGAACAGTGGCACGAGAGCGGTGTCTCCGGTCCCTTCGCCCTGATGCTGGCTGCGTTGCTGTCTCTCTTCGTGGCCCTCTGGCTCTATCGGAACGCCAGTCGCCCTTACCGAAGGACCCAACCGCAATTTGCTCGCGAAACGTCGCCGTTCTCCTTCGGCGGAGTGGCAGGCCGCGCATTCGTGCTCGCCGCACCCACGACGAACCCCGCGTTGCCGCTTCTCGAACTGAAGCAGGCCCTGTTCGAGCTCCTCTGCGAAAAGCTCGAGTTGCCGGCCGGGAGCGCTCCCGAACGACTCATGGAAGAGGCGAAAGCAAGGCGGATTCTGCCCTCACCCGAGCTCGGGCGCCTGGCGCGCTTGGTAAGCGAGCTCAGAAAGATCGAACAGTTAGTCACGCGAGCCGAGCGAAGGAGACCTTCCCGCAAACAGACGCAAGCGCTACACCGCGAAACGATGGAATTGATCGACGAGCTCGGAGCAGTCCACCGCAGCGCCCCCCCCAGTGCGGTGAGCATCACCGAGGGGGCGGCGTGAGTCAGGCCCTCCAAGTCAACGAGGTGGAGGCCGCCCGAGAGCGCCTGGACGACGTGCGGCGCCAAGTGAGCCGGGTGTACATCGGGGAGGTCGGGTCGGTGGATACCCTCCTCGTCGCCCTGTTGGCCCGGGGCCACGTGCTTCTGGAAGGAGTGCCTGGAGTCGCGAAGACGACCCTCGCCAAGGCGTTCGCCAAGTCGCTCGACTGCTCCGTGCGGCGCATTCAGTTCACGCCGGACCTGCTCCCAGCCGACATCACCGGCACCTACGTCCTCGATCCGCGCACGGGTGCCTTTTCCCTTCGGGCAGGTCCGGTCTTCGCCAACATCGTCCTCGCCGACGAGATCAATCGCGCTCCCGCCAAGACCCAGTCCGCTTTGCTGGAAGCGATGCAGGAGCGGCAGGTGACCATCGAGGGAGAACGCCAGGAGCTTCCCGATCCGTTCCTGGTCGTCGCGACCCAAAACCCCATCGATCTCGAAGGGACCTACCCGCTACCCGAAGCCCAGATCGATCGATTCCTGGTCCGTCTCGTCATGGGGTACCCGGAGGAAGGCGCCGAAGTGGCCATGCTGAGGACCCACGGCGTGGATGCTCCCGAGCCCCAAGCCGTCATCGAACCGACCGACCTGCGGAGCCTTCAGGCGATTACCTCACGCGTCCACGTGGAAGACGACGTGCGGTACTACGCCGTGGCTCTCTGTCGATTCACTCGCAGTCATTCGCGGGTCTTGCTGGGAGCAAGTCCGCGCGCTTCTCTCGCGCTGCTCCAAGCTTCGAAGGCCCGGGCCGTGCTCGAAGGGCGCCCCTTCGCCACCCCCGACGACGTGCGCTCGGTGAGCCGCGCGGTGCTCGCTCACCGGTTGATCTTGGTCCCCGAGCTGGAAAACGACTCCGGAGCGCGCATGGCGGTGGTCGAAGACGCACTCGCGCGCGTGTCGTACCAGAAGTCCACGAGAGCGGTCTGAGCGCCTCTGCTGGCGATTCGGCACTCGACGCGGAGGGTTCCCACTGGAACCGCCACCGTCGTCGGCGCGTGCATCATCAGCGAGTTCGCGCGTGCGCAAAGACGTGATCGCGTTGCATCGGATAGTTCCATCCGAGCGAACCCAGGGCTCGCGCTACGATCCAGGCCGCCACGGGAGAGACCGAGGGATCCAACAAAGCCAGCGCCATCGCTCCGCTGTTCAAGGCGGCGCTGGCGCCGCTCACCCAGACGTAACGCATCGCCGCCCCCGAAAGCGATCCGGAGCTGTCGAACGCCCACCGCCAGTTAATCGTGAAGTTGACGACTCCGCCTACCAGACAGCCAATCAGGGTTGCCGCAGGCGGCGAAAGCCAGGCGAGCAACGTGTGGAAGACCGCAAAGTCGACCCCTGTCGCGAGAGCTGCCGCCACCAGGTTCCTCGTCGCACTTCCTCGACCGAGTGCACGATCCTTGAAGGAGTCGGGGGCGAGAGTCGTTCGCTCCAGGGGTGCGAAGCCCTCGGTCAGAACGCCCAGTGCGCTCGCGAGAAGCCACCCGCACAAGACGAGCCACGCCGTAGCGGGGAGGGCGTCTCCGAACGGCAGGTAGTTCGCCACTCCCACCGCGACCAACCCGCCCATGAGAGCCCAACCGCGAGCCTCGGGCCCAACGTCTCGGCCGCGCCACTCCCGAATTCCTGCCAAGAGCGCCAACGACAGCGCTCCGAGCCCCACCAAGAGCCAACGCCCTTCGCTCGGATCCGGCCCCAGCCAACCGACGATGCCGCCGAGCTCGGCAGCAATCAACGTAGCCCAGCGACGGCTGACCAACAGATAGGAAAGCATCACGGCGATCGCCGCACCGAATCCACCTGCGGCGGCACCGAGTGCCGACGACGCCACGGCCAGGGCTACGCTGTAGAGCAGCCGGCGAAGCGCGAAGCGTCGGGGTGGATCAGCTGAGTACACGGCGAGAATTTGACGCAAGGCGTGCGCGACTTCCAGTCAAGTCCACATCGGCTGACGCAACCAGATGCACATCACCGCCAGGGGATCGTGAAAACACGAGCGTTACTTGCAGCAGGGCGGTCTTTCGTAGCCGTTTTGGTCCCACTCGACAGGCTAGAAAACAGCATCCAGTCTTCGCTCGAAATCAAAACGGCGAAAGCGCCGTCGTGACACTCGGCTCTACCACGAGAGGCATCGCGAAGGCTTGACCGAAAGTCGCGAAGACCGTGCCGGGCAACACGTCCCGATCGCCGCTCAGCGGCAAACCCCAATCGACACGCACCACGATGCGATCGGCTTGTGGAAACAAGAGCCGCAGACCGATACCCGCCCCCTGGCGCAGCTCGAGATCGTCCAACGAGTCCGGAGTGTCTCCCACGTCGTAGAAAGCTGCCGCGCCGATCTGCGCCGACAGAATGTCCACCGAACGTGTTCGCCACTCGGCGTTGAACACGGCGACGTCCCTCCCCTGAAACTCGTCGGCCAAGTATCCGCGCAGTCGATTGTTCCCCCCGAGCACGAACGGGGGTGAGTTCAAGTAGTCCTGGTAGCGGTCCGCGACGAGGCCATCGAGGAGCAGGCGACCAAACGCGAAAGAGGGGGTGGCCACACGCCCTTGGAGCCAGATCAGCGCGTCGTTGCGCGATTCGTTGGCGACGACGATGTCCGAGCTCACCACCCCCCGCGCGAGGCCGTCTCCGAGAGGCACCGTGTAACCGAGGGTCGCAAGCACGCCGAGCAACGTTCGGGTCGAACCCAGCGCAGAACTTGCCGGATAGACGCGCAAGAGCGCGTCATGTCCCAAGCGGTAGTCTTCTTGAAGGCTGAGGACTTCGAGGTTCCACGTGCGCAGAAAGTCGGTTCGGTAAGAATGCAGCTGAACGAAGGGACTGATCCGCACATCGCTCACCGGAAGCACCTCGGTCTCGAAGGCTCGGATCGCGTCGGGGGAAAATCCGCTGAGGTCCTGCGTGCGATAGCGCCGTCGATCCGCTTCGATCCCCCCGGTAAGATCCATCTTCAGCGAGTGCCCATAGGAGCGAGTGATCCGATACTCGCCCGCGAGACGATCCGTGTCGTACACCTCGGGGATCTCCTCGACGACACCCGGCGCCACCTCGACGCCGAAGTTGCGGATTTCACCGCCGAGGTAGCGTCGGGTGATCGCCTGATACCAGGCCACACGAGTGGCAAAGGCCCAGGAGGTGAACTGCGAAAACAAGGGCCGCTCGAACAGAAACTGTCCCGAAGAGCCCTCGCCTGCGCCAGTGAAGCGGTTGAACGCAAGCGTGACCTGCGCGGCGGTGCGGAGGCGCGATCCGGCGATTCGCGGGTAGATGAACCTCGCGCCGAACGACTGGGTATCGCGCTGCAAGAGGTACAAGAGCCCCACCGAAGTGTGGGTCCCCGCCAGGTTCTCCTCGCTCGGGTTCACGAGCAGGTAGTCGAGAGCTCCAGCGCCTGCCGCGAAGTTCGTATTCAGGCGCAGGCTCCACACGTCCTTCACCACGGCGACGACACGCACCCGGTCCGGTCTCGATCCGCGGGCAGGCACGATGACGACGAGAGACAGCTGACGGAGGGCGCGGAGATTTCGCGCGGACTCGTCGATGCGACGCTGGTGGTATCGATCACCGACGCCGAAGAGCAGCTCCCTTCGGATCACCCCCTCGTGAGACGTCGCATGAAAGATGTTGAGGAAGTTGGGCACCGGGTCGCGGTCGTCGAACACGTCCAGGGCGTAGATCTCGATCTCCTCCACCCACTTGCCTTCGGGTGCGGGCTCGGGCTCGAACCCGAAGTGTTCGAGAGCCTCTTGAACTACCGATTGCTCGAGCTCGGAGCGCTGCGCCAACGCGGTCGCTTCCTGGGCGAGGAGAACCCACAAAGCGCAAAGTAAGGGGAGCAGGCGGCACAAGGCGCAGTTGGCACGGCTCACGGACGGAGCTTCAGCGGCGAAGGGAGCACCCCGAGAGCGTGTAGCGCCACCTTCACTGGTGAATTTCCCTGGCCCTGGTCGCCGCACTTTCCTCTTGGATCCATCCGCCTCCCTTGGGGAAGGCGTAGCGAGCCTACAAGCAGGTCGCGATCGAAACACCCCGAAGCTGCAGTAGAAAATGCGTCCCGGAGCGCCCGCGACCGGGGACATGCCTCTCCAAGCCTTGTTATCGTGGGGGCCGTGCAAATTCACCCCACGCGCGCCTGCGGCGATCTGACCTGGGCTGGCCTCGCCACCGTGGGGATCGGCCTGCTCCTCGCCTCCCCGGCCACCGTCGCCTACGGGGGAGCGCTCCTCGTCGGAGTGGCCATCGCGCGGACCGTCACGGAAGTGGGAGTCGCTCGGATCCGAGCGGCCGGCTTCGAGATGTTGTGGAGTGAGCCCGAACGCACCCGGCGCGTGGCGAGCGGTGACACCTTTCACTTGCGAGCGGAGATTCGAAATCGGGACACGCGGGCGGCACGGTACGGTGGATTGCGAGTCGTCGCCTCCCCCGACCTCGAGGTATCGGTGTCCCCGGAAGAAGCCGAGGTCCCTGCCGCCGGACGCCTGCGTGTCGACGTCACCGTCCGAGCTCCACGCGTGGGTCGTCACGGGATTCACGGGCTTTCCCTGGAAGTGCGAGGCAGCCCGGGACTCTTCGAAGTCCCCCTCACCTTCGCCAATCCTTACGTGGTCGAAGTCTTTCCTGCGCCCTTCGCACCCGCGATGCGTTCGGCGCGCGGCGGCCGCAGCCGCATGAGCGCGCCCGATGGCAAGCCCGGGCTTTTGGCTGGCGACGGCAGCGAGTTTCGCGAGCTGCGCGAGCACCGTCCGGGAGACGCGTTCAAACACATCGCTTGGAAGGCTTCCGCAAGACGGGGGCGCCTGTTGATCATCGAAAACGAGCTCGAGGAGCGCGACGTCGTCTGGGTGCTCCTCGACGCGTCAGTGGAGAACTGGTTCGGCGCGCCGGGCCGGGCCCCCCTGGATCTCGCCGTGGACGCCGCTGCCGCCGTCATCGAGCGCCATTTGGCCCGAGGCGATCGCGTCGGCCTCGCCGTCGTGGGTGCGCGCGTGCTCAAGTGGCTTCCCCCCGATCGCGGTGCCACCCATGCGGCGAACTTGATGGGAGCGTTGGCCTTCGACGCCGCTTGCAACGACGCAGACCGGAGCGATTGGGACGAAGCGGACGTCGCCGAGCGGGTGCTCGAACACATGCGCCCCCTCGATCCAGGATCCGCGTCGAACGTGCGCTCCTCCGACATCGAGCGCATCGCGCGGCGGGCCGAACGGGTGCGCCGCAAGGCTCCGACGTCGCCCGTTCGACCTCAGGCTGCCTCGAGCCGAGAGCAATCGCTCCGGCACTACCTGGCGTCGTTCGGCATCCAGAGCCCACCGCGTAACGAAGCCGAGCGCCCTCACACGGAGCTTCGGTTGGCTCGGCTGCTCCAACAGCTCGGACGCGAGAAGAAGAGGCCGAGCATCCTGTACATTTGGGGGCGGCCTCCGGACTTCGAGTCCCGCGGTGACCTGCTCGCTGCCATCGAACGCTTCCCCAAGAAGCGCACGGAGCTCAGGTGGTGCTCCCTGTCGCACGTCGAAGCTTTGCCAAGCGACGACGACCCCGCCTCGGACCTGGTCCGCGACGCGCTCCGGCTCCGTCTGGAGCACGCCCGACGGCGTGGCGAGAGGGAACTTTCCCGGCGCGGAGCTCGCCCGATGAGCCCGCAGCGTCGCGGCCCCATACGGCGACCCGCCTGAAACTACGCGCGGGGGTCGATCTCGAAAGTTCTGTGGAAGCCCCTCAGCGCTTGCCGGGTTCGAAGAGCAGGAGAGCCCGATCGATCGCGAGCTCGTCCCCCACTTGGACGCGCACGTTCCAAAGGCCCAACGAAGCACTTCGAGGCACCTCGATGACGCGATCGAAGCGACTTTGGCCAGGTTCGAGGGTTGCTTGGGCTACCCGCGTGACACGACGGCGCGCCGGTCCCGGCATGTCGACCTCCCAGCGGACGGTGGCTGGTGCGGTGAGGGGTTCCGGGAACGAGAGTCGGAAGCCGATGGTCGGTCTTCCCACGTCCGGAGGCATCTCGACTTCGATGCGCTCCTGTACCTGACCGCCGTAAAACACGCCGAGTTCCGCGCGTGGGAGGAGGCGTCCCTCGTCCCCACCCTTGCGACAGGCACTGATGGAAAGGACGACAAGCAGTGCCGCCGCCCGGAAATGCTTCACCGGTCGGCCTTCCCCTTCGACTCTTCCGCTTCTCCTCGCGGCAGAGCAATCGCGATGCGCGCAAAGGCTTCCACCCCCAGGGTTTCGCCTCGTGCGTCGAGGTCGACGCCCGAAGCCTCGGCGGCAGCCGCGAGCTGTTCGGGCGTCCCCAAGGATTTCCAGGCGTTTCGCAGAGTCTTGCGCCGCGCGCCAAAGGCCAGCTTGACCACCCGGCGAAACGTTCCCGTTTCCTCGAACGGACGTTCGCGCGGATCGAGAACCACCACGGCCGAGTCCACTCGGGGCTGGGGGTAGAATGCGCCCCGTCGGATGACGAAGGCCCGTTCGACTTCGAACTGCGCCTGAAGGAAAACGCTCAGGCCACCGTACTCGGGTGTGCCGGGGAGGGCCGCCATCCGATCGCCAACCTCTCGCTGCACCAAGAAAACGCCGCGGCGGATCTGTCCTCCGAGGTGCGCGACCCGCTCCAAGAGCGGTCCCGTAATCTGGTACGGAAGGTTTCCCGAGATCACTCGTGACTGGGCATCCGGCGAAAAGCAGGCCATCAGATCGAGCGCCTTGGCGTCGGCTTCGGCGATGGCGAGGCGCCCACCTGCGATCTCGTTCGAAAAAATCTCGCGAAGCGCGGGCACCAGATCGCGGTCACGCTCCACCGCAACGACACGCTGCACGCGCTCGATCAGCTGGGCGGTAAGAGCGCCGAGCCCCGCGCCGATCTCGACGACTTCAGTTCCGGCGTCGACAGCCGCCAGCTCGGCAATTTTTCCGGCCAAGTGACTGTCGGCCAGAAAGTTCTGCCCAAACGAACGCTTCGGTCGAAGGCCGAAGCGTTCGAGCAGCACCTTCGGGGGATCAATCGCCACGTCGCGTGGTTATAGCGACCATCGCAGACGATGGTCGCAAAAAAGCAGAGTGGCGCGTTGGAAGAACGCCCGCCCGCAGCCGCCGTGACCGTCCACTGGGGTAGGCGCAACGCGGCTCCGGGCTCGCGCTTTCAATCCGTCTCGACGGCACCCTCGTGCTCGACGTGAGCGTCTTCCCGATCCGACGTGGCGAGGGTCTGGGCGTAGTCTTCGTGCCCGAGAAGGTTCGTTTCCCGGTCGATGATGAGGGTGGCCGGCGGAGGATCGCCGTAGAGCTCCAAGCGCACGGCCGCCCAACGAACGTCCGCGATGAGTTTGGCTCTCTCGTTGTCGTTCCCCTCCGGGGTGAGCGCATCGAGTCCCTGGTCGGCTTGCTTGAGGTCCTTGCGAGCCACCACCGGGTCTACGTCATCCTTGCGGATGAACTTGTCGGTGAGGAGCACCGCCTGATCGTCGACAACCTTGGCGAAGCCGGGCCCGACGGCCACGGACGTGGTCTTCTCACCCTGCTTGTAGGTGACGATTCCGGTGCGCATCGCCGCCAAGAGCGGGCGGTGCCCGGGAAGAACGCCGAACTCACCCTTGACGCTGGGCGCGGTGAGCTCGTCGACGCTTTCCGTCAGCTGCACGCCTTCGGGGGTGACGATCTGAAAGTCGATTGTGGCCGCCATTGATCTCGAGCCTCTACTTCATTCTGCGCCGCGGGAGGGGCACCCGCGAAGCGCCAGTTCAGGCAACCTTCTTGAGCTCTTCGGCCTTCGCCTTGGCCTCTTCGATGTTTCCGACCAGGTAAAACGCCTGCTCCGGAAGGTCGTCGAGAGCACCGGAAAGGATCTCCTGGAACCCGGAAATCGTCTCCTTCAGAGGAACGTACTTGCCCGCCAAGCCCGTGAACTGACTGGCCACGAAGAAAGGCTGCGACAGGAAGCGCTGGATCTTGCGGGCACGAGCGACGACGAGCTTGTCGTCTTCGCTGAGTTCGTCCATGCCCAGAATGGCGATGATGTCCTGCAGGTCCTTGTACTTCTGAAGGGTCTGCTGCACCTGGCGAGCCACGCCGTAGTGCTCGTCACCGACGATTTCCCGAGCGAGCATGGTGCTCGTCGAGTCGAGGGGGTCGACTGCCGGGTAGATGCCGAGCTCGGCGATCGACCGGCTGAGCACCGTCGTGGCATCGAGGTGGGCGAAGGTCGTCGCCGGAGCGGGGTCGGTGAGGTCGTCGGCCGGAACGTAGATGGCCTGGACCGAGGTAATCGACCCCTTGTTCGTCGAGGTGATGCGCTCCTGAAGAGCACCCATCTCGGTCGCCAAGGTGGGCTGGTAACCCACCGCGCTCGGCATGCGACCGAGGAGCGCAGACACCTCGGAGCCGGCCTGGGTGAATCGGAAAATGTTGTCGACGAACAAAAGCACGTCCTGACCGCTCTCGTCGCGGAAATACTCGGCGCAGGTCAGGGCGCTCAAGGCGACGCGCGCACGCGCCCCAGGAGGCTCGTTCATCTGACCGTAAATGAGGGCAGTCTTCGAGAGCACGCTCTCACCGGTCTCGAGCTTGGACTCGTCCATCTCGATCATGAGTTCGTTGCCCTCGCGGGTGCGCTCACCGACGCCGGCGAACACGGACACACCGCCGTGCGCCTTCGCCACGTTGTTGATGAGCTCCATGATGAGCACGGTCTTGCCGACGCCCGCACCACCGAAGAGGCCAATCTTGCCGCCCTTGCGGTACGGAGCGAGCAGGTCGACGACCTTGATGCCCGTCTCGAAGATCTCGACGCTCGTGCTCTGATCGACGAACGCCGGAGCTGGGCGGTGAATCGGCCAGTACTGCTTGGCTTCGACCGGTCCCGCTTCGTCCACCGGCTTGCCAACCACGTTCATGATGCGGCCGAGCGTTTCGGGGCCCACGGGCATCGCGATCGGCTGCCCGGTGTCCTTGACGTCGGCGCCCCGCACCAGTCCTTCGGTCGAGTCCATGGCGATGGCGCGCACGACACCCTGACCGAGATGCTGGGCCACCTCGAGAACGAGGTTGTCCTTCTCATCCGAGATGTTCGCATTCGACACCGTGAGGGCGTTCAGGATCTTCGGGAGCTTCCCGGGGGGAAACTCGACGTCGACCACGGGCCCGATGACCTGCGTGATCTTTCCACCAGAACCTGCGACTGCTTGATCCATCGTTACGACTCTCGACCTTTGGTGGGATTCATGTCTGCTCGTACCCTGCTCGGTATCAGATCGGGCAACATCATCAGGCTCGATTCAACGAGCCTTTTGGGGCGGAGCGCGGCGGCGTGTAGCACGATGACTTCCACCTGCCAACGGCTGGAGTCTGGACGGCCTACGCCTCGCCGCCAACCCCTGAACGACCGGGCTGTCGACCACCCCACTTTCGTGCTCCGTGCGATGGACCCGCATCGCGATCGCGACTCCGCTGCCATTTTCACGCGCTCCGCAACGGAATACGCGACGGAGCTCCCCCCGCTCCGATTTTCGATGTCACTCGAATAGCGAGAGTTGCCCGTCTCGTCGGACGCGCCGAAACGTATTCGGAACAGACTGGGGAGGACCTGTTTCGTAACCAAGGCGGCGCGCGGTCACGAGAAACAGACGCTCGAGCGCGTCGGCGTACTGCCCCTCCCCCCGCATGCGGGTGCCAAAGCGAGGGTCGTTCATCTTCCCGCCGCGCACCTCGCGCGTCCGCGCCACGATTCGGTCGGCGCGTAGAGGCAAGGTCTCGCGAACGCGCCCCTCGAATACCGGACGGACGTTCCCGGGGAGTCGCAGCGCGATGTAGGCAGCGCGCGTTGCTCCTGCATCGCGCGCCCGCTCGAGGATCGAGGTCACCTGCTCGTCGTTCAATCCGTAGATCACGGGGGCGACGTTCACGGTGACCGAGAGACCCGCCGCGCTCAAGCGGCGGATGGTTTCGAATCGACGATCGGGCGTCGCGACGTACGGCTCGATCGCACGGGCCGTCTCCGTGTCGATGAAGGGAACGCTCACGGTCACTCCCACTCGCGCCACGTCGCGCAGCGCGCGGAGCAGATCCAAGTCACGTTCGACCAGAGGCGATTTCGTGATGACGTGAACGGGCTGCCGGTGCTCCAGGCACACTTCCAAACAACTTCGCGTGAGCTGCCGACGCGCCTCCAACGGTTGGTAGCAGTCCGTGTTGCCGCTGAAGAGGAGGAGCTCTCCGCGCCAGCTCGGTTTCGCGAAGGCGTCCCGAAGGAGCTCAGGAGCCCGACTCTTCACCACGAGCTTGCGCTCGAAGTCCGTTCCGGCCCCGAAGCCCAGGTACTCGTGCGTCGGTCGCGCGTAGCAGTAGGCGCAGCCGTGGAAGCACCCTCGGTACGGGTTCACGCTCCAGCGAAAGCCGAGGTCGGGACTGTCGTTCCTGGAGAGAATGCTCCGGGTATCGTCCTCGTAAGTGCTGAGGGCGACTTCCGGAGGCTCTCCGAAGTACTCGACGACGGTGGAGTCCCAAGGGCTTTCCGGGTTGTCCAAGCGGGGCCGGACCACACGGGAAGAATACCACACACGCGTTCAGTAATGCCAGCGAAAGAACGTGCGTCTTCCTCCGACTCTCCCCCCACGATCACCCCGCTGTGGGGGGCCGGGAATTGCGCTATCCCCTGGTGTGACCAGCAAAGGGTGTCCCGAGTCGTACGTGGGCCTCTCGCGAAGTTTTCGCGGCCCTCGCCCCAAGGCGTCGCGAAAACTTTTGCTGCGAATCGCAGACTCAGGACACTAATCGCCCGTGATTTCGCAGGAGACCATCGACCGCGTCCGCCAGCAGACGAACATCGTCGAGCTCATCGGTGAATCCGTGAAGCTCGAACGGCGGGGACGCAGCTTCGTGGGCCTCTGCCCGTTTCACAACGAAAAGACCCCCAGCTTCCACGTCAACGACGAGCGCGGCTACTACTATTGCTTCGGCTGTCGAGCGTCCGGCGACGCTCTCAAATACGTCCAACAAACCGAAGGACTCGAATTCGCCGAAGCGGTGCGCCGCCTGGCCGAGCGACTCAACATCGAGGTCGTCGACGATCTGTCCGACCAGGAGCGTCGACAGCAGGCTGCTGCCAAACGACGAGAGCAGGCGCTCTTCGACGTGAACGCAGCAGCGGCCGTCTACTTCGAGAAAATGCTCACCTCCCACGAGCACTCCCGCTTCGCGCACGAAGAGTTGCACCGTCGTGGTCTCCCGTACGACGGACCCGCTCGGCCGATCCTCGAGGCGTTTCGCGTGGGGTACGCCCCCGAAGGTTGGGAGGGACTCGTGCAATACCTGCGCCGGGTCGGGCTCGATCTCTCGGCAGCGGAAAAGGTCGGGCTCCTCGCGCCGCGACGCCAAGGCTCGGGGCACTACGATCGATTTCGTCACCGGCTGATGTTCGCCGTGCTCGATCTCCAAGGGCGGGTCGTGGCGTTCAGCGGACGTACACTCGATCCGGTGACGCCTCCGCGCGACGGCGACCCGCCGGCCAAGTACATCAACTCACCGGAGTCGCCGATCTACAAGAAGCGCGAGACGGTGTTTGGTCTGTATCAAGCCCGCACTGCGCTGCGCGGCGGCGAGCCCTGCGTGCTGGTCGAGGGCAACTTCGACGTCGTAAGCCTCCACGCTCGCGGCATCCCGGGTGCGGTCGCTCCCCTCGGCACCGCGTTTACCGCAGAACAGGGACGTCAAATCCGGCGGTTCACCCAAACGGTGACGTTCCTCTTCGACGGCGACGCCGCTGGCAAGAAGGCCGTGGCCGCGAGTCGCGAGCCTGCCCACTCTGCAGGCCTCACCGCACGCGTCGCGACACTGCCGCAGGGGACCGACCCCGACGACTTCTCCCGCGAAAAGGGAGAGGCAGGCATCCGGGCGGTGGTCCGGGCCGCGCGCGGAATGTTGGAGCACTTGATCGAAGAGGCGCTCGACGAGAGCTTCGCTGGATCCGATCCCCAAGCGCGTGCGGCGAAACTGAAAGAAGTCACCGCGCTTCTAGCAAGTGAGGACGATCCGGCGGTGCGAGCACTGGCAGAACAGCACGCCGATCGTATCGCCGGCCGACTCGGTGTAGCCGATGCACGCACATTTCGCGCACTTCAAAGCGCCGTCCGGGCGTCGCTCGAACGCCCCGCGCGGCGGGAGATGACGCGAGCTCCCCTCGACGCACCGGCACGCGCACGCTCCCGAGCCCGCCTGAAAGACATCACCGCCGAGATCGTTGGCGCGCTGCTCGACTTTCCTGAGCTACTCGACACGGAGGAAGTTCTGGCCTACGCGGAACAAGTGGAAGGAGACTTGGCCGCCGCCCTCGCCGCCCTTCGCCAGAGCCACGGCGGCAGGAACGTCCTCGACATGGAGCTTGCTCTTGCGAAGATGCCCGAGTCCATCCAGCCGTTCGCCGAGCAACGCATGGCTGCACCCCGGCATGCGAGGATGGAAGATGCCAAGGCCGAGCTGCTCGGAAACGTGAACAAGCTGAAACGATACGAGCTCTCGCGACTCACGTCAGAGGCGCTCGGAGAACTGGAGCAGGCCCGTCGAACTGGTGACTTCGACCAAGAGCTCGACCTCCTGCTACAAACCCAACTTCGTGCCAAACGGCGACACGGTCTGTAAAAGAGGTCCTGGTGGTAGCAAAAAAGACGCAGCGCTCGACGACGAAGAAGGCGACGCCGGCGAAGGCGCAGTCGACAGGGGGGGGGAAGAAGGCCGCACAGGCCAAGTCCAAGAAGGCGTCGGGCGCCGCCAAGGGCGAAGCGTCTGCGAAGGCCACCACCACCAAGAAGACCGCCTCCTCATCCGAAACGTCTGCGGCCAAGAAGCCCGCAACCGTCGATGCCAAGCAACAGGAGCTCATCGATCTCGGCAAGAGCAAGGGCTTCCTCACCTACGACGACGTCCACGACGCGATGCCGGAGGACACCATCGACGCCGACAAGATGGACGAAGTGCTCTCGGTGCTGGGAGAGGCGAACATCGAGGTTCTGGAGGAAGAGCCTCAGGCCTTCTCCGATGAGGATGACGAAGCGGAGGCCGAAGCCGAGCTGAAGAAGGCGCGCGCCAAGTCCAAGGCGACAGCTAAGAAGAGCGCGAGCACGTCACGGCCGGCGGCCAAGGACGACGATCAATACAAGAGCAACGATCCCGTCCGAATGTACCTCCGCAAGATGGGAAGCGTGGCGCTTCTCACCCGCGAAGGCGAGGTCGAAATCGCCAAGCGAATCGAAGAGGGCGAGGACGCCGTGCTCGAGGCCGCCCTGCATTGCCCCGTGGCGGTGCGCGAGATCATCGCCATCGGCGATGCCCTTCGTCACCACAAGGTTCGCGTCAAGGACATCGTCCGTGATGGCGAGGACGAAGAGCAGGAGTTCGACGAAGAGGAAGCGGACCGTCGGGTCATTCGCCTGATCGACAAGGTCAAGCGAATCGAGAAAAAGTTGAACGAGGCGGTCGATCAGTATCGAGCGGCCGACGGTGCTGCCGCCGAGCGCCTGGACGAGGCCGTAGCCGGTCATCGCGCTGACATCGTCAAAACGCTGAAGGAGATGCGCCTCAACAAGCGCGTCATCGAGCAGGTCGTAGCGCGCCTGAAAGGGCTGATCGAACAAGTACAGCGCGCCGACGAAAAGATCCGCGACCTCGAACGTCTCGCGGGTTGCGATCGAGCTCAGCTAGCCGAGCGAATTCAGGAGGCGCGCGGTTCACAAAAGGCGGCGCGCGACTTCGCCGGAGACCTTCGCATCGATGTCCGTCGCATCGACCGGATGGCGGACGAGTTGGTCGAATCCTCTCGCGTCATCGAGCGCATCGAGGCCGAGATGCGAGTTCCGATCGACGACATGATGCAGACCTACCGCGAGATTCGCGCGGGAGAGCGGCGCGCCGAAAAGGCGAAGGCCGAGCTAGTGGAAGCCAACCTGCGCTTGGTCGTGTCGATCGCGAAGAAATATACGAACCGCGGGCTGCAGTTTCTCGACCTGATTCAGGAAGGAAACATCGGTCTGATGAAGGCGGTCGACAAGTTCGAGTACCGCCGCGGCTACAAGTTCAGCACCTACGCCACGTGGTGGATCCGCCAGGCGATTACTCGCGCCATCGCAGATCAGGCTCGGACGATTCGGATCCCGGTCCACATGATCGAAACGATCAACAAGCTGATCCGTACCTCCCGCTACTTGGTTCAAGAGCTCGGCCGCGAGCCGACTCCCGAGGAAGTGGCCGAGAAGATGGAGCTCCCGCTCGACAAGGTCCGCAAGGTCCTGAAAATCGCGAAGGAGCCGATCAGCCTCGAGACACCCATCGGCGAAGAAGAAGACAGCCACCTCGGAGACTTCATCGAGGACAAGAGCGTCGTGAGCCCCGCCGAGGCCGTGATCAACATGAACCTCAGCGATCAGACGCGGAAGGTTCTGAAGACCCTGACTCCCCGAGAGGAGAAGGTTCTCCGCATGCGCTTTGGCATCGGAGAAAAGAGCGACCACACCCTCGAGGAGGTCGGTCAGGACTTCGAGGTCACACGTGAGCGCATTCGCCAGATCGAGGCCAAAGCGCTGCGCAAGCTCCGCCATCCGAGCCGCTCGAAGCAGCTCAAGAGCTTCATCGACGGCTGAGCCCGCGGAGACGGACCGGAGCCAGTCTCGGGCGCCAGGCGAGGAGAGACCCAGCAGTCTTCCGCACGGAGAGACTCCGGTTGGCGCCGCGTCCCGCATCCGGGAAGTCCAGCGACGCTGCACCCGTTGCGCACGGGGGGCCCGGGAGCCCCCTGCAGGGGTACCACTCCGCGATCCTTTTCTATTTCGTCGCGAAATGCGGGCATTCGCAGTGAATGCCCGCCCCGCTCGCTGCGTCGAAAGAGGAAATCCTTTCTTTGTGCCCATGGAAGGGACCCCGAGGCGGACATCACCAAGGCCTACCCCGGGGCTCCCTCCCACCCGAGGTCCAGCGTGAGCTTGACGCGCTGACCGCAAAGGTGAAAAAACGCTGGTCAAGCGCTTTGCCCGAGGGGGCATCGCTCACACAAAACCATCAGGGGAGTCATCATGAACAACTCTCGCCGTCACACTTGGATGGCATTCGCGGCATGCGGCGCACTGACGCTCGCAGCGTGCGGACCGAAGACCTTTCAGGGACAGGTCCCGCTGGTCGTCCCGGGCAACCCTCCTGCCCCCCCCGCGCCCCCGGCGCCGGAGCCACCCAAGCCGAAGCCGCGAGTCGAGCTTCGCGACAACAAGATCGAGATCACCGAGAAGATTCAGTTCGAACACGCGAAGGCGAACATCAAGGAAGAGTCTCACAGCCTCCTGAACGAGATCGTCGACGTCATCCAGAAGAACCCGCAGCTCAAGGAGATCGCGATCGAGGGGCACGCCAGCTCCGAAGGGAACGCGGACTTCAATCGACGGCTCTCGGATGACCGCGCCAAGGCGGTGAGGGCCTACCTCGTGTCGAAGGGCATCCCAGAGAAGATGCTCACGGCCAAGGGGTACGGAGCCGACAAGCCGATCGCCAGCAACGACACGGAGCAGGGACGCGAAAAGAATCGTCGCGTCGAATTCAACGTGACGAAGCAGGATGTCACTCAGAAGAAGGTCGAGATCGATCCGACGACCGGAAAAGAGCGTGTGGTCGAGGAGCGGACCGTGTCCGGTTCCGAAGCCGCCACGAAGAAGAAGCCGAGCCTCAAGTAACGCCGCAAAGGAACCAAAGGATGAAAAAGCTCACACTGATCATCACCCTGGCGGCGCTCGGCAGCACCGCTTGTTCGTATCACGCGCGCAGCGCCGAAAAGTACCGCGACGCCACGCAGGAGCTGCTCCTGACGAAGCAGACGGAGCTTCAAGCCTGTTACGACGAGGTGCTCAAGGTCGACAAGGCCGCCGGGGGCACCGTCCAGGTGAACTTCAAGGTTGAAGCCGAAACCGGAAAGATCGTCGACACCAAGCTGGATCCGAACGGAACCACCGCGCCGGCTCCCCTCGGCGAGTGTGTCGTCAAGACGATCGATGGCCTGGCTCTCACTCCGCCAGATGCCAACGACGGAATGGCGACCTTCACCTACGACTTCCAGGTCAACCAACCGGCGACCTGATCGAAGTCGCATCGAGGGTCGGATCCCCTCGATCGAGGAGCGTGTTCGCGTGACCGCGAACACGCTCTCGCTCTTTTTGTCACTCGATCAGCTGAACCCAAAGCGATGACCCGCTGCGGAGCTGGTCACCGCCGTAAGCTGGGCGGCGCGAATCCGGACCGATTACCGGACCCGGACACCGAGAGCCGCGAGCTCCCGAACGGCTTCCTCGAGGTACGGAGAGTTGTTCGGCGCGTTCTTCACGAACGCCGCCCAGTGGGGGATGGCGCTTCGATCGCGACCGATGGCCATGGCCATCAGCCGATGAGCGTCCCAAATCCACGCGGGCTTCGGCTCCAGGTTTTCTCCCTGCTCGACGGCCTTTTCGAGCTGCTGTCGGGCCGCCGGGCGAGCGCGATTGTTCAAGAGCAGGCGGCCATACTGGTAGTGCCATCCGGGCTCAGTCGGCCCTGAGGTAACGGCCTTCTCCCAGTTTTGCATGGCCTGCTGCTCTTTGCCGAGGCCGGTGTAGGCCTCCGCCAACGCGGCGTAGGCCTCGTGGCGACTCGGCTTCAGCTCCAGGGCCTTTTCGAGATCGGCGATCGCATCGATCACCGCAGACTGACGCACGCGCAGCACTCCTCGCTGCCAGTACGCGTCAGCCAACCCTCGATCGAGCTCGAGCGCCTGACTCAGGCTCTTTTCAGCCTGAGCGAAGTCGTTCTTCTGGTTGGCCGCCCAACCCACGTAGAGGAAATACTCGGCGCGGGTTTGGTCGAGGCTCGCCGCTCGCTGAAGAAATCGCTGAGCCTCGTTGATGTCGCCGTCGCCCATGAGCAACGCGCGCCCCTTGCAATGATTGGCTTCGGGCGATCCGGCCCGACCATCGAGGACCTTGTCGAGCAGGACGAGGGCCTCCTTCGTCTGACCCTGGGACGCCTTCCCGCAGCCGACCCGCAGCATGATGTCGAGGTCGTCGGGCGCCGCCTTCAAGGCAGCTTCGTACTCCGCGAGCGCCTCCTCGGCTCGACCGGCCTCCTGGAACGCCAAGCCGCGCTCGAGAGCCAGGCCGGGGTACTCCTTCTGTTCTTTGGCGACCCTGTCGAACTCCTCGTGCGCTTCGTCAAAACGGCGCGCCTTGCGTAGGGCCACCCCGCGCCGGAAGTGAGTTCCGACGTTGGCAGGGTCGAGCCCCATCGCCTTGTCGTAGTGAGCGATCGCGCGTTCGTAGCCGCCCTGAGCCACAGCGAGATCCCCCAACGCCAGATACACCTCGGGGCGCTTGGGGAACCGATCCACCGCGGCGGTGATCGTCTTCAACGCTTCCTTTCCTTTGCCTTGCTTGGCCAAAAGGCGCGTGGAGCCCACGTATGCTTGGACGAGCTCCGGCACGTCTTCGCCCAGGTCAACGGCTTTCTGGTACGCCTCGGACGCCTTGTCGCGCTCGCCCACGGCTTCGCGCGCCGCGCCGAACCAATAGGACACGGCGGTCGACTTCGGGTACTCCGTCTTCAGAGCTTCGAGTAGCTTCCCTGCGTCTTCGAGCTCCTGGAGACTCAGCTTCGCTCGGACCACACCGAGACGGGCTCCGAGGTCCTGCGGATCCACCTTCGCCGCCGCCTCGTATCGAGCCAGGGCTTCCGCAAAACGCCCGCCAGCGAAAAGGGCATCCCCGAGCCCGCGCAATGCTCCGAGCGAATTCGACTCGAGAGCGAGCGCGTCCGTGTAGGCCTTCTCGGCGCTAGCGAGACGTGAACGCGCCATGTGCAGGCCTCCCAGCAACACCAAAGCCTTGGTTCGCTCCCCCGCGCTCGCGGCACTCCCGGGGGCTGCGATCTTTTCGAGACCAGCGACGAGCTTCGCGTCCTGCTTGACGTCGCCCATGCCGATTTCCGCCAGCAAGAGTTGCGCTCCCACGTGGTCAGGACTCTTGGCAAGCGCAGCGTCGGCCGACTTCGCCGCGGCCTCGGTGTCGCCCGCCAGCGATTGCGCACGAGCGAGACCAAACATTGTGCGCGCAGAGTCCTGCAGCTTCCCTGCTTGGCTCCAGGCTTCGAGAGCCAGCTTGGCGTCACCAGTCGCGAGCGCGATCTCACCGGCAAGCGTCACGACGTCGAGTTTGCCCTTCTCGCTGCGGAGCATCTGCTGAGCGCGGGATACGGCCCCCTGGTACTTGCCTTCGGCAGCATCGCGAGCCACGCGAGCGAGGCGCAGGTGCGCGACCTGGTCGGGACCGAGCTCCTCCATGGCATCCAGGAGCACCTTGCCGCGCGCCAGCGACCTCGGATCGGGTCCGAATCGGATCTGTCGAGCGAACGCTAGGTACGCGACATATGCCTTGAGCGGTGCGTACCGAGGCGATGCCCGGTGCGCGGCATCAGCACGAAGAAAAGCTTGATCAGCCTTGGCTGCCACATCGCTCGCCCAAAGCTCGGCAGCTTCGCTTCGAACCTCCTCAGCCGTGCTTTGGTATTCTTCGGCCTTCAAGGTGTCGATGACGATGTACGAGCCGTACGGGCCGACGTCTGGCAGCAACGACAGAGCTCCACCACCGACGGCCAAAATGACTGCCGCAGCGGCTCCCACTTTGGCGGTATTGGAAAAGTGCTTCTTTTCCTTGGGTAGAACCGCGACCTCTACGTCCTGAGCGCCCCGACTAACCGGGGCGTGCGCTGCCGCTGCGGCGCCGCTCACCGAGCCGGTCGGCGCCGGCGCATAGCGCGGAGCGTCGTCATCGAGGGAGACTTCCGAGGACTCGACCCCCGAGTCCAGGGCGACTTCGCCGTAACCTTCCCCGCCCCCAGCAGTATCCCCGGATCGAGCCTTCGCGGCCGCCTCGTCCGTCGGGAACCCATCAAACTCGTCGTCATCCGAAGGGATCTCAGCTTCGGTTTCTCTGCCAGTGAATCCGACGGACGGAGAGCCCCCTGTCAAGTCGACTTCGCCGAACGCGGGAGGCGCTCCGGACGCTGCCGCCCCCCCGAGCGAGGCCTCGAGGGAATCCTCGGAGGTGGGCGGGGGTGGGGCTCCCGTCAGATCGAGGGGCCTCCCCGAAAAAACCTCGTCTCCCCCGGGAGGCGCCGAGGAAAATCCGAACCCTTTCGCCTCGAGGTCCTGCGACTCGGGAGGGAACGAGTCCCGCGCCGGGGGGAAGGCGACCTCCCTGTCCGGGAACCCTGCCAGAGGTTCCGGAAGGTCACCCCCCCGCTCGGGAAGTCCCGCCCCTACGATCGGGAGAATGGAAGCTGGGTTCGGGAGGTCGGCAGTGGGTGCGGGAAGATCTGCAGAAAGATCCGGCAGGTCGCTGGCTGCTTCGGGCAGATCCGAAGTCAAATCAGGCAGCTCCGCAGTGACCGATGGGAGATCTGGCACGGCGGGCGCCGGCAGGTCGTCCTCGATGGGGGCGGGCAAATCCACCTGATCTGCGCCCGCCGCCGCGCCAGGCGACGGGGGAATCGACGGGAGATCGATCTCCTGGGGTGGCTCGGTGGAAACGCGTCGCTTGGGCTTCGCTGTAGGCGGCGCGAAGTAAGACGCGCTCGAGACCAAAGGTAGTTCCAATTCCTCCGCAGAGTCGTCGACGGGCGAAGGCAAGTCGGGTTCGTCGTCATCGGCCTCCGATGAGCGGGCCAAAGAGAAACCCCTCCCTCCGCTTGCAGCGGGAAGGTCCGCTTCGAGATCGATTTCGTCCAGGTCGACGTCCGCAGCGGGAGGTTTGACCGGGGACGGAAGGTCGAGCTCGAGTCCCGTGGCTTCGCGACGCGGAGGTGGCGGACGTTTGGCCCCCGAAACGGTCGGTGGAGCCTTGCCGGCGCTCGGCCGTGGGGGCGCAGCCTCGCCACCGCTCGGTCGCGGCGGCGAAGCATCGGCCCCGCGAGTGCGTGGAGGCCGCGGCGCACCGCCTGCCGGGCGAGGTGACGCTGGGCGCGGAGGACCCGCTGGCGGCGCCGGGGCATCGGCCGCGGGAGCCACCCCGATCATCGTCGATTTGCCAAGCTTGGCGTTGGGAGCGCGGGCTGGAGCCGCGGGCGGCGCTGCTTTCTGGGGAGCAACTCCAATCATCGTCGACCGGCCAGCTTCGCCGGCCAAACCAAGCGCCGCACCCAAGACGAGCTCGTCACCGCCCACGCCGGGAGCATGAACCGGAAAGGACTCGCCGCACTTGGGACAGCGCATCTTCAGGCCGTTCGGAGGAACGCGGCGCTCGTCGACCTGATAGCCTGCTTTGCAGCTCGGGCATTCGACTTCGAACATGAGGAGTCCGACATTTAGCAGCTCTTTCGGCGGCGTGTGATTTCGAGCGGAAGATTTCGATAGGGGGTCGTTTCGGGGCTCTCTCCGTGCCGACTTCATGGTAGGCGCGACCCCGACATGAGAAGCTGGACCCCCACCGTACTGGCTGTGTTGCTCTTGGGTGCCGTCGTGGCCGTCTTCGCCATGGAGCCGTCGGCGCCCCCTTCCGAGGAGCCGGTCGCTGCGACTTCCGCGACGGTCCCCGAGACTCCCGAGCCAAAGCCCGAACCGGAGCCCGAGCAGGCTGAGCTCGTCGAAGCGGTCCAACCTCCCCCTCCCGCGCACGGCTACGATCGGATGCCCGACGGCAGCCCCGTGCCTCCTCTCCCTGCCTCAGCTCCCCGCAGGGTGACCTTCGGGGTGGTGCTCTTTCAGTTCGACGGTGCCCAGGGAGCCCCCTCGGGCAGCCGCACGAAGGAGGAAGCCTTTGAGCTCGCCAAAGGCGTAGTCGCACTAGCGCAAACGGACTTCACCAAAGCGGTCGAGAAAGGCGATCGAGGCTCGACCTCGAACGCCGGTGGAGTGCCGCGGGGGATCCTCGAGCCGAGCGTCGAGTACGCATTGTTCACGCTGGCAGCCGGCACCACGAGCGCCGAACCGGTCCCCACCCCGCGGGGCTACTGGGTCGTGCGCCGGATCAAGTGATCGCGGCCGACTCGCAGGCGCCGGCGACCTCTGGTTGGGCCATCGCCGAAGATGAGATCGAGCGCACGAGCGACCTGAGCCCGATTCCGGAAGCGCACCCACGCCGGGCTGACGCAAATCGCCCCCTCCCAACGGACCAGGACGCCGTTTTCGGCGGCCCCCCTCCGGGCAAAGTCATCGGCGGTCTAGGCAGGACCCCCTCCCTTTCCTAAAGTCACCGAAGACTGGAATCCGGAGAAACATCGCCGGATCTCGTCAGGCTTCGCGTATGGCGGTGCGCTTCGAACCATTCCCTTCCGTAGCAGCTCACAAGACGCCCACGCGAGGTGACGTGGAGGCGCTCGCCACCTCGCTCCGCCGGGAACAGGACGCAACCGACGGAGCGACAGCTCGTGCCAGCCTCCTGCACGAGGTGGCTTCCCTCCACGAGCTCACGGGCGACCTCGCGGCCGCCGCGCGGGACGAGCTCGCAGCGACCAATGCCGATCCAACGCTGGCCGAACCCCTCGAATCCCTCATCGGGATCGCTCGGCGCAGGCGCTCCGAAAAGAATCTCGGCAAGCTGCTTTCTCGCCTGACGAGGCTGGCTCGTTTCCCCGAAGAGAAGAGCCGGGCGGCGCTCGAGGTCGCGCTAAACCGCTCGGAGTCAGGGGACTTGACCGGCGCTCGGGATTCCCTCGAGCAAGGTCTCGCTGAACTGCCCGACGATTCGACTGCGTGGCTAGCGCTCGAGGTGGTCGCGGCCGAGTTGGGCGATGCCGATCTTCGTGAACGCGCCCTGATCGGCCGCGCCGGGTTGGCGAACGACGCGGCCTGGCGCGCCGAGCTGCTTGCGGACTGCGCACGCCAGCGGGCAGCAGCCGGTGACACTCCCGCCGCCCTGTCGCTTTTGAACCAAGCCCTGGACGATGCGACGAGCTACCGCACGTTGCGCGCCCTCGAGGGAGCTGCGCTGCAAGGCGACCACCTTCCCGAGGCCGCCGATGCCATGGAGCGTGTGGCGCGGCTCCTCTTGCAGTCCCATGCCGACGAGGAAACGGCCGAGGCGACTGGAGTGCCCCGCGCCCTCGCCACGCGCCACCACGCGGCACTCGAACTTTTGCGCGCCGCCGAATGCAAACGCCGGGTCGGCGATCTCGTCGAGCAGGCTCGCCTCCTCGACGGGGCTTCCGAGCTCGTTCCGGGAGACCTCCTCCTGCGCCTCGCTCGCCTTCGCAGCGTCGAAGGGCGCCCCGGTACGGGCGATCCGGTTCGGTTCATCGAAGACGAACTGTGCGCCGGAGCGACGGGTCGAGTCGCGGCCGCCCTGAAAATGCGCGTCGCTCGTGCCGCTCTCGACAAAGGTGACGTGGAGGGGGCGCTCACGGCCGTCCGAGCAGCACTCCACGCAGACGAGACCGCGCCTTATCCTCGCGCCCTGGTACTCGACCAGCTGGAGCGAGGGGGGTCAGTCGAAGCCTTCGCCGAAGCGCTCCGCGAAACCAGCGCGCACGCCGGGCGGCACGGAAGGTGGTGGCTGCTTCACGCAGCGGTCCTGTTGGCGAAAGCTCCGGAAACTCAGAGCGCGGCGCGCCAAGCCTTGCAGCGGGCCGAAGAAGCCGGCCTCTCGCCCGAGGTCGTCGCTCGCGTCGCGAGACTGCTCGCCGCGCATGCGGAAGACCGCAATTGGTACGGGGACGCCACCTCGAAGCTCCGGGCGCACGTCGACGGCAGCGATCGCACCGCACTCGACCTCGAACTCCTGCGCGCACAGGCCGCGGCGAAAAGTGCTTCCGGCCTTCGCTCTCGTCTCGAAGTGCTGGCGGAGAGCAACTCTCACCCACTCCTCGTGGCGTTTCTCCGGAACTACTGCCTTCCCCTCCTCGACGCGAAGGGCACCCCCGATCGAAGCCCCGAGGACCTGGACGCGTTCGTCCGAGCGCTGTCCGAGGGTGTCGAGGAATCCGCTCTCCCGGACGAACTCGCCCTCGTGAGCGTGCTGCGACGCCTCGACACGGGCGACGAAGACGGCGCACTGCGCGCGCTCGTGCTTTTACACGACCGAGCCCCGAACGACGTGGTGATCGCATCGGCCCTCAGCGCGGCGCTGACCCCGGACCGACCCGCTGAGGCAGCGCGGGTCCTCAGCCAAACCGCCGAGGGGCTCGACGACGACGCACAGGCCTGCGCTTGGCACCTGCGCGCGACCCTGTTGAACTTCCGCGCCCGACACCAAGCTCAGGCCCTCGAAGAGCTCGAAAATGCGGCCAGGCGACTCCCCGATGCGGCCGAACCGCTCCTCGGTTGGGTGCGCCACGCCCTCGCTCGCGATGACCTCGCGATTTTGGACGACCTCGCGGCCAGTGAAACGGAGTCCCGAGAAGGGTTCGCGGACCTCGAGCGCGCCGCCTACGCCTTGCGTCAGGGCTCCGAAACACCCCTCGAGCCCCTGGGTACCTCGTACGAGGCCGGTGCGCTGTGGCTCCGAGCCCTCCTCACGGACACCACGGCGTACGAGGAGCGCGAGCTGGCGCTCGAAGCTCTGATCGACGCCGATTGCCTCACCGCGGAGGCGGCCAGCGGGATTGCGCATGCCGCGGTTCTCACCGCCCGAGGCGCCGATCCCGAAGCGAAACGTCGAGTGATCCCGACCGCGCGGCGCTGGTCCGAAACCGTCTCCACCGTAGATTCTGCACTCGGTTTGCTGGTCGCCGCACGGTCCGAAGGGGACGTCGTCGCGGAAGTCGAAGCGCGCAACCTCCTCGCCGAGCGTCTCGACGCACCCGAACTGCGGACCAGCGCGCGACTGCTGACCAGGCTGCACGGCCTCGATGGGGCGAGCAGCATCCCGCCCCCTGACGAGCCGAGCACGGCAAGCGCCCGCTGGTCCGCCTTCGAGGCGTCAACCGCCGGTGAAGCGCTCGAACATCGAGCCAGAATCCTTTCGGCCCTCGCGATTGCAACCGCAGACGTAAACGAAGATGCGGTGGGTGACGACGGCATGCGCGCGACCCTCCGTGCCATGGCGGCGCTGAACCTGCTCGAAACGGGTGACGCACCAGATGCCGTTCGGGAGCTTCGCGCCGTCACCGAAGCTGTCCCCGAGGGACTCGTGGGATGGGAGTGCCTGCTCGAAGCAGCTCGCCAGGCCGATGACGCAGCAACCGAAGCTCACGCATGCACAGAGCTGGCGCGTCTGGTTCCGACCGACGACCGCGCGGCTGAGCTTTGGGAACGCGCCGGAATCCTCCATCAGGAAGCCCTGAACCAACCGGAGCTGGCGGAAGCAGCCTTTGGCCATGCCTTGTCACGTGACTTCGGCAGGAACGCGTCGTTCGAGCGCCTGTTCCGCGTCGTACGCGAACGAGGGGATCGCGCGCATTTGCTCGAGCTGATCGACGGACGCCTGGGCGCAGTTGACGCCCCGGAGCTCGTGGTGGAGCTGCTTTGGGAAAAGGCCCGCCTTCTTCGCAACGAAGGCGATCGCGACGGTGCGGTCCGAGCGCTCGACGACCTGGTCCGGCTCCAGGACGATCATTTGGGAGCATGGGCCTTGTCCGCCGAACTCCATCTCAAGAGCGACCGAGTGGATCGAGCGGCACCGGCCCTGGTACGCATCGCCGAGCACGAGGGTGCTCCCGAGGAACAGCGCTGGATGAGCGGCCTCGCCGCAGCCGACCTCTACGATCAACGGCTTCACGATCCGGCCCGCGCCCTAACGCTCCTGGTCTCGCTTGCTCAGCACGGGTTCACTCCCTTTCCGCTCACCGAACGGATCGCTCGTACGGCAGCGAGGGCCAAGCGTTGGCCCGAAGCCGCCCAGGCTTTCGCCCACCTCATCGAAGAGCGAACCGACTCGGGAGGGCGCGCGGAGGCAGCTCGAATTCTGCTGGCCATCCAGAGGGACCAGCTGCACTCGGAAGGCGGTGCCCTCGACGCAGCCTGCGCTCTGCTCCGAGAGCAGTCCGATGACCCCGACGCCCTCGCGGTCGTCATCCAGGCGAACCTGTCCGAGTCCGAACGCGACGAGTGGCTCGCCCCTGCCGTCGAAGCCTGCCGCGCCCGTCTGGCCGAAAACCCTTCGGACGACTCCAGGCGGCGGCTCCTCGCATGGCTTTGCGAGCACCATGCGTCCGCGGACATTCAATACGTCACCCTCGGGGCCATCGCCACGGAACGCCCCCTCACGGTGAAGTCGAGGCGATCCTTTGCGGAGCTGGCCCATCGCGCCCCCACCTTCCCCACCGAGCGGTGGGACGAGGAGGCGCTCGCCTCTGCGACGGCACCAAACTTCCTCACCGCCTACGCTCCCCTCGTAAAGCGGCTCAGCCGCCTGTTCGCGGATGCAGTCGAGCCCCACGTAGGGACCCTGGGAGCCGCGCCTCGAGATCGGGTCGATCCCTTCGTCGACCATCCACTGCGGGGCGAGGTCGCACGGTGGGCGCAAGCGTTCGGCCTCGACGATTTCGAGCTGTACGTGGGTGGAGACGATCCCGCGGGGGTCCGTGGTCTCCATCTCGAATTCCCCACCCTGGTGCTTGGTACGGAGGTCACCTGTCCGCTGTCCCCCGCGAAGCGCGCCGCCGTCGTCGCTCACCTGTTCGCCCTCAGTACGGGAACGGTGGCCGTTCTCACCCGAAGCGCTTCGGAAGCGGCGGCCCTCGTGTCCGCTGCTGGGCAGCTCGCCAAGATCCTGATCCCGGTACCCGAGAACCCGCACACCGCCGAATATCGCCGGCGTCTCGCGCGCGTGCTTCCGGAAGACGCTGAGAGTTGGCTGCCTGAGCTCGTGGGTGCTGCTGCGGCCGAGGAGCAAGGCCTCGCAGATTGGTGCCGCAGCGCCCAGATGAGCGCAGCGCGCGTCGCCGCAGTGTGCGTGGGCGAGCCGGCAGCGGTGATCGCTGCCCTGGCTCCCGGCCACGACGAGCCCGAGGCTCGCGCAACCTTCATCCGGGATCTCCTCGCGTTTTCCTTCTCCTCCGACTTCTTCCAGCTGCGAGGGCGGCTCGGTCTGGCGATTCGATGAGCGATCCGGCAAACGACACGGAAAACGGGCTTTCCGAGGGCGAAGAGGCGACCTCCGGTGTGGAAGACCGTGGGGAACCCTTCGTCACCCAGGACGCGCTGATCGACGCTCTTCTGGACGCCGGCCCCGAACCGGACGAATTCCACGTCCCCGGGACTCGCAAACCACCATCTGTCAATCCAGCGGGCCCAGCCATCGTGGAGCCGTTCCCTCTCGCGAGTCCCAACGCGCCTCCGGCGTCCTTCGAGATCGCGTCCGCGCCAGACCTCGTCGATTCCCCCCCCGGGATGGATCCCAAACGAGCAGCGCGAGCCGAACGCCTCGAGCGGCTCGCGCGGGAAGAGGCGTCCGCTCTGGCCAAGGCCCAAGGGCTGCTCATCGCCAGCGAACAATGGGCCCTAGCCGGGCACCGGCGACGCGCCCTCGACTGCGCGAAACAAGCCGCCAACACCGCACCGAAGCTCACCGTCGCAAGCGCCCAGTGGCGAAGCCTGTCGGGCCGCGACGACGAGACGCTCGTATCGACTCTGGAGACGGAAGCTCGCCTGTCTCCCAGTGCGAGCGAACGCGCCCATGCAGCGTTCTTGCTGTCGGACGTCCTGCGCTACCGGGCTTCGGACTACGCCCGGGCAAGTCGCGCACTCGACCTTGCCCTACGAGCCAATCCCGAAGACCTCCGAGCCCTCGTCTCGAAGCTGGCCGACCGGCTCGCGGCCGGCGAAAGCCCTGCCCTAGTCCCCGTCCCCGAGAGTTCGCCACTCTGCGAAGCGGCTCGGCGCACCGCCGAGCTCCACAATGCGCGCGACGCGGAGGGTGCGACGGTTGCCGCTCTGGTGGAGCGTGCTCGGCGCCACTTGGGCCAACGAGACGTGGTTGGCGCGGCTCAAGCGCTCGCGCGAGTCGCCGAGCTCGGCGTCCCCGCGGAGCCCATCTTGCGTGTCGCCGCTGCGCTCTTTGCGGTCGACCCGGGCAGCAAGCAGCGGAGCATCGACCTCCTGAGAAAATTGGTGGAACGCGCACCATCTCGGTCAGCGATCCGCACGTTGGCGGCCCGTGCGATCGAGAAAGGGGATGGAGAAGCGCTGAGCCACGCGCTGCATGCCGCTGATCCCGCATCGGGCACCTTCGATCTTCCTGAGCGCATCATTCTGTCGTCGCTCGGGGGCGACCAAATCGATCTCGCCGACGTCGACATCGACGCGCTCAGCAAAGAGGGACACCCAGCTCTCGCCGTGGCATTGGCTCCGGAGCGTGCTCAGCCGGACGACCACACTTCGCACAACGCAGCCCTTGCTCGATTGGGAACGGCCCTCTCGTCCGCGCAGCGGGAGGAAGACCTGCCCTTGGCGGTTGAGCTCCTCGAAGAGCGTGGTGGCGAAGAGCGCCTATCCACCGCTTTGGGCCTCGAACTCGCCCTCCAACAAGGGGACGCGCCCCGAGTGGTCGAAAAGGCCCTGGAGATAGCGCGGCTCTGGGATCGGAACGAACTGCTCCCTGCCATCGCGCTTTCGAGCGAAGCTTTCGGCCTCACCGAACAGGCCACCGAAACCTATGCACGCGCGCGTAGTCTAGAGCCCGGCTCGCTTTGGCTCGTTCGAGCGGAATGTGAGACGAGCCGCGGCGTCAGCGAGCGCGAGCTGTTGGTGGAGGCGGCGGCGCACGCCGAATCCGCGACGGAAAAGGCGCTCCTGCTCTTGGAAGCCGCTTTGGTATCCGATTCCGGGCGAGCGCAGGAACTGCTCGACCAAGCCGCCGATGAAGCGCCAGAGCTCCGCTTCTTGTCGGACCTCGGTGCCTCTTTTGCGGCACGCTCCGGTGACGTAGATGCGCGCACGGGCTGGCTCGAACGAATCAGCGCGCGGGACACCGAAGGGGAAGAACGCACGCTCGCGACCCTGCGCCACGCCATCGCCCTCGGAACCGCGAATCGAGCGAAGGCGAGCGCGCTCGTTCGAGACATCGCCAACGAACATCCGAACGATCTCACCTTGCAGGAGTTCGCCGAGAGCCTCGCTCACGCAGGAGCGGCTGTACGCGCAAACCACCGAATGGCCGCAACGCCAGCATCCCGCGAAGAATCCGCATTCTTGGGAGCAGAGGCCCTGCTCGCCTATTGGGAAGCTGACGAGCTCGACGGAGTCGCTCGGGCCGCGCGACGCTTGGCCGAAGCTTCCGACAGCCCCCTTGCCGAAGCACTCGCCGAGCGGTTCGAGTTTCTCGGCAAGAACGCGGCGCGCGTGGGAGAAGGATTGCTCGAGCGCGCCAGAGCGAGTGACGACCCTCGCGAGCAGGTGGAGGCGTTCGAGCGCCTCGCAGCCGCTGACGAGGCGCGCGGCGACACGGGAAGCGCTCTGCTGTGGCAGCGGGCGATCATCGAGGTGGATCCCGAGCACCTCCCGGCCCTTCGACGACTCGAATACCAACTCCTGGCCTCCGGACGCACGAAGGAGTGGCGCTCGGTGGCCGAGCGACTCGCTGGACGCCTGCCGTCGAGCGACGCCGCAGCGTACCAGACGCTCCTGGGGGCGACCCTGGTGGCCCGCATGGACTTGCGAGGGGCGCGAAAGTGGTTCGAGCCCCTGCTGGGGGTGGAGGGCGACACCACCGCGCCGCTTACGGCACTTCGAGCTCTGCAAGCGCTCGCGCGCGATCAAAAGGACGACGAGCTCACCCTTCGCGTCGAGCGCGCGCTGGCCGCGCGAGCAAAGAACCCGTCCGACGAGGGGGCAACGTTACGGCGCGCGGCCGAAGCGGCCGCCCGCCTGGGCCGAACCGACGAAGCCACCGAGCTCGTGAAGTTGGCGGAGAGCGCTCAAAGCTCGCACCTCACGACCCTCCTTCTCGCACGCAGCTTGATCGCACAAGCCGACGGTCCGCGTGCCACCGCCGAAGCGGAAGAGGCCATCGCAGGAGCCTGCAAGGTCCCGGAGCACGCCGCTTCAGCGTGGCTCCGAGCGGGACAGCTCTGGAAGACCCAAGACGGTGGCGAGACGCGGGCGCTTCAAGCGCTCGAGCGTGCACTCGAATGCACGCCGAGCAATACCGAGGCTTTCGAAGAGCTGCGCGCGATTTACGAGGCGAAAAGCGATTCGAAAGCGCTCGCAAAGCTCCTCGATCGACGCCTCGAACACACTCCGAGGGCTGAGGAAAGACTCGAGCTCCATCTGGCCCGCGCAAGCGCCTACGCGGCGACGGAGGAACTCGAAAAACAGCGAGAAGCGCTCGAGCTCGCCCTCGAGATGGCGCCTCATCACCCGGAAGCTCTCGAATCCCACGCGCGAGTCACGACCCTGGTGGGCGACCATGTCGCCGCGCGACGGTCGTGGACGAGACTACTGGACGACTTGGGGGACGACGAACGGCGTTTCGACGTGCTCCTCGCTCTCGGGGAGCTCTTCTACCGGCACCTCGGCAGCCCGGAGCAGGCCGCGCAGGCCTACGAAGAGGTCTTCGAGCATCGCCCCAGCGACCTCGATACAGCCACCCGGCTGGTAAAGGCCTACGCGAAGATGGGGGACGCCGACAAGGCAACCTCTCTGCAGACGAAGCTGATTCAGCTGGCATCCACGCCCAAAGGGAAACGCGAAGGCGCCCTGATCCTCGCGCAGCTGTACGAGAAACTTGCCGGCGATCCGAAGCGTGCTTTCGCCACTCTCGAGCGCGTCCGGAAGGCGTGGCCGCTCGATCCGCTCGTTGTCGCGCACACGGCCGCGTTCATGGACCGGCGTGGCGAAAACGCCGCTCGCCGCATGATGGTCGATCGCGTCGGAAAGGAGGCTTGGCGAAAGCTTTCGTCGGGCCCCATCGATGCTGGACTTCTGGAAACCCTCGCCACGGTCGCCGAGCTCACGGAAAGCCCAGACCAAGCCAAACTGGCCCGGGCGGCCCGCGCGGCCTTTCTCGGCGACGAAGAGAACTTCGGCGGCGCCGGCGTCGCAGCGGGGAACGTCTCGCTCGAAGAGAACCTCGCGCCGGCGGGTCTCTCGTCCGCCCTGCGAGCCATTCTCAGAAAAACCAGCGCGGCGCTCGACGCGGCCTTCCCCGTCGATCTGGCGGAGGTGGGCGCGGAGCCCCTCGCCGAAGGACCGCTGCTCCAAGAAATCCAGGCGATGGCGCATGCGGTGAAAATGGGACCCGTCGAGGTGTACTCGGCCGAAGCGCTGGGTTCCCGCGCCCTTCCCGCAGGTTCGTCGCCTCGACGGATGCTCGTCGGACCAGGACTGTCCGAGCTACCCGGCGGACCGAGGCAGTTCCTCCTGTTTCGCGCGCTCAAGTTGCAGCAGGTCGGCGCGGGGGCATTCGCTCGGAGCCGCTCCGAAGACACTTGGCCCATGTTGGCCGCTCTGCTCGTCATCTTCGCCCCAAACTTCAAGTCCGGAGCCGACCCGACGAAGATGGCTCAGGCCCGCAAGCGAATCGAGCACGGGCTCGCCACCGTGGGTTACGACGACGACGTCCCCGTTCTCGCGCTCGAGGCGATTGGCTCGATGGGAGGCGAGGCCAGCCACCTCGGCGAAGCGGCTCGAAAACTCTGCAATCGGGCGGCTCTGCTCGGCAGCGGAAGCCTGACCGCCGCGCTCGAAGCTCTGGCGAACCTGTCGGGCAAACCGCTCGCGCCATCGGGACCGTCGCGCTTTCGTTGGATCAACGGAAATGCGGAGGCGCGCGATCTCGTCTTGTTCGCCGCCGGCGACAAGTGCGCTGCGGCGCGCGTGCGGCTCGGTCTGACCAAGCCAACCGAACCCGGCCCGCCTCGCGCTCCGACGGTCTCGGCGGCGCACCTCTCGCATGCCCCCGAGAGACCGTCGTCTCCGGGGCGCCCGTCGGCGCCCGGTTGGCCGCCGCTGCCTTCGTCGCCGGAACGAGCGTCGAGTCCGGGTCGACCTTCCCTCCCCTCGAGGCCATCATCACCCGAAGCCTCGGCGCCGGGTCGGCCTCCACCGCCCGAACGTCGGTCGTCCCCCAATGAGAGTCTGGCGCCCCGTCGGCC